>JBKPLX010000091.1:0-7920 GCA_046731855.1 Verrucomicrobiota bacterium | reverse complement strand
GCTCGCCACCGCGCCGACCAAGGACACCGCAGCGTATGATCTGTTTCTGAAAGGCGAGTCCGAGCTACGTGCGGCGAATGCTTCCTTGAGGCCGCAGTCATTCGACCAAGCTATCGCGTGGTATCAGCAAGCCATTGCGCGCGATCCGAATTTTGCGCTTGCGATGGCTCGCCTGGCCGAGTCTCGTTTGAGTCAACACTGGTTCGTGGAAACGTTCACTGAACCGGAGCTCGCGGAAGTTCAAAAAACGGTCGAGCACGCGCTAGCTCTGGCGCCAGATCTGGCGCAAGCGCACGTCGCGCACGGCCTTTTTTATTATTACGGCTATCGGCAGTACGAACAGGCATTGGCCGAGTTTGGGCGCGCGCTCCAGTTACAGCCTAACAACGCGCAGGCGCTCGAATATTCTGGTTATGTCTATCGCCGCCAGGGGCAATGGCTACGCTGTTTAGACACGCTCAAGAAGTCTCTCGAGCAGGATCCGCGCAATGCCGATGTAGCCGGAAATCTTGCTCAGACTTATTGTATCTTGCGCATGTGGCAAGATGCCGGGCGCGCCGGCAAATATGCACTGAACATTGATCCAGCTGATGTGATCGGTATGCGCGCGTTGCTCCTGGCGATTCTGAACGGGAGCGGCGACATCAAAAAAGCGCAAGGCGTGCTGGCGACCTTTCCGTCCGCGAACGACCTCATCTCGTCGTCCGCTTCCGGTATCGTTGCGAGCGTGACTGGTGACCGCGCGTATACCTTTGTTTTTGCACGTAATTTCGAAGCAGCCCTGAAAATTTGGGAAACCAGTGCCGATACCGCGGCGGATCAACGCAGACGGCTCTCCGCGAAAGCTACCATTCGCACTCTGGCCGGCGATTTCACCGGCGCACAAGCCGACGCAGAAAAAGCGAGACAGCTGCTTGAGGAAAGATTACGCGAACGGCCAAACGAGCGCGTTTCAATGAGAGAATTGATCTGGGTGTACCTCGCGCTCAAACGTGACGCCGACGCTCTCAAGCTCGCGCAGCAGGCTGTGGACTTACTTCCGCCGGAGAGAGATGCGCTCCTCGGTAATTCCAATCTGGCCGGCCTTGCCGAAGTCGAAGCTCGCACCGGAGCGGCATCCGACGCGATCGCAATTCTTCGCCGGCTACTTACCATTCCCGCGGGCGAGACCGTTTCCATCGCCCGCCTAAAAATCGATCCGGTCTGGGACCCGATCCGCAACGATCCCGGCTTCCAACAACTCCTCACCATGCAGGAGCACGTGGGTCCATGATGAGCGAGAAGCCCTCTTTTTTCGCCGAGCTGAAGCGTCGGAACGTCTACAAGGTCGCGGTCGCATACGCGGTCGTGGCGTGGTTGGTCATTCAGGCGGCTTCGATTTTTCTGCCCGCTTTCGATGCGCCGCCATGGGTGATGAAAGTGCTTATTGTCATCGTCGCCCTATGTTTTCCGGTGGCGCTTGTTCTTTCCTGGGCTTTCGAAATTACTCCGGAGGGAATTAAACTTGAATCGGAAATCGCGCCTAACGAGTCAATCAGGCGACGGACGGGACGCAAAATTGTCGGGCTTACGGTTGCGCTGGCAGTCATCGCGGCTGGTCTGCTTACCTTTAATCTTTTTCGGACGAAACCGACTACGCCTCCAACAACTGCCGCCGCAATCACTAACAAGTCCGTCGCGGTCCTGGCGTTCGCCAATCTCAGCGACGATAAGGGCAGCGAATATTTTTCAGACGGAATCAGCGAAGAGTTGCTGACTGTGCTGCAAAAAATTCCCGGCCTCCACGTCGCCGCGCGGACCTCCGCGTTCTCCTTCAAAGGCAAGAATGCGACCGCGCAGGAGATCGGGCAGAAACTGGGGGTGGCGCACCTGGTCGAGGGGAGTGTGCGCAAGGCCGGCGAGATTGTGCGCATCGCGGCCCGACTCACGCGGACCGATACGGGCGAGCAACTCTGGTCGGAAAACTACACTCGTAATTTGAAAGATGTGTTCGCCGTGCAAACTGAACTCGCCCAAACCATCGTGGGACAGTTGAGCGGTCAGCTCACGGATGACGCCGCAGATCCGGCGGCCAAGGCGGCGATTCAAGCGCAGGTGCAGGCGGCGGAAAAAGGCGGGACGAAAAATGTGGAGGCCCACGAACATTATCTGCAGGGCCGGTTCTATTCCAATCGGCACTCGGAAAAAGGCGCGGGCCAGGCCCTGGCCGAGTATCAGCATGCGGTGGAGCTCGATCCCTCCTTCGCTCTCGCCTGGGCGGGTCTGGCCCAGACGCATGTATGGTACTGCAACTTTTCCACACAGGGACTGGCGTCGTTCGACGCGCACCTGGCCCAGGCGCACGAGGCCGCGGCGCGCGCCCTCGCGATCGAGCCCAACCTGCCGGAGGCACTGCGAGTCCGTGCCGTGATCCAGCTCAATTTCGATTTTGACTGGAAGGGAGCAGGCGAAACGCTGCACACCGCTCTGGCCCTGGCGCCCGCAGACCCGGCCCTTCTAACCGACGCGGGAACCCTTGCGGTAGCCAGAGGAGACACGACGCGGGGCATCGCTCTTTATCGCCAGGCTGTCGCATTGGATCCGGTCAATCCGCGAGCGCGGTCGTATCTCGCTTCTATTCTCGCCCTAACGGGGCAGCTAGCGGAAGCGCAAGTCGAATACGCCCAGTTCGCGGAATTGAGTCCTGCGTCGCCCAATGCCCATGCCGGCCTCGGCGAAGGGTTCCTTGTTCAAGGCAAATTTGAAGAAGCCGTGACCGCCGCGAAAGACGATGCGGCGGAGTGGGCTCGACTGCTCGTCGTAGCCATCGCCCGGTGGAGTCAGAAACGGATCCCGGAATCAGATGCCGCGCTGGCCCGTTTGATCGAGAGTTCCGCCGATACGGCCGCTTACCAAATCGCCGAAGTCTACGCGTATCGAGGAGACAAAGACCGCGCGTTCGAGTGGTTGGAGCGAGCGCATCGACAGCGCGACTCGGGCCTGGTTGGCCTGCGCAGCGATCCCTTCCTCGTGAATCTTCATGGGGACCCGCGCTGGATCGCGTTTATGCGAACGATGGGCCTGGCCGACGACCAACTGAAATGAACGCTCAGGACGGTAAGGCCTACACATGAACTTTTTCGCTGAACTGAAGCGGCGCAACGTTTACAAAGTCGCGGTCGCGTACATGGTCGCTGGCTGGGCTCTTTCTCAGGGGATCGCGCAGGTTTTTCCCGTATTCGATGTTCCGAACTGGGTCATCCGATCAATTGTCGTGCTGATCATCATCGGTTTGCCCATCGCGCTTGTTCTCGCATGGATGTTTGAGATAACGCCGGAAGGCATCAAACGTACTAACGCAGCCGATGCAGTTGGACAACACTCACATGGCCATACTTGGATCTACATTGTTGTCGTAGCCGCTGCATTCTCGATCGGCTTGTTCTTTCTCGGCCGGTACAGTGCGGGAAACAAAGAGAGCGGACGGCTCGGCGGTTTGTCCCTACCAGAAAAATCGATCGCGGTGTTGCCGTTCGATAATCTCAGCCGCGATCCGGACAACGCTTATTTTTGCGAAGGCGTTCAGGATGAAATCCTCACGCGGCTGGCAAAGGTCGCCGATCTGAAAGTGATCTCGCGCACCTCGACGCAACATTTCAAAAGCGCGCCGGAAAATTTGCCGCAGATCGCGAAGCAGCTCGGCGTGGCGCACATTCTAGAAGGCAGCGTGCAAAAAGCGGGAGATCAGGTGCGCGTGAATGTACAATTAGTCAACGCGTTGAATGACGCGCATCTCTGGGCGGAGACCTACGATCGTCGTTTGATCGACATCTTCTCGGTCGAAACCGAAATCGCGAAAACGATCGCTGAGTCGTTGCAGGCGAAGCTGAGCGGCGCGGAGAAAACGGCCATGGCAAAAAAGCCGACGGAAAATCCAGAGGCGCACGAGCTTTATGTGAAAGGCCGGCATTTTTGGAATCGCCGGACGGAACCCGATATCAAAAAGGCACTGGAGTTCTTTCAACAGGCGATCGAGAAGGATCGGTCCTACGCGTTGGCGTACGCTGGAGTCGCAGACGCCTACTCGGTCCTGCCTAACTACACCAACGATGCGCCGAAGCAATACATCGATCGCGCGATTCCCGCGGCGCGTCGCGCGATCGAGCTCGATGATTCACTGGCCGAAGCGCACGCCGCTCTGGCCAACGCCATTGGAGCAGATTTACAACTGGCTGCTTCGGAAGCGGAATTCAAACGCACTTTCGCACTGAATCCAAACTATGCGTCGGCCCGTCAATGGTATGGCGAAGTTCTCCAGTCGTCAGGTCGCTTTGACGAGGCGATCGCTGAACTACGCCGCGCGCGTGATCTCGATCCACTGTCCCTGATTATCAACACCATTCTGGCCGGGACGCTTTACTCAGGCGGACGCACCGAGGAAGCATCCGAGCAAGTGCGTAGAACGCTGGATTTAGATCCAAACTTCAGCGTCGCTTACTGGGTACGCGGACAAATCAATGAAAGCGCGGGCAAATTCGACGACGCGATCTCCGATTATAAGAAAGCGGCGGAAACAGGTTCTCCATCCGATCAATGCCAGGCAGTGATCGCGTGTGCCTATGCACGCTGGGGCAAACGTGAAGAGGCGGAAAAAATTTTGAACGAGTTGTTGAGCGAATCCCAGAGCAGGTTTGTTTCGAGTTATGCCCTTGCGCAAATTCAAGCCATGCTTGGAAACAAAGACGAAGCAGTGCGGCTGCTGGAGAAAGCGTACGACGAGCGAAGCATTCCGATTGGCGGCGGTGGGATCGGTGGTCCGAAGATCGACAATCGCTTTGATTCCCTCAGGGGCGATCCGCGCTTTGAAAAATTTGTCGCCAAATTTATGAGTGAGACACAATGAGCAAGCGCAATTTTTTCTCAGAGCTGAAGCGGCGCCACGTTGATAAAGTCGCGCTCGTTTATGCCGTCGTGGCATGGCTGGTGATCGAAGTCGTGTGGATTCTGGTGCCGATGTTCGATGCGCCCGCGTGGGTAATGGAAGCATTGGTCGTGTTGCTCGTCCTGGGCTTCATTCTCGCGCTAATCATCTCGTGGTCCTTTGAGATGACGCCGGAGGGACTGAAAAGAACAGCGGACGTTACGCCGGGCGAGGTTCTTCCTTACTGGAGCAAACGGAAGTTTGCCACGTTTGTTATTAGCGTCGCCGTTATTGCGTTTAGTCTGCTTGCCTACCAATTGTTGCGATCCAAAGGCGCACAGCTATCTGCGAAGCATCGCACCGACAAAATCCTTATTCAGGGCAACGCGGCCGGCGCGCAGACCATCGACGTTCAGCCTGACGGGACAGTGCGCGCTGAGTACTCCTATAACGATCGCGGCCGTGGCGACCACATCACCGCGAGTTGGAAACTCGATAACGCCGGTGTCCCGATTGCGTACGACGGCCACGGAAATGATTATATGAAGGCGCCGGTCGAAGAACATTTCGAAATAAAGGAGGGTCGGGCGAGCTGGAAGAATCGCAGCGAACAAGGCGAACAAGCCGTCTCCGGCGAAGCTTTCTATTTTCCGATGAATGCGCCTCCGGAACTTTTCGGTGTGCTCGCGCGCGCCCTGCTGAAGGCGCCGAACCACAAACTGCCGCTTCTTCCTGCGGGCGAGGCAACGATTGAACAGGCACGTAAAGTGACTTCCGGCAATAATGTTTTTACCGAATATCGGATCACTGGTCTCGGATTTTTGCCGCAAACGATTTGGTTAGATGATAATGGCGCATCGGCATCCGTGTCCTCGTGGTTTTCGGTGGTGCCGGATGTTTTCGACTCTTCAATCCCGCGATTGCGCGAGGAGCAGCAAAAAACCGATGCGGCCTGGTCGAAGCGCCTTGCTCGCACGCTTGCGCACGCTCCGCGTGGCGATCTGGTCATTCGCAACGCGCGATTGTTCGATCCACGCGATCTTAGTGTCACGCCGGGAACAAGCGTTTTGATAAGCGGCGAACGCATTGTGCGAGTCGGGCCGGATGCCGACGTTAAGCCATCTGCAAACGCCGAGGTGATCGATGCAAAGGGATGCTTCCTGATGCCGGGGTTATGGGACAATCATCAACACTTCAGCGACCACGATGGCCCGCTCGATCTCGCTAACGGTGTGACCAGCGCGCGCGACATGGCGAACGACACCGATGCGTTTCTTGAACGCGTCGCGCGGTTCGACGACGGCACCGAGCTCGGGCCGCGAGTTCTGAAGGCGGGAATTATCGACGGCACGGGCGAACTCGCTGGTCCCACCAAGATGCGGGTCGACACCGCCGAGCAGGCTGTTGAAGACGTGGATTGGTATGCCAACCACGGCTACGTCCAAATCAAAATTTATTCTTCAATCAAACCGGAGCTGGTTCCGATTATCGCCGATCGTGCGCATGCGCGAGGGTTGCGTGTAAGCGGACACGTGCCCGCGTTTATGTCAGCGCGCCAATTCGTTGAAGGCGGCGCTGACGAAATTCAGCACCTCAATTTCATCGTGCTCAACTTCCTGTTTCCCGAAGTCAAGGAGACGCGCAACCGGGATCGCTTTATCAAGGTCGCCGAACACGCCAGCGAATTTACTCCAGACAAACCCGAAGTGCGCGACTTCGTCAATTTTCTCAAGGCCCATCATACGGTGCTTGATCCGACGATGAGCGCCTTCGAAACGCTTTTTTGCGGCAATCCCACTGCGATAACGCCCGGGCTCGAAGAAATCGTGCCTCGTTTTCCGCCACAGGTACGGCGCCAAATGCTGAGCGGGGCGCTTGAAGTTCCGCCAGACAAGCAGGCGGCTTATCACGATGCGTTCCCGGCGATGGTGCGCTTACTCAAGGCCATTTACGACGCGGGTGTGACGATTATCCCGGGCACCGATGCGCTGGCGGGTTACACGCTCCATCATGAGCTCGAACTTTATGTGCGCGCCGGTATCGCACCGGCTGAAGTTCTGCGCATGGCAACGTGGACGTCTGCTCTGGTAATGGGTGTGGATAAAGACCGCGGCGTCATTGCTCCGGGAAAACTGGCTGACATGATCCTTGTGGACGGAGACCCGACGAAAAACATCCAGGACCTCGACAAGATCACCACAGTAATCAAAGGCGGAAAACTGTACGATCCGGCCGCGATCGAAAACGCGCTCGGTATCACACCGCGCGCAACTAGTCCCCAATAGCACATGAACTGGGAGATGCTGACGGCGATCGGGCAATTGGCTGCTGTCATTGTTGGAATCCCTTCCCTGATTTATCTCGCCCTGCAAATCAGGGCTCAAACCAAGGAACGGCACCAGTCGGTGGTAAACGCTCTCACCGTTCAGTGGGGCGATCTCACCAGGTCGTTTCACGATAACGCCGAGTTCTGCGCGATCTATCTTCGCGGCGTGCAGTCTTTTACCGATCTCGACGCAGTATCGAAGCTGAGGTTTAGCTCGTTCCTTAATCGGTTCTTCAAAAATTTCCAGGCGATGTTTTTCTCACATCGCGACGGGGTGCTCAGTGCGTCATTATGGGGTGAGGTTGAGAGAACGATGAGTGATGTGATCGCCTATCCCGGTGTACAACAGTGGTGGCAGACGCGAAGACATTGGCACACCGAAGAATTCGCACATGTTATTGATGCGCTTATTGCCAGGGGCGATAAGCCTACGGCTTATTCAACGTATAACTTGAGCGAAGCCGGGCTGCCCAAAGATATCTGATGAGCGAAGTTCGAGACTGGCCGCGAATCGCCGTTGTGGGCGCTGGAGCCGTTGGCAGTTACTTCGGTGGGATCTTAGCCCGGGCGGGCGCACCAACTGTTTTCATCGGGCGAAAACATTTCGTGGACGCCGTGAACTCGAAAGGTCTTGTTCTGGACAAATCGGAAGGCCAGCAGCGAATCGCAGGCACAGCGACAACCGATATGAGCG
>JBKPLX010000090.1:0-22084 GCA_046731855.1 Verrucomicrobiota bacterium | reverse complement strand
ACCACAAATTCGTGTAAACGGTCGGATCCGCGCCCGAGAAGTCCGGGTCATTATGGGGTCTACCGGCGAACAGCTTGGCGTCATGAAGCTAAATGACGCCTTGCGCAAAGCTCAAAGTCTTGGTCTCGATCTGGTGGAGATCGCCCCAACGGCCACCCCGCCGGTCTGCAAGATCATCGACTTTGGAAAGTTCCGGTACGATATCTCCAAGCATACCAAGGATAAAAGGCCCTCCGGCTCGAAGCTGAAGGAAATCAAGTTTCGCGTTAACATCGACGATCACGATTATCTAACGAAAATTCGGCACGGCGAAGAATTCCTGGATCGGGGAAATAAGGTGCGCGTGCAACTGCAATTTCGCGGCCGCGAAATGGCGCACCAGGAATTTGGCATGCAGCTGGTGCACAAAGTTCGCGATGATCTCGCGGGAATGTCGCAGGTGGAAATGGAGCCAAAAATCGCCGGACGCAATATCACCATGACCCTGGCGCCTCTGCCGGCCAACCGGAGGAAAAGGCGGTTCACCGCGCCGGCAAAACCAACCGAAAACCAGGAAGCCGTTGTTTCACCGACGGACGCCTGAACATCGAAGATTATCTTGCGCCTTCGGCGGCCTGTTCGCCATCGGTCCGAGCCAGCTGGCATTTTCTCAGGAGCCGATCCAGTTTGAAAGCGCAGGTGGAACGTGTTGTCCCCAACACGTTGGCACGAATTGCATGAGTGCCGCTGACTAAGATTAGGGCTTATGCGGCGTGTGCGCGGCCGCCGGGGAAGTCTTCGTTGAAGCCGCCGGCCGGGGAGGAACCGGCGTCGCTCTCAAGGATTGCAGCGTTTCCAAGCGCTTTTTACGGCTGATCGCTTCCTGATTTTTCGGATCAAGTTTTAGCACTTTGTCGGTGTCAACCATCGAATTTTTGATGTCGCCCTTAACCTCGTAAATGTAACTGCGGTAACCGTAGTACCGAACTTCGTTCGGCTTAAGCTTGATCGCCTCGGAATAGTCGGCCAGCGCTTTGTCCATATCGTTCATTTTCATCTCGACCGCTGCGCGCTGTTCGTAAATTCGTGCGTCTTCCGGGCTGATCTTGAGTGCTTCGCCATAGTCGTTGATGGCATCCGAAAATTGCTGGTTCGTCGCCGCGGCGTATGCACGCTGTTGATAAACCGCAGAGAGATTTGGCGCGTATTTGTGGTCGAGAGCCGTCGCCTTGCGAAGCAAGTCGATCGCTTTGTCCCACTCTTGATTCTTGGATGCCTCTGCGCCATCCCGGGCAAGCTTGTTTGCTTCCTTCGTATCTTTGGTGGCTTGCGCGTGGGACAACTGCGGAGTACAAAGCGCCAGGGCCGCGGCGAAAATAAAGACAAAGGTTTTTTTCATAATTTCTTTTGGACGTTGATGTTCCTAAACAATTCGAGATTCAAATCCCGAACAGTTGGTGCAACTCATTTAAGTCTGCTCTGGGGATGGCGTCTGTTCAATGTCGATCTTTGGTTCGGGCTCCGATGGCGCAGTTACACTGAGCCCGGGTTCATTCACACGTGTAATTCGCACTGCGCGACCGGTGCTCTCGTCGATTTCGATTAACGCTCCATGCAGGCGCACTTGACCGCCTGCGACCGGAAACGATGCCGGCAGGTTCGAGATGAACCGATTCATGATTGGATCAATGGCGCGCCCCAGGATGGAATTTACCGGACCGCACATGCCCGCGTCGCACAAAAAAGCTGTGCCGCCTGGAAAGATTTGCTCGTCGGCGGTCTGAACGTGGGTGTGAGTTCCAATGACGGCAGAAACCTTTCCGTCGAGGAACCGGCCCAACGCAATTTTCTCACTCGTAGTTTCTCCGTGTACGTCCACGATAATGTTTGCCGTCTCCTTGCGCATCTTCTTCACCGCTGCATCGACCGAGTGAAACGGGTTTTCCAAAATCGGCTGCATAAACGTGCGCGCTTGCACGTTGATGACACCGATTTTTCCCTTGGCTGTTTCCAGGACGATCGAGCCACTCCCTGGCGCGCCATCAGGATAATTCAGAGGACGCAACAAACGCGGCTCCGTGTCGATAAACGCAAGAATTTCTTTCTGGTCCCAAATGTGGTCGCCCGTCGTGATGACTGAAACGCCGGCGCGCAAGAGATCAATGGTGATTCTTCCGGTTATACCGCGACCACCTGCCGCATTCTCACCGTTAACGATGATGAAATCCACGGCGTGCCTTTCTTTCAGTTCCGGCAACCTCGCGATCACAGCTGTACGTCCCGGCTCACCAACGATGTCGCCGAGGATAAGGACCGTTAGCATTCTGCGATACTAGACACGCTAAAGCGCATTGTCATCCCAGCGGAGATGCGACAAAGTGAAAGTATCACGCATCTGACTTTGTGTGATCAACCGGCCATGTGAGGTCCTTCGCTTTGCTTAGGACGACAGTGGGAAAAATCCCACCATCAATGCTCTATTGCGTGAGATGATGAAGCGCGCCGCCCTGCTGACGTTTTGCTTTTTGAGCCTGGCGCTTCCCAATCGCGCAGCAGACAACATCGGTGTCCTTGGAAGTAAGCCGAAATGGAGCGTCCTGGAACACTATCAGGAGACAATCACGCGCGATGAATTCGCGCATTTGATTTACGACGTCTATTGCACACACGGATTCGCTCCGGATTTAATTGAAGTAAACACTGATTCAGCGCGGATCCTGATGAACCGCCAGTCGCAAAGCTTTTTCACTTTGCGGTTCGCAGGGAATGACGCTTCGCGCAATCCGGTGCCGCGCCTTTGGCATCCCGCCAAGTTCTTGCCGCCCGCGAAGGCGAACAAACCGCTCTCAGGCCTCCGAATTGCACTCGACCCAGGGCATCTGGGCGGCGAATGGGCAAGGATGGAAGAGCGCTGGTTTCAAGCCGGTAACGCTCAACCAGTGCAGGAAGGGGATCTGACTTTGAAAGTCGCTCAGCTGCTCGCTCCGCGATTGCGCGATTTAGGCGCAAAAGTTTTTTTTGTCCGAAATAGCAGCGAACCGGTCACGGCAAAGCGTCCCAATGATTTTCGCGAGCTCGCTAGGAACATTCTGATTAGAAACGGCGTGCCGCAGCCCCGTGCCGATGTCCTCGACCCAAATGATCCGGAGAAAGAGCAAACGATTCGCTGGCAAAGCGAAATTTTATTTTACCGTTACAGCGAGATACGCCGTCGAGCGGCGCTGGTAAACTTCAAGTTGCATCCCGATCTCGTCCTTTGCCTGCATTTTAATGCCGAAGGCTGGGGCGATCCAAATAATCCTATGTTGCCCGACATCAACCATCTTCACCTTTTGGTAAACGGTTCCTATCTGCAGCAGGAGCTTGAATTCGACGACGAACGTTTCGAAATGATTCGGCGACTTCTCAGCCGCGCTTACGACGAGGAATTACCACTGGCGGACACAATTGCCGGCACAATGGCCCGGGAAACTCAACTGCCCCCATACCAGTATCCCACGACGAACAGCACAACTAAAGTCGGCACCAGCGATTACGTCTATGCGCGCAATTTGCTAGCTACACGGCTCTATCGCTGTCCCGTGGTTTATTGCGAACCCTATGTGATGAACAGTAAAGACGCCTTTGCCCGAATTCAGGCCGGTGATTACGAAGGAACCCGCAACATCAACGGAATCAAACACAAAAGTATTTTCCGCGAGTACGTTGACAGTGTGGTGGATGGATTAGTCGAATATTACTCAAAGGTGCGCGGCAAAGGCGACTGACCTGATCGCCTGGTTTTGTAGGGCGTTTCTGTGAACCCCGAAAGGGTTCGGGGCTGACAAAGACGCCCTACAGCACGCCTACCGTGTCGCGAATATCTTCAAGCGTGACATCGCTCGTGAGATGGGCCTCGCCAATTCTCGGCGTGACAACGAAGCGGATTTTTCCGCTTTCGAATTTCTTGTCGAACTTCAGTGCGTTTACGATTTTGTTCCTTGGAAAATTTTTCGGCAAACGCGTAGGCAACTCGAATCGCTGCAACAAACCGACAACTGCATCGCGTTGCTTGGACGAGAGCCCGGCTCTTTTAATTGAGATTGTGCACGCTGCGACAATTCCCAGGCTAAGAGCTTCGCCGTGAAGAAATTTCCGGTAATTTCCGGCGCGCTCAATCGCGTGACCAACGGTGTGTCCGAAGTTGAGAAGAGCACGTTTGCCGGTGCGATCGTACTCGTCCGTTCCGATAATTCGTGATTTTATCCTGATGTTGCGCCTGATCAGCCATTGTAGCGCATGCGTCTCGCTTGCGCGTCGCAAGCCGGAGGCTCGCGCTACTTTTAGCATCTCAAACATTTTCGCATCCGCGATGATCGCGTGTTTGATGATTTCCGCGAATCCCTGATTGAACTCGCGGCGAGGCAACGTTTTCAAAACATCCAAATCATCAATCACAAGCGATGGCTGGTGCACTGCACCGAGCAAATTTTTTCCATCAGCGGTGTTCACTCCGGTCTTTCCGCCGATTGAGCTGTCTACCATCGCAAGCAACGTGGTGGGAATCTGGACATGTGGAATGCCACGGTGATAAATGGCTGCGACGAATCCGGAGATATCGCCGATCACGCCGCCCCCGAGACCGATGACGAAAGATTGACGGTCCAATCCGGCGGCAATCATCTGCTCGCAGATCGCTCCGGCTTGCTTAAGTGTCTTCGATTTCTCACCTGCTGGAACTGTGATCAATATCGGCTTAAAACCACCCGATATTAAGCTTCGTTTGACTTGACTAGCGAAGAGCGGGCCGACATTCCTATCGGAAATGATCGCGACTTGCGGGCCGCGGAGCGTTTTCGGGATTCTCGATCCGGTCGTTTCAAGCAAGCGCGAGCCAATGATCGCATGATAGCGCGAGCTGCCGGCGCATGACGCTCTTACCACTATCACGGATAACCGAGATAAGGATCCCAGCGGAGCGCGGCGCTAGGGTCGTTGGGATCGTTGTCCAGAATGAATTTCGACCAAGGCATTGTCTCAGCGTGTAAATCGGCAAAGAGCGCGTTGATTTGCCTGCGGCTGTTATGGGTACCGCCAGAAGCAGCAGGGTTGGTGTTCTTATAAACGGTCACACCCGCGGCAGTTGTGCCAGCGAACGCTACTCCTGTCCCCGGAGCTTGCGCGGGCGCAAACATAATAAACACTGAGGGATTCGCGATCCTATTTACTAACAAACCAGCGACGCTAGACCCTCCACCTTTCGTATTGCCGTTCAAGCCGTAACTGATAGGCGCATTCGCATCGACTTCCGCCGCGGCACGCTTATCGAATGGCGATTGAAAAACCCTCCAGGTGGCCAGGTATTTCGGATGGAGCTGGTTCATCCAAATCCCGCCTGCAGTAAATAACACGCCGTCGCTGTCATTTAAATAAGTCTGAGCTGCGATACCGATCTGGCGCAGGTTGCTCAAATCCTTTGTCGCTTTTGCGCGCTCGGAAATGCTCGTGTACATCGGATATACCATCGACATGAGAATTGCGATGATTGCCAGGACAACAATTACCTCGATCAGCGTGAAGGCATGTGAGACGCCGGGGTGCTTGTCCATAGATTCTGGAAAAGCGCATGTTATTGGTCGTAAACCGGGAGCGGAAGCGAAAAGAACTGCGCACAAGGAAGATGCTTGACAATACACTTTCCAGTTCGTGTATGTAGGTCATGCCAGACGAAGTGCCTACTCAACCTCCGCCTCCAAGTCCTGAACCCGGGACGACGGCAAAATCTACATCGACCGGTTTGCCTTCCAATGTGGCTGCAGCCATCGCTTGCATTCCATTGATCGGCGGCATCATTTTTTATATCCTCGAAAAGCACGACCCCTTCGTGCGCTTTTACGCGATGCAATCGATCATCTTTGGTTGCGCGTGGTTTCTCTTTAACATTGTGTCAGCAGTCGTCCATGCGGTATTCGGAGCGATTCCCGGTATTGGCGGCATCCTGGTATTTTTCTGGGCGATCGTCGCCGCGTTGGTTCATCTCGTGTTTTTGGTGATCATGATCATTACGATCGTAAAAGCCTTTACCGGTGTTCGCTGGGACATTCCCTATATTGGACCGGTTGCGCGGAGACAGGTGGAAGGCGGCGCGTAAGGCTTGTCATTCCGAGCGAAGTCGAGGAATCCCGCGATAGAAGCTCGAGGGTAACGCCGCGGGATCCTTCGACTCCGCTCAGGATGACGGTTGGTGGAGCAGCTTTACCACGACCTCAGTCAATATCAGTTCGTGATTAAGCTGCGTGGTAACCAATTGAACGTTTGCGGCGAGACACGCCCGCATGGCCTCAATTAATTGGGGCATTTCAAACCGGCCCGCCTGTTGTGCGGCGATCCCAAGCGCGTAAGCGTTGACCGAGCCATCTTTCTTACGCGGCAAATGATCCGTTGCCTCGGTCGGCAGGCGGTTGATCGCCGAGATGAACTGGAACGGCGAATGCGGCCGTGGAAGGCGATATCGTTCCATCAAATCTTTTGCGAGTAATAGATTGCGGACTGTAGGAACAATTGCCACCAACAAGATGCCGATCGCGCTTTCGCCTTGGTCCAATAAACGTCGCACGAGCTTCAATGATAGTTGGAGATCGCGAGCAGCCAGCGCGTTACCCAGCTCGAAAATGACGCCGGCGCGCGAAAGCGGCACTAACTCGCGCACGAGTTCAGCATTCACACCACGATCCCTTCCAAGAAACGTGTCGATCTTTTCCAGTTCGTTATCGATCTGTCGAGTATCGCCGCCGGTCAGCAACACAAAAAGATCGAGCGCATCCACATCAAATTGGAGTTTTCTTTTCTTCGTGCGCTGCTGAACCATCTCAAGTGCCTCTTCTTCCCATCCGCTCCGGCCGGAGTCGAGCCGGTCAAAAACCTGCACCTCTCCGCGTTTGAGTAGCGTCTTATAAAACGAGCGGCGTTTATCCACATCAACCGCACTTATCAAGAGTGTGATGCCGGGGCCGAAACCGCTATCGACTAACTCAGACAATTCTTCCAAAGCTGATTGCAGCGTCGCCGAGCGCGCTTTTTGATCGTCGCCGAGAAAATTAACGTTCTTTAGCCAAACCACTTTTGTGTCGCCAAAAAAAGGTAGCGTTTGCAGTGCCTCAATTGTCGACCTTACCCGCGCCCCGGCCTGGTCGGCGTTGTCCGCGGCTCCATCAATAACCTCCAATCCGAAATCGCCCGCGCCCGCCGGCGTCAGATTAGACGCGAGCTCTGCGGCCACGCGTTTAACTTCGGCTTCGTCGGACCCGAGTATGGCATGTGTGCTTGCGCTTGCCGCTTTTGTTTTTGCTTTCGGCATTGCGATTTCATCGCATGCCAACAACGGCATTACAAGATTGCGTCGGGACTCTATTCGCCCGCGCTGCGCTGCATCGCTGCACGGGTGTATTCGCGATTCAGCTTGGCAATAAAACTCGCGCTAATCTCGGCTGGGCAAACCGCCTCACATTCGTACGTATTGGTGCAATTGCCGAATCCTTCTGCATCCATCACGTTGACCATTCGCAGCACGCGACTCTCTCGCTCTGGATGGCCCTGTGGTAAGAATGATAGATGCGAGATCTTCGCAGCCGCGAAAAGCATGGCCGATCCATTTGGACACGCCGCGGCGCACGCGCCACAGCCGATGCAAGCCGCCGCTTCCATCGCCAAGTCGGCATCACGCTTGGGAACCAGGATCGAGTTCGCCTCTGGCGCGGAGCCTGCGCGCGCTGAAATGAATCCACCGGCTTGCACAATCCGATCCAGCGCTCTGCGATCGATCACCAGATCTTTCACGAGCGGGAACGATCCTACCCGAAAAGGCTCAACTATGATCGTCGCGCCGTCGCGAAACTTTCTCATGTAAAGCTCGCACACTGCGCCAGGATGATCGGGCCCGTGTGGTTCGCCGTTAATCGTCAACGAGCAAGTGCCGCAAATACCTTCGCGGCAATCTGAGTCGAACGCGATAGGCTCCTTTCCGCCTTTCACCAAAGTTTCATTGAGAATGTCGAGCATTTCGAGGAACGAGGTGTTCGGCGAAATGTCGCGCACTTCGTAATCAACGAGTTTACCTGGCGTTTTTAGGTTGGCTTGCCGCCAGATTTTTAGTTTGAAGTTCATCTTTTCAGGTCATCCTGAGCGGAGCACAGCGAAGTCGAAGGATCCCGCGGAGGCAACTTAGGGTCCTGCAACGGGATTCCTCGACTTCGCTCGGAATGACAAAAGCGCTCACTTATAACTCCTTTGCGTTAGATGCACGGTTTCGAAATTGAGCCGCTCGCGATGTAATTTCGGCGGTTGCCCATCGCCTTGAAATTCCCAGGCGAACACAGCGGCGTGGTTTTCGTCATCCCGTAGCGCTTCGCCATCTGCGGTCTGATGTTCTTCGCGAAAATGCGCGCCAGCGGATTCGTCGCGCTCCAGTGCATCAATGCACATCAGCTCGGCGAATTCCAGGAAATCAGCAACGCGTCCGGCGCGTTCCAGGGACTGATTGAAATCGTCGCCGTTGCCCGGGACGCGCACCTCATGCCAGAATTGTTTTCGCAGCTCCGGAATTTTTTTGAGCGCCTCACGCAATCCTTTTTCGTGACGCGACATTCCGCAGAGGTCCCAAAGAAGCAGGCCAAGCTCTCGATGGAACGAGTCAACTGAGCGAGTGCCGTTGACGTTGAGGAGTTTCTCAATCCTGGCACGAACACTTTCCTCGACTTCTCGAAACTCTGGACAATCCGGCGACGGCCGTTTTCCCATCTGGCCGGCGAGGTAATTCGGCAGCGTGTTCGGCAAGACGAAATAGCCATCTGCCAAACCCTGCATGAGAGCACTGGCACCGAGTCGGTTGGCGCCGTGATCGGAAAAATTTGCTTCACCAATTACAAACAAGCCCGGCACATTGCTCATTAGATCGTAATCGACCCATAAGCCGCCCATCGTGTAATGGACCGCAGGATAGATCCGCATCGGCACTTTGTAGGCGTCTTCGCCGGTGATCTTTTCGTAGACCTCAAACAAATTGCCGTAGCGTTCCCGGATCGTATGTTCTCCCAAGCGCTTGATAGCGTCGGCAAAATCGAGGTAGACGCCGCGACCGCCTGGACCAACACCGCGTCCTTCGTCACAGACTTCTTTTGCTGCGCGCGACGAAATATCTCGCGGCGAAAGATTCCCGTAGCTCGGATATTTTCGTTCGAGATAATAATCGCGATCGGTTTCGGGAATTTTGCGCGGCGGCGTGTCGCGATCCTCCTTGCGTTTCGGAACCCAGACGCGTCCGTCGTTCCGCAGCGACTCAGACATGAGAGTGAGCTTCGATTGGTAGTCGCCACTGACCGGGATGCAGGTGGGATGAATCTGCGTGAAGGCTGGATTTGCAAAGAGTGCGCCCCTTTTGTACGCACGATAGGTGGCTGTGACATTGCAACCGCGGGCGTTGGTCGATAGATAAAACACGTTTCCATATCCGCCGGTTGCGAGCACGACAGCATCCGCTGAGTGTCTTTCAATTTTTCCAGAGCACAGGCTCCGGGTCACGATCCCCTTGGCTTGTCCTTCGACAGTGACGAGATCGAGCATCTCCGTTTGGGGAAACATCTGCACCGTGCCGGCTGCGATTTGACGGCAAAGCGCCTGATAACAACCGAGCAGAAGCTGCTGACCGGTCTGTCCGCGCGCATAGAAAGTTCGCGACACTTGGGCGCCGCCAAACGAGCGGTTGGCTAGCAGTCCGCCATATTCGCGGGCAAACGGTACGCCCTGCGCGACGCATTGGTCGATGATGTTATTGCTGATCTCGGCGAGACGATACACGTTCGCTTCACGGGAACGAAAGTCGCCGCCCTTGATGGTGTCGTAAAACAATCGGTAAACGCTGTCGCCGTCGTTCTGATAATTTTTCGCCGCGTTGATCCCACCCTGGGCTGCAATCGAATGCGCGCGTCGCGCTGAATCCTGGAAGCAAAAGCATCTTACCCGATAACCCAGCTCACCCAGAGTTGCGGCCGCCGATCCACCGGCCAGACCGCTTCCTACAACGATGATCTCGAGTTTTCGTCGGTTATGTGGGCTAACTAATCGCGAATGATCGAGATGGTTTCGCCATTTCTGAGCGAGCGGACCGGGCGGGACTTTGGGGTCGAGCCTACCAATCATAGCTGTTGCGCCGGCTTGATCCACCCCAGGAGAATAGCGATGGGGATCGACGTATAACCGATGAATATTAGCCATGCGAAAATTCGACCTGCCAGAGCCAGACGGGGTGTCAGTTTTTTATCATTTAATCCAAGCGATTGGAAAAAGCTTGATGATCCATGGCTCAAATGAAGCGCGAGCAAAAACAGGCCGAGGACGTAAAAGCCGGACACATAATAATTCTGAAATCCGTACACCATCATGGAGTAAACGTCGTAGTGACCGAGAGGATCAGCCTTAAGCAGGCCAAACCGGTGATCAGTAACTCGCACCGTGAAGTGCGCGAGATGATAAACAATAAAAGCCAACACGATCAGTCCGCTCATCACCATATGACGCGAGGCAAACGTTGCTTTGACGTACCGCTTATCGATATACGCCTCAGGACGGGCACGCCGGTTTTCAATTGCCAATTGGATAGTCACGTAGATGTGAGTAATGACCGTGACGAGGAGAAAAATCCGAATCAACCAAAGCAGCGGACCGAGGTCGCGCAGATGTTCCGAGTAACCATTGATCCAATCCGGTCCGATAAATATCTGCAAATTCCCGAGCAAATGTCCGATCACAAACAGGATCAGAATGATGCCGGTGACCGCGACGATTATTTTTTTTCCGACCGACGAACGATAAAAATGTGTCAAAAGCTTCACGCTACAAACATCTTACAGGAACGGCGAACGCGTCTTCCCTCGGCACGCCGTAGCGATGCGGAGGCGGCGCAACGCGTTGCCAGATCAAACCGGCTTGCCGCCGAATTTCAGATTATGGACGCCGGTTGTAGCGTCAAGCTATAGCGATTGCTGCCTGCGGCCGCGCCTCACGGTTACTTGCTTTGTAATTCTTCGCGTAAGACGTTGTTAACGTGACAGCCGATGGCGAAAAGACGCTGACAATTAACGAGATCTACCACTCAATTCAGGGTGAAAGCACCTGGGTCGGACAACCTTGTGTGTTCGTGCGGCTGACGTTCTGCGATCTGCGCTGCAACTATTGCGATACCGAGTATGCGTTTTACGAGGGAAAGAAGCGGACATTAAAGGAGATCTTGGATGCAGTGGCAACGTTTCTCTGTCCTTTGGTCGAGATCACAGGCGGCGAACCGTTGCTCCAAAAAAATGTCCTGCCTTTGATGTCGATGTTGTGCGACGCGAGATACGCGGTGTTGCTCGAGACCAGCGGCGCGCATGATATCTCAAAAGTCGATCAGCGGGTCCATCGGATTATGGATTTGAAAACGCCTGGCAGCGGCGAAGTAGAGAAGAACCTCTGGTCGAACATCGATCATCTCACTGTGCGTGACGAAGTGAAGTTTGTAATGGGCTCCCGAGAAGATTACGAATGGTCACGCGACATGGTCGAGCGCTATGGTTTACCTTCGCGGTGCCACGCCGTTCTGTTTTCACCGATTTTCGGCCGGATCGATCCGCGCGAAATCGTCGAATGGATCTTGGCGGATAAACTGAACGTTCGTTTTCAACTTCAGATGCACAAATTCATCTGGAGCCCGACACAGCGGGGAGTATGAGCGAGACGCCAACTTTTTAGCGCTGGCGATTACATGAAAGTGTCTAAAGGCGTGGCATTGCTGTTCGGGACACTTGTTTTGATCACTCCGTTTTTCCTTCGTGCTGCAACTCAGCAAGCAGAGAGCACAACTCCGCAGAGTCTGAGTAGCTCAATCCCTGAGATGGAGAGACTCGCCAAAGCGTTGGTTGGCGATTGGAACACAACCGAGACGATGGAGCAGGGAGAATCCTTCCCCAATGGCGGGTCACGCCACGGTAGCGTCCGTGTCAGACTGGCTGCTGGCGGGACAACATTGATTTACGAAGTTCATTCAGATGGTTCTGCTGGAAAGCTCGATGGCATGCTCGTCATCTGGTGGGACAAAGGCGCAAATATTTATCGCGTCTTTGTCTGCTTCAACAATCCTACCGATCCCTGCGAGATGCGCGGTACCGCACATTGGGAGGGTGATTCATTTGTGAATGATTACGAGGAGACGGTTAAGGGAAAGAACGCGTCTTGGCGAGATACCTTTACATTTACATCAAGGTCTCACACTTTGGTCGCGGCCACGGAGGTAGGGAATGGGACAATGAAAACCCTTATCACGACCACGGCCACCCGGCGCTAGCATTCGTTGTTGTGATGGACACAAGGCAACTTGTGCGATCTTTAGAGTCTGTGGGAGGTCCCTCTCTTCGTTCGAGATGACAACGCCCGGGACGCAGTCCAGTTTTTATCTAACTTTATGCGCGCGCGATTGACGAAGGATTTCACTTTTGAAGCGGCGCAGACTTTGCCCCATGCGCCGGAGGGTCACAAATGCCGAGGCGTGCACGGACACAGCTTTAAGGTAGAGGTCTCGATAGAAGGCAACGTCGATCCAAAGATCGGATGGGTTTACGATCACGCCAGAATCAGTGACGCAATGAAACCGTTGCTGAAACTGTTGGATCACGCCTATCTCAACGATATCGAAGGCATGGAGAACCCGACGATTGAAAAAATGGCTGAGTGGTTCTGGAAGAAACTGCAATCTCAATGTCCGGGTCTCTGCGAAATAGTCGTGCACGAAACAGCGACGGCACGCTGCGTTTATCGAGGCGAATAATAAGAATTCTTCGACGCCGCTCGGAATGACTTAACCCTGTGGAAGAAATTTTCGAACAACGCATCGTAGATTTTTCCGCGCTCGGGATGATATTGGACCGCTAGAGCGAACGGATAATTGCGCAGACGCACCTGCTCGATGATATCGTCATCGGCGCACCAAGCTTCGACTTCGAAACCGTCTGCGAGCCGATCAATCGCCTGATGATGTGAACTGTTGACGTTTTCGAATCGATGGTTCGCATTGCGATCGTGGCGCAACGGCTGAATGTCCTGTTCTTTTTGCTCCGGCAACCTATGACCCGGAATATCGAGCTTAAGAGTCCCGCCCAAAGCGACATTCAGGACTTGAATACCCCTGCAAATGGCAAGAATCGGCAGTCCACGCTTGATCGCATTTGAAATCGCGTCGACCTCCCAGCGGTCCCGCTTGGGGTCAATATCGTCTTTGTCGATCAAGTTCGGATCGATATTTTCCTGGCGCAGAAATTCCGGTGTGATATCGGAGCCGCCCGTCAGGAGCAGGCCATCCATTTGATCCATCAAAACATGGCGGGTCCGCGCGTCGAATACATGAATTTCAGGATGTTTCGCAAAGAATGGTCGAAACCATTTTTCGTCCTTCGGGCGCATCCATGTTGCGAGATCAGCCATCGTCGAATTTGCGACTTCCGAATGGCTATGTAAAGAGCACTTCCATGTCAGGCGTCGATGTTTCCAGCATATTGAATGAAGAATTGGAACGATTGGCTGGCGAGAGGAAGCCTCGAGCAATTGCGGTAGCCCTTCACGATGTACAGAGCGGTCTGCGATTTTCCCTACAGGGTGATCGCTGGTTCCACGCAGCAAGCACAATTAAGGTCGCAGTACTAGTGGCGGTTTTTCGCGCAGCAGATGAAGGCCGGCTTCGACTGGATGACTCGCTGCACGTTCGAAACCGGTTTATCAGCGTGGCAGACGGCTCTCCTTTTCACCTTAGCCGCGACTCGGATGCAATGCCGGAGCTGTACAAGCGCATCGGACGGGTAGCCAAAATTTCCGAGCTTGCAGAAGGAATGATTGTCGCGAGCAGCAATCTCGCGACAAATTTGCTCCTCGATTATGTCACTGTGGAATATGCGCGAAATGTTCTGCGGAATGCGCAAGTGGAGGGGGTAGAGCTGCGGCGAGGGGTTGAGGACCATGCGGCACACGAAAAAGGCATAAACAACCAAGTGACCGCAAATGGTTTGCTGAGATTACTGTCCGCGCTGCGCGGCGATTTTCTTAGCGCTAAGAGTAAGGAACAAGCGATCCGTATTTTGCTGGAACAACGATTCGATTCGATGATTCCCGCTGGCCTTCCGGCGCATGCGGTAGTGGCCCACAAAACAGGCGAGATCTCCACTGCCTGCCACGATATGGGCATTGTGTACTTGCCCGAGCGCGAACCGTATCTCGCTGTCATTCTAACCGAGTTTGATTCGGACCGAGATGGGAGGCGCGAGACTGTCGCAGCTATTTCCGAGGCGATCTATCGCTCAGTAATGAGAACCTAGTCGAGATCCATGACCGCTCACCGATTGCATGCAATTGACGGCTTGAATTTACCAGAAGAGTACCGCGTTTTGCTGCGACCAGGCGAAGCGGAAAACGATTTCCACGGGAGAGTCCATCATCTGCCGCGCTTTTTCTACGAAATCCATAGCTGGCAGGAAGCTCACGACATTCGCCTGGTGCCGCACTTCACGCTCGCGGAATTGATGCTCGTCGATTGCCGTGAGGCCAGGCCGCTCTTGAGCCAGTTTCCTCATTACGTGCCGTGTGCAATCGGGTTACTTGCGATAGTGTTGGAGAATTTTCGTCGCGAAGTCGATGCGCCGGTTTTCATCAGCGCAAACGGCGGTTACCGGTCGCCGGCGCACCAGATTGGCGGCGGGAAAAGCATTCATTGTTGGGGAACAGCTGCGAACATCTACCGGATCGGCGACACCTTTCTTTCCGATGCGAAGTCGATTGAGAAATATGGGAGGATCGCGGCGTCACTTGGTCCGGTCGTCTTTTGTCGACGGTTCGGCTTCAAACTCGGAGAAACTGACGACCATCTCCACGTCGATTTAGGGTTTGCAACGCTGACTCCATGCGAATGCAGCGAAGCCAGTTGATCTCGAATTGTCCCATATGAAGTATCCTGGACCGTTACGGCACGGCCATCTTTTCAGCGAGCGCACGGCTCTGGGAACACCACCGCGCGCTGTGATCGGTTTGGAAGCCGAGTTTAATCTTTTGGTCAACGGCCGTAGACGGCGTCCAGAGAAAGTGTTCGGGGATCCCAGCCGTCTCGTGCGGCGCCGGATGATTCCGCGGACCGGTAAATCGTTTCAATCTCCGGCTGGCGGGGCTATTTATTTCGATACCGGAGTCATCGAAGTCGCGACGCCGATTGTCGAACTGGAGCCCGGCTGCAGTTATCGGGCGACGCGCCTACTGTGGGAACAAATCCGCTACTTGCGAGCCGAGCTCGATCACTGGGCCAAACGAAACAGATGCGAGTGCCGTCTGCAGGGTTTCAGCACGCACTACAATTTTTCGTTTCCCGAGACTCGGAAATCAAAATTTCGCAATGCGACAAAGCTTGCATATCTGCTCGCGCACATTCTGCCGGTGCCGGTACTTTTGTTGGCGAGCAATCGGCAAAGCAGCGCCGTCGGTGTTCGTCCGCGCAGAACTCGGCTGGAGGTTACCGCTGATTTTACGCCGGACCCCGCGTTAATGCTGGCGGCGTGCGCTTTTATCGCGGGCGTTATCGAAACAGTTCATCGCTGGCAAAATTTCAGCCTGAAGCAATTGAACCGCCATGGAATCCCTCGAATTACGCCGCTCCGTTTGCGAAAGCATTCTTCGCGGCGCGGGTGGCGGGTCACGGCGGATTCGTTCGCTCGCAATCCATTCACTGCCGACTTCAATGCCCCGGTTTGGAAATTGCGCGATGGTCGAAAACTTAGCTTGCGCGCCATCGCTGCAGAGATTTTGACTTCATTTCCCCGGCTAATTCGACGGTTTAGCGACGACGATACGCTGAAGCACATTTCCGCGGTCTTCGCCGGAGACGCGCGCTCACTTCTCGATTTTGAGAAGCGCCCGGAGACCTACGACGACGTGGGACGCGCGATCGATTGGGGACGCCGCCAGAAGCGCCGCTGGTCGCGCTCCAACTATGAGAAAATTATCCACCGAGTGATCGCGCGCGAGCCAATGCGCATCGGTCAAAAACGGTATCGGGTGACCCGAATGAACGGTTGGTATCACGTCGATTTTCGAGAGGTCGGAACGAATCGGCGCCGGACACTTAATCTCGACGAATTAGTGCAACTATCTGCTCGGAAAAATGCAGGTCCCAGCCCGTCGCGCAAACGCAAGTCTGTCAAAAAGCGCCGTGCCAAATAAATCGCAGCGCGTTGCGGAGTCGCCGCGGCGACCGTTCCACCTACAATCCCATCAATTCCCTCACGTATTTTACGGGCGGGCTGCCGTATGAAATCACCTGGTCGTTGTACTTTTTGAGATCGAAATCCTTACCTAGTTTTTGCTCCTCCGCTGCGCGCAAATCGAGATGCTCGGTGGCCCCGACAAAATAAGTGGAAAGCTGAGCTGAAGTGAGGCGCGCACGTTTCCATTTTGCAACCGCTTCGCCTTCCTGTTGGAAAGTCTCTTTCGTCATCAAGTCCATCGCCTCCTTCTCAGTCATGTTCCCCGCGTGAAGGCTTTGATCGAGAATGGCGTTAGCGATTGCGCGCAAGCGCATCTTCAACTGCTGCATTTTCACTTCCGGTCCGCCGTAACCCTGTTCCGCCATCATTTGCTCGGTATAAACCGCCCAGCCTTCGATGAAAGTGCCACTGCGAAAGATTGCGCGGACGAGAGTTGGCGCGTGGAATTCATTGGCGTGAGCGAGCTGCAAATAATGCCCGGGCATCGCCTCGTGCACGGTCAAATCGCGAATTTGATAGTTGTTGTATTCGCGAAAGAACGATTCCTTCCGTTCCTTTGACCAATCCTTCGGCGTAGGCGCGACGGCAAAAAATGTTTTTCCGGTTTTATCTAGCGGACCCGGAGAATCGCAATATGCAATAGCCACGCCGCGTTTAAATTCAGGCATCGCGATCACATCGAGCGGCGTATCTGGGATAGTGACGAGATTATGTGACCTAACGAAGTTGGTTGCCTCACCAACAACTTCTTTCGCATAACCGACGACGGTAGCGTCATCGGGGTGTTGCTCGGCAAGTTTGTCGAGTACTGCCGCTGTCACCTTATGTTTGTCCGCGAGAGTTGCGGCGTCGGCGTTGGGAAAATATTTTTTGTAGAGCGGCAGCGCTGTTTCGTAGATAGCTGTTTGCGTCTGTTTCAGGTCAGCCTGCGCTCGCTTCATGATTTCTTCCATCGACAAGTCGGAAGCGAGCGCAAAGCGCAGCTTCTTTCGAAACTTCTCTGCGCCAAGACGGAAATTGCCGTCGGAGCGTGGGAGTAGATCGTCTTGAAGCCACTTTTTGTAGTCGTCCAAAGCAGCGGCGGTTTTTTCCTGTAACGGCGCCAGATCCTTCTTCATTTGCGGCGCGCGATCAAGAAGCGGGGCGAGTCCGCCGCGCACAAGATTGATTGCACCTTGCGTTTGTTCGATCGCTGTTTCAGTGTGAATGCGCGGCGGGTGTTGCAGGTTTGCTTTGGCTTGTGCGATCACGCGGGGAATTCCTTCCATCCGCTGGCGCAGATTTTGAATCCGTTGTTCTGGCGACGCGAAATCGCGCGCAACCAACAGATAAAGACTGTTGGCCAGGCTATCCATGTAAACCAACGGGTTCCACTGCGGCTCTTTCAGCTCTTCGGCTCGGAAGATTTGATAATCGATGTTCTCCTTCAGGATCCGAAAATCGACTTTGTTCGCACCGGTAAGCTGCGAACCATCAATCGCGTTCAGCTTCTCGCGAAACTCCTTTTGCCTTGCCAGGTCTTTCGCCCGTGCTTCGGATGAGTAATCCGTCAATTGACCGTCAAACCGATGGTCTCCCAGCTCGGTCGCATCCTCTGGATTCGCCCGCAGATATTGCTCGATGTAGTCGTGTGCAATTGTTTGAAACGCGTCGTCCTGCGGAGTGGCGGATGCGTTGAGCATCGATAAAAAGAGTACGGATGCGGCTGCGACGATGATTCTCATCGAATTCAGCTCGGCGTGCCGGCGGCAAGCACTGGCTCGGTTACGCGTTCGTCGGGCGGTACTTCCTGGGATTGCAAATAGGTGTGTTCCTTGTAAACACGCGCGACGAAAATATAGATGATCGACGCGCCGAACATAAGGAGTGTGAAAAAGCGGAAGTAATTCGCACCTTCCAAGTTCATGCCCATCGACTTGAGTTTCGGAATGAGGAAACTGATGAGCGATGGAATTTGATTCCCGAGCGCGACCGAGAGTAGCCACATCGCCATGAGCAGGCTCTTCATGCGATTAGGCGCTTGGGTGTAGGCAAACTCAAGGCCGGTGATCGACACCATCACTTCGCCCGCGGAAAGAATGATATAGGCGAGGAACTGCCATCCGACGTTCGGGCGTCCACCGTGATCGATGTTGACCTGAATTGCCCAGATCACCACAAACGACAGTGCGGTAAGGAATAAGCCGATTCCGATTTTGCGCAGAGACGTGAGCGGGAACACGCGGCTAATCGCCGGATAAAGCAAGTAGTTGAACAGCGGAATCATCGCGAGAATGAACAGCCCATTCACGACGTTCACCTGCTCTGGAAGAAAACTTAGGCCAAGAAAATGCAGATCCATTTTCTGACACTGGATCGTCCATTCGCCACCGCTACTCTGGTCCCACAGCGCCCAAAAAATCATCGTGAACACAAAGATGGTCCAAACGCGCGCGAGCACGCTGAGACCTTCCTTACTCTTCAGGTCGCGCAGAAACCCAAGTCCCGCCGGCGGGATGTGCACCATTTTTTTACGACCGAGCCAGAAGATAATCGTCGCGACCAACATCAACAAGCCGGGAAGGCCGAACGCGTAACGCGGACCCCAGTTCGGGTTACGCAGCAAAACGGGGCATAACCAGATTGAGAATGAAGAGCCGAAATTGATTGAGAAATAGAACCAGCCAAAAACGCGCGTGAGCAGGTGCTTATTCGATTCGCCGAATTGATCGCCAACGTTGGCCGAGACGCACGGCTTGATGCCGCCCGCGCCAGCCGCGACCAGAATCAGTCCTATCGCTAGCACCCATTTCTGTCCGAAATGAATTGCGAACGAAGTGTCCATGAGTGCGAGCGTGAACTGGCCGAGGCAGTAAACGATCGACAGAGAAAAGATCGTTTTGTATTTGCCGAGCCAGCCATCGGCGATGATCGCGCCGAAGAACGGCATCCAGTAGACGGAGGACACAAATTGATGGAACCAGCCTTGCGCTTCGTTCTCTGGCATTCCCTCAAGGATGCCGGATTGGTTCACCATGAATTGCATCATGAACCCGATCAGAATCGTGCGCATTCCGTAGAAACTGAACCGCTCCGCGCCTTCGTTGCCGATGATGTACGGCACGCCTGGCGGCATGCCCGTTAGGTTTGGTGGCGTGGTTGCGTATTTGTGTTTGGCCATATGATCTCCTTTGTCTAACGATCTTCGTGCGGAGCAGCTTCCTCCGGAATCGGTGAAGCTTCCGACTTGTCCGTTTCGCTTTTTTCGGACCAGTCTCTTGTTGCCGGATCGGTTTGTTCGCGCTGAACTTCCGGTATCTGGCCAAGCGGATGTTTTTCGCACGAGATGCAAAACAGCATCATGCAGAGCGCAACAGCACTGAGGCCGTAGCGGAGAAAAAGAGCCATAATGCGCTGGCACAGTTATCAGCCTCGCTGGTAACCTGCAAGCCGAAAGCGTGCATTCCTCAGCATTTCGATTGCGATCAACGACGGCACTTGTAGCGGCGTTTGTGTCAAAGGCCCGACCGCTGGCCGCGGTGAGCGCTTCTACAAAAGATTGAAAGACGCTGCTGCGGGATTAGTATCAGACGCGGTGGCTCGCACAGACAGACACAGCGCTTGGAACGAAGTCTTCGCTCTCGTTCTACTTTTCTCGGGAACCCTGCTGTTTTTTGCCCTGATTTCCTACACTCCGAAGGATGTGCCGTCCTGGGTTTGGTTCAGTCACATTTCGCCGGCAAATCGCCCGGCGCAGAATTTCATCGGACCAGTTGGCGCGATTATCGCGGGAATTTGCTATCAATTCATTGGGGCGGCGTCGTATCTTTTGGCCGCAATTCTACTGGGTTTCGGTGCCGCAAAACTGTTTTATCCCAGTTTGCGGGTCGCGCCGCGTTTGGCTTGGATCGCTCTGTTCGTCATATCGGGGGCCTGTTTACTGCATGTGCAGCCGTATCATTTGCAGGGCTGGCACGCCGCCTTCAACATCCAGGGGCCTGGTGGTTGGATCGGATACGCTTTCGCCGATCAGCACCGTGGGTTACTCCGCAACGCTCTTGGCCCACTAGGTACGCTCCTCTTGTTAATTGGAATTTATGTGACCACACTGATCCTGGTCACCGGGTTGCGCCCTATTCATCTTGTTCGCGAGACGGTCGCGCTTATGCGACGCGTGAGCGTCAGCCTGCAGGAATGGCAATTGCGCCGCAGGCTGCGCAAATCGGATCTCAAGGGAAAACTGGTGATTAGCGAGCAGCAGCTCGCCAAGCAGCGGCGATTGCTTGAAAAACAATTAAAGAAAAAAGGCATGCCCGTCGCTGAGCTGGTTGGACCCATGATTTCGCCGGAGGAACTGGCAAATCGGCCAAAACCAAAGGTGGTCGATACGACCGCATTGCCGAGTGAACAGGAGGTCCGCAGAAAACCGTCTCTCGCCGAATTGCGTGCGGGCGAAAAGAAAGCACGATCGGCGGCGACTATGATGCCTCCGGCTTGGACATCGGAAAATTATGTCGTGCCTGGGATGGATTTGCTGGACGAGCATAGCATGGAGGGACGTGGCACATCTGATCCTTCAGAGCTGGAGGACGTCCAGCGAGTTTTGATTGAGACTTTGGGTCAATTCGGGATCGCCGTCGCGCCGGGCGATATTACAAAGGGGCCGACCATCACACGCTACGAAGTCTATCCAGCTAAAGGCGTTCGTGTGGACAAGATTGTAAGCCTTGAGCGCGACCTCGCTCGAGCCACGCGCGCTGAACGCATCAATATCCTAGCGCCGATTCCTGGAAAAGACACGGTGGGCATCGAACTGGCGAACAGCCGAAAAGTAACAGTAAAACTGCGTGAACTTTTGCAGTCATCCGACTGGGAAGAGGCAAAGGGACACGCAAAAATTCCGCTCGCGCTCGGTAAAGACGTTTACGGCAAGACGATCATCGCCGATCTGGCGCAGATGCCGCATCTACTGGTCGCCGGTACCACTGGCAGTGGGAAGAGCGTTTGTATCAACGCACTGATTGCCAGCATGCTCTTTCGTTTCACGCCCGAAGAGCTGCGTCTGGTGATCGTTGACCCAAAGATGGTGGAACTTCAGGCGTATAGTTCGCTGCCACATCTCGCGTTCCCAATAGTGGTCGATCCAAAAAAAGTGATGCTGGCCTTGCGGTGGTTGATCGATGAGATGGAGCGTCGTTACAGAATCTTTGCCCGGGTTGGCGTACGCAACATTGTCGGTTTCAATGTGCGACCGGTTAAAAAGAAGAAAGATGCTGATGACGAGGATGAAAATGTAGAGGCAGGTGTGTTGCCTGCGCAATCTGGAAGCGCCGCCGGCACTGCTGCCACTGCAGGAGAGCAAATTCCCGACAAGATGCCTTATGTCGTCGTCATCATCGACGAGTTGGCCGATCTAATGCAGACCGCGCCTGCCGACGTTGAATCTGCCATTGCGCGCATCACACAAATGGCCCGCGCCGCCGGTATTCACATCATCGTGGCAACACAAACTCCCCGCGCAGATGTCATCACCGGCGTGATCAAGGCGAATATTCCGAGCCGGATTGCATTTCAGGTCGCTTCCAAGATCGACAGTCGCGTGATTCTGGATGAAAACGGAGCCGATCGATTGCTTGGACAGGGCGATATGCTTTATCTGCCGCCGAGTGCTTCGCGTCTCATTCGCGCACAAGGCGTTCTTGTTACGGATGATGAGATTCACAGGCTGGTCGAATTTGTTTCCGCGCAAAGCCCGCCAGCTTTTGATACTGCGATGCACGAGAAACTCCAATCGACGGCCGCGCCTGAGGAAGATGTGACCGATG
>JBKPLX010000089.1:0-8660 GCA_046731855.1 Verrucomicrobiota bacterium | reverse complement strand
AGATGTGTATAAGAGACAGGGATAATGCAGGAAAGCAGATGTTGCTGAACTGGACTGGCGATACGCCGGCGGTTCGTTCAGTGCTGATCGATTCTGCGCTTGGTCTCGGGGCACCCGCCCGCCCGTGGTTTTTACAACGCATGACGGATCTCGATCGTTATCTCAGTGATCTGCCGCCGCCCAAGTGGCCCTTTAACGAGACAAATCCAATCAACCAGCAAATGGCCAGCGAAGGGCAGAAAATTTACGCCCGCGACTGCGCTGCGTGCCACGATCCGCGCGCTGAATTTACAAACAAGGTAGTTCCTATCACTGAGATAGGGACTGATCCCGAGCGGATGTATTCGTGGTCGAAAGATGCTGCCGCGGAAGCAAATCGGCGCGTCAAACAACTTGGCATCGATCGTCCGCCCATGGTCGAAACACAGGATCCGTACGGTTATGTCTCACCGCCGCTGGATGGAATCTGGTTGCGCGCGCCGTACCTTCATAACGGCTCCGTGCCGAGCTTGCGCGATTTGTTGAATTCGCCAAATGAACGTCCGCAAACCTTTCATCGCGGTTACGATGTTTTCGATCCGGTCAAAGTGGGATTCAAAGAGCCGGCACCCCGGCCAACCGGGCCATCCGGCGAATTAACACAACCTTATTCTCTTTTCGATACGACGGAAAAAGGGAACGGTAACAAAGGGCACATCTACGGCATTCAACTGTCGAACGAAGATAAGGAAAGGCTGCTCGAATATTTGAAAACGCTTTAGCGCTGCGCGCCCGCGAAAAGCTCTTGTGCGCGGCGCGGTTCTCCGGCAGTTTCGTCCTGTCATGGCGTCGAATCGCAAGCTCGGTTGTCTCAGCATCTTCTTGTTCGTCGCGCTTTGTGCCAGTTTGTTCTTTAACCTGGTGTTGATAGCCGCCGCGTTTCAGCGCCTTGGCGGGATCCGCGAGCCCGAGCCGATTCCCCGTTTCCGTGAAATCCTGCTTCAGCGGGGGGCACGCACGACCACGGACAAGGTCGCAGTTATTACCATGCGTGGACTGATCAGTTCTTCGCTCCCGGGCACGGTAAGCGATTCAATGGTCGATGACATGCGCGCAGCGCTGCAACAGGCGCGCGATGATAGTCGCGTCAAAGCCATCGTTCTTGAAATCGATTCCCCCGGTGGAGAAGTGACCGCTTCCGACGCGATCTACAGCGCGCTGCTCAAGGTCCGTGCCAGGAAACCGGTGGTCGTTTACATGGATTCACTGGCGGCATCCGGTGGTTATTATGTTTCCTGCGGAGGCAAATTTTTGATGGCAAACGAAACGACCATCACCGGCAGCATCGGCGTCATTATTCAAACGCTGAATTATGAGCAGCTGTTTAACAAGGTCGGACTCGCTTCCGTGGTTTTCAAAAGCGGCAAATTCAAGGACATGCTGAACGGCGCGCGACCGATCACTCCGGAAGAACGCGAGCTCGTGCAGAGCTTTATCATGAAAACTTACGACAAATTTCTCGGCATCGTCGCAAAGGAAAGAAATCTTCCGGCAGACCTCTTGCGTAATACAATCGCCGACGGGCGAATCCTGTCGGGCAAGGACGCGTTCGAGCACAAGCTGATCGATGGCCTTGGTGAGTTGGACGACGCATTCGCCAAGGCGAAAGAACTGGGAAACGCGCCCGACGCCAAAGTGGTGAAATATGGTCCGCCGTTTAGTCTTAGCCGCTTCTTCCGGATATTCGGAGAAACCGATTCAAAGATTGAACTCACACTCCCGAAGCAACTCATTCCACAACTGGAGAGTGGGCGCGCGTATTTCCTGCCGAGCTATTACGCCCCGTAGATCAGACGCATGCGATCCGGCAGCCTCTTCGCGGAATCGGGAGCGATTCCCAGCTCAGTTTTCGGCGTTCTCTTCTCGCTTCTTTACCTACTTGCCAGCCTGTATGTCTATATTTCGCTGATTTATCAGATCAGCGCACGAACACCGGACGCGTTCGGTACTGACGCGACGACGACGCGAAGATTTGGCCTGCCCGAGGCAGTACTGGCTGCGCTGTTGATCCTTTTCCTCTTTCTGACCATTGGCGCCTCAGTCTCGCAACCCTCCATCCAGTTCAGCGCGCGCAATCTTCTGGCAAATTTTCTTCTCACTGGTTGCGTGGTGCTCGTCATCATCACCTTCCTTCAGTTCCGCGGATTTGATGTCGGTTCGTTAGGCGGGTTTTTCAGATTAAGTTTTATCAGGACCCTGAGCACGGGAGCGATCCTGCTGTTTTTTGCTTATCCATTGATCTTGTTGTCTGACGCCATAACGCAGCGACTCTTCGGAGGCGGCTCGAGCAAACAAAACATTGTCGAGTTTTTCAGCGGATCGCGCACGATCCAGCAGCGAATGATGATCATTGTTTTTGCAGTGGCAATCGCGCCGGTAGTTGAGGAATTTCTTTTTCGATTTTTTATTTACGGTGTACTCAGGCGCTATTTCGGCCGCCTTCTGGGCGTCACATTCAGTGCTCTGCTGTTCGCCGCAGCGCACGCGCACTTGCCCTCATTTGCGCCATTGTTCGTTCTGGGAGGTTGTTTCGCGATTGCATACGAGTGGAGCGGTTCCATTCTTGTCGCCATGACAATGCATTCGCTCTTCAATTCGCTTACTCTTACCGCTCTTGCATTTCCGGAGATTTTTTCTCCATGAGCCTTTTAAGGAGCGGCGATTTCCAGTCCGCTGAAAGCTCTGCTTGCGTTGCAGAGATCACTCTGCCATGAAATTGCGCGACATCGGCGAAGACCGGCTGCTCGGTCGGCTGTTACCCCGTCTCTCGCTGGGAAAACGCGTTGTCAGAGGGCCGGGTGATGACTGCGCCGTGGTGGAAACCCCCGCTCGCCGAAACCTGCTTGTACTCAAAACCGATTGCGTTGTCGCGGGCGTGCATTTCTTACCGACGGCGAACGCGCTCGACGTCGGTTGGAAAGCGCTGGCGCGTCCGCTCAGCGATTTCGCTGCGACGTCGGCCGTGCCTCAATTCGCCCTGATCACTCTCATTGCTCCTGGGCAAACGAGCGTCGAATGGGTGGCACGCCTCTATCGTGGACTGGGTCGGGCCGCAAAGCGCTTCAAAGTCAGCATAGTCGGCGGCGAAATGAGCAGCACACCGGGACCCGTGGTGATTTCGGTTACCGTGGTTGGTTTTGTTGAACGAGACCGCTGCTTGTCCCGCCAGGGCGCCAAAGTAGGCGATGACCTCTTTGTGACTGGCCGCCTGGGTGGCGCCGTGAAACAAAAGCATTTGCATTTCATTCCACGGATTGTCGAGTCACGCTGGCTCACAAGAAATTTTCCTATTCACGCGATGATGGATTTAAGCGACGGATTGGGAGCCGATCTTCCACGGTTTGCAAAGGCGAGTCGAGTTGGATTTGTTGTCGAGATCGAGAATCTGCCCCTTGCCCGTCGCGTGAAGATCGATGACGCAATTTCCGAAGGTGAAGATTACGAATTGCTCTTCGCCATTTCGCCGCGTGAAAGAACGCGCCTGCAGCGAGAATGGCGAAAGAAATTCCGAAAACTACCGCTCACTCGCATCGGTCGCTTGAATCCGCAGTCGGCAATCCGCAATCCGCAATTAAAAGGTGGCTACGTTCATTTCCAACAGTCCGTCTGAGACCGAAGCAGTCGGACGACGACTTGCAGAGCAGACAGATGTGGGATCGATTTTGGCCTTGCAGGGCGCGCTGGGGAGCGGCAAAACTCTATTCAGCAAAGGCTTTGTGGCCGGCATGGGAAGCAACGCGGCCGTTTCCAGCCCCACCTTTACGATTGTGCACGAATATCGAGATGGGCGATTGCCCGTTTACCATTTCGATTTTTTTCGCGTCGAGAATCGCCAGGCCCTCGCGCGGCTTGGCCTCAACGACTTTTTCTTCGGCGACGGGGTGTCGGTAATCGAATGGGCGGATCGCTTCCCGGAATTCATTCCCGAACAGGCGCGCTGGATTCTGTTTGAGATAAAATCGGAGAATCAGCGCGCCATTACTTTCCAAGGAACGTGAAAATTCTTGCGCTGGAACTTTCTACAGCGCGCGGCAGTCTGGCGTGGTTAAATCAGAATGTTACCGATTTCACGCGGGAGTGGCCAAACGATCGAAAAAATTCCGCTGCCTTCTTTGAAAATCTTGCCGATGTAACGAAGAAACTTGGCTCTCCAGATGAGATTATCGTTGGGCTTGGCCCTGGCTCCTACGCGGGGACGCGCATCGCAATTTCAGCCGCAATCGGGATGGTTTCTTCCGGTGCGCGCCTGATCGGTTTTCCATCAATCTGCGCAATGGAGTGCGACGCGAACGAATACTGCGTAATCGGAGATGCTCGCAGGAAATCGTTTTTCTTCGCGCGTATTGGCGCGAACAACCTCGTCGAAGGTCCCACACTATTCTCGGAGTCTCAGCTGAAATCGAAACTCGACATCATTGAGATCGCAACGCCAGTTTTCACCTCGGATTCGCTCCCGCAATTGGAGCGCGCCGTAGTTTGTTTCCCATCTGCGGTCGTGCTAGCCAGACTTGCGCGAAACCCGCAGCGCAGCTTTTCTTTGCCACCGCTCGAACCAATTTACTTGCGCGAGCCCCACATCACCATGCCGAAATGAAGCAAGCCTATCGTTGCTGGGCCGAGATCGATCGGAGCGCGTTGCGTCACAATGCGAAGATCGTGCGGGAACGCGCCGGTTCCGCCGAGATCATCGCCGTGGTGAAAGCGAATGCGTACGGGCACGGTTTAATCGGCGTAGCGAAAAGCCTCGCGGATTGGGCGCAACTTTTTGGCGTCGCCAATCTGGAAGAGGCACTGGCACTCCGGGAATCTTTCTCCCATCCGATCGTTATTCTTGGTCCGGCCTTGCCGGGGGAAAGATCAACGATAGCCGAGCACGGTTTCATTCCCACAATTTCTGCGCTCGACGAAGCAGAAGATTTCAATCGGGTGGCGGACCGCTCGCCGGTAGCCGTCAATTTCAAGATTGATACGGGCATGGGCCGCATGGGAGTTCCGGAAACTGAAGCCTCGGACGTTCTCAAAAAAGTCTTCACATTTCCGAATATCAGGATTCACAGCGTTTCGACTCATTTGCCAGTGTCTGGTGAGGATGCGGATTACACACGCGATCAGCTTTTGCGCTTCGGCGAAATCATGAAGCAATTTCGCTCCGCGGTTTCAATGGATTATAAAGCGCATGTGCTTCAAAGCGCAGGGCTGCTCGCCTTCGCTGAGTCCGCAGGAGTCTTTGACATGGTGCGCGCCGGGATCGTGCTTTACGGGATTTCCCCACTTCCGGAATTTCAAAACCTTCTCAAACCAGTAATGACATGGAAAACGCGCATTTGTCTGGTGCGCGACATGCCGAAGGGAAGTTCTATCAGCTATGGTCGGACGTTTATCACTCCACGGAAAATGCGGATCGCAACGTTGTCGGCTGGTTACGCCGATGGCTATCCATGGCACCTTTCCAATCGTGACGCTGCCGTCCTGGTTCGGGGGCAGCGCTGCGCCATTCTCGGCCGTGTGACCATGGATTTGATGATGATCGATGTCAGCAAGATCGGTAATGTGCAAGTGGGAGACGAGGTTGTTTTAATGGGGCGCGATGGGAACGAGGAAATTTCCTGCACGGACCTGGCCAGGACGGCTGGCACCATCCCTTGGGAAATTACGACACGAATTGGCCAACGCGTCCGGCGGGTTTATGTTTGAGCATCGTTGAAGCGCTGAACCGTTGAAGCGGATCGGAGCCGCGACAGCTCGATTCAGACCGCTTCAACCCTTCAACTCTTCAACGGTTTAACGATTATGATGTTCCAGATCATCTTCAACGAATTAAGCGCGGCCGAGATCTCGGCTCTCCCGAAAAAATTGCAGCTTGAGTTGCTCACGGAGTTCCAAATTTTACCCGAGGACCTCGACCACCTCGATTCGGAACGGTTTGGGGTGATCCAGCGCGAAGGGAAAAAGCTGTATCGCTATCGTGCGAAAGACTATCGCATTTATTTTGCCAAGACCGACGAAGGCATCAGAGTCCACCGCGTTTTACACAAGAACACGTTTCGCGATTTCCTTTTCCGAAGCAAACTGCCTGTGTCCGAAGACGCCCAGCTTGGCGAGACCCGCGAATTCTGGAAGCTGATCGAGCAAGGCGAAAAAACTCGGAAGACGACGTAGCCGCTTCGCTGTGCGAAGCGCGGGACCTACATGTTTGCAATCCGTGAGATGCGCGTCTCGCAAACGCGGCTACAGCAACCGCGAAACGCGCAGTTTACTTCATCAACAGCACCGAGCGGCTGCGTTTGATCTCGCGCGTGATTTTGCGATGCAGATGCGCGGGCATACCGGTGACGCGGCGTGGAAGAATTTTGCCGCTCTCTGTGACGAATTTTTTCAGGAGATCGGGATTTTTGTAATCGATAGCCTCAATGGCAATGTCGATTCGCCGGCGCGGCATGGCGCGATTGGCGCGGCGGAAGGCAGAACGGCGTTTCGCAGTTTTAGGGCCCATTATTTGGTTTCTCGGTGCAACGTGTGCCGCCTTAAGAACGGATTGTATTTCTTTTTCTCCAGCCGATTAGGTGTGCGCGGGCTCTTTTTGTTGCGCGTGGTCATGTAACGGGAGACAGGCTTACCCAAACCCTTGGCCTCCGTGCATTCCAATGTCACAATTTCCTGCGCCATTTGTTCGTCACTCCTTTACTTCCGCCGGCGTGACTTCCTCTTCCTCGGCCTCGCCGCCTTCCTCCTCGGTCAAACCGAATAGAGAAGTGACGGATTGGCGAACCCGCGACGCCTTGTTTTGCTTTTCCAGTTGCGATTGGCACTCAACGGTGAAACGCGCGAATGGGATAGCTTCCAGCCGTGCGTGCGGGATTGGTTTGCCCGACATCTCGCACTTTCCGTAGGTTCCCAATTCAATGCGCTTGAGCGCCTGATCGATTTCGTAAAGCGCATCCTGTTCCTGCGAGAGCAAGCTCAAGGCGAAATCCCGATCGTAAGCGTCCGATCCAGCGTCGGCCTGGTGCATTCCAAAAGCGGATGCCTCGCTACCCTCAGCCCGTGAGCGCAGCGTGTCCTGGGCAACGCCGGCCATGGAATCGACCATGGCGTCTCGAAGCTGAAGAAGTTTTTCCTTCTGCTGCCGCGTAAACGGATCGAGCCTTCTTTCGCGATGGTTCATACCCAGCAGGACTGCCGGAGACTCAATCGTTGCTTTTTTGGTGGGCCCACGTTTTCCGGCTTTCGTCGGCTTTGCGACCTTTTTCGATACCGGCCGCTTGACGCTGTCCTTGCGTGCCGGACGCGCCTTATGCGCGGCAGGCCTCTTTGCGGAACTCTTCTTTTTTGTTGGTTTTGCCATAGCGTTGACGCCTTTGGTAATCGATTGCGTCCGAAAAATGGACGCTTAATTAAGAACATTTCTCCGACGGCGCAAGCGGATTCGGTCAAAAAGTTTACGCCACTACGAACTGGCTTTCGCGCCTAGGCAAAATCATTATGCAGCCACGGCCCAAGCTCGACGGCAGCCAGCCTGTCGTTGGAGGGTCTTACGAGCTCGCGCTCGAATAACGGTCCAGGGCAAATTTCCAGAAACCGCGTGACAGGAGGAAAACAATAGTCGAGGCAGCGACAAGGTGCAGCATCAACCACCAGGGCTGTCCGAGCGATTTGATCAACAAGCGGGCTGGGATGTTTGCGATAATGACCACCGGAATGATCCAGCCGAATATCAAGCGGAATAGCCATGGAAAGATCGCATCTGGATAACGCGCGATGTTCAGGAAATTAAAGTAGCCATAAACCAATCCCTGGGCGCGCACGATCCAGAAACTGACCGCTGCCAGAGCAAGCATGATTGAGTAATGCACGGCAATGCCAAACCCCAGCGCAACCAGGTAAAGCAAGATTGATGTCAAATCTGGGACCACATTGAGACGCGAAAGCGATACGCAAACTACCACGCCTCCTAACGCCGCGTTGACGATGCTGTCGAGGCCGAATTGCTTCGTCGAAACAGCAAACTGACTATCGATCGGGAGAACCAGCAAGGAATCCAATTTTCCCGTGCGCACGAGTTCTGGAATATTTGCAACGTTAACAAAAAAGAATGCCTGAAAAAGTTGGGCAATCATTTGGTGCGTGCCGATCAGCAGCACGACCTCCCACTTTGTCCAGTCACCAATCCGATCGACATTGCCGAAAATGATGCTGAAGAATACAATCTGCCCGCAGAACCAAAGGATCTCCACGACCATCCATAACAGGAAGTTCGCCTTGAAACTCAGCTCGCGGATAAGGGAGTTGCGCAGCATGATGGAGTAGATTTGGATGTAACGCCGCATCATCTCTTCCTGTCTCCTACTAATAAGCGCAGTCAACCACCGCTTGAATGAAACGTTTTTTCCCTTGGCTCGTTCTCATACTTGGACTGCTCGTTATTGCCGCGATCCTCCGGCAGTGTCGCAACGGCGGCGTTGCAAACTATCAGACTGCAACCATCACACGCGGCCCGCTTACTCAGGCGGTTACGGCAACCGGCACACTCAATCCAGTCGTTAACGTACAGGTAGGCAGCCAGGTTTCAGGAAATATCGCGAAGTTGTTCGTGGATTTTAATTCCCAGGTGAAAGCCGGCC
>JBKPLX010000088.1:0-8325 GCA_046731855.1 Verrucomicrobiota bacterium | reverse complement strand
GTTATGAAGTGGACGGAGTTTAGACACGAATTTCACAAATGTTCACGAATATTCACTAATTGGAAAAAAACAGGCCCGTGGGGAGCGACTCCCAAAGCACGGTTGGCGACCCGGGCTACAGAAAGCAAGGAACTCGCGAGTTGCCTGGCGAGTTCCCGCTTCACTAATCACTAATCAACTACCCTCACGGCCGAGGATGTGGGCTCGGGCGCTGCCTGGGTGAAGGCGTAGGTCTTGGCGTTGGACTTGCGCATGGGCCCGGCACGGTTACCTGTACCTCGTCCACAAACATGCTGGTGAGGTCGCCGAAGCCATCCTGATGCACCAGGAACTTGACGCCGATGGTCTGGCCTACCCACGGGCTAAGGTCCACTGTCTGAGGAATCCAACATTCGGCGTTGGACAACTGATGGTAGATGGTTTGGAGGATGTTGCCGTCAGTATCGATGATGTAAGCGTCCTGCCAGGCGAAAGAGATGTCGAAGCTGGTGTTACAGTTCCAGTGCCAGAAGCTTAGCGTAGTGCCAGCAGGCACCGGCCCGAACTGTTGATAGAACGAGCTGTCCCCACTTGGTGGCCCGGGGAATACGAAGCCGCAAAATTGTAGCGGTGCGTTGCCGCCCACGAGCGCGGAGAATCTGCCGATGTACGGAACGATGTTGGTGACTAGCGGAGAGGGACTCGTGCCGTCAACGGTCCAGCCGGTGAAGTTACCGCTCTCGAATCCGCCGTTATGGATTAACCCGATATCGCACACTGGCGGGGGTGGCGTAGGTGAAGCGCAAGCGGCGCCTGGTCCCAGCTCGTAGAGCACAGGATTGTTATCGTCCCCGTTCACCACGACGATGTGCGCCTCAACTGGCAGGCACGGATCCGCTACGTGACTGGCAAAGTCGCCGGTAATAGGACTGGGCACGCCCTGCACCATCGGATTGGACGGATCGACAATGGGATCACTGGAACCAAAGTCGATGCACGACCGACCGCCAAAAGGCAATGGGTAACAGTCCTCCTCGGGATCGCTCCCTTGGATGGCGCCTTGCACCCACACGACGCCGCCGGCGGCAGCATAGGCTTCCAGCGCGGGAATCGCTGCCTCGTACTGAGTGGCGAACTCATCGAGGAACGTGTCATCCCAGTTAAGAATCACTACGCGATACTGGCTGAAGTCGAATCCAGCCAACTGATCCGGCGTAAACACCTGAGAAGTGTGCTGGGCACACGCGATAGCGTCCGCTACCACGGTAGAGCCCCAGGGATTATGGGTCTGGAAGATGGCGAACTCGTTTGGCGCGCTCACGCTCTTGCAAAAGGTATAATTAACGATGTTGCTGGCAATAAGCTGATAGCCATTTGGCGCAAAGCCGATGGTCAACCCATCGCCGACCACCAGCCCGGACAGGTTCGGCGGGGGCGGTGTGCATGCAGGTGGTGGCGTCGGTGTGCAGCCTACCAATTGCGCCGTTTCCACAGTGTTCGTGTCGCCGCTAACGCCGTCGAATCCGCCGACCACTATCAGGAGGTCGCTAATTGCAGTTCCACCTGTGAAAGAGTGCCTCACATTGGTATTTGCCAACCTCGACCACGTATCAGTGATCGTATCGTAGGTGTAGGTTGTTTTGAACGAAGTAGCTGGCGCTCGTACCATCGCCGAAAAGCGATCTTCCCTCGAGGCCTTGGAATCAAAAGACGGATCGCCGCCGCCGACGACGTAGGTGTTTGTGCCTATGGCCGCCCCGGCAGCCTCGTACCGTGCGGCAGGCATCGGCGCCATTTGTGTCCAAGAGTCAGCCACGATGTCATAGCGGTAGTTCAGGTCCGTCGCGCCCAAGCCAAAAGAACCTTGCAGATACATGTTTTGCCCAACAAGGCTGACAGCGCTGCCGCCCATCGCCACCGGGATGGGCGCGAGCGAGGTGTTCCACGTGTCAGCGACTGGATCATACTCCCAGGTTGTGTTGGTTTCGGACGTGCCGTCGATTCCACCGGCGACGTAGATTTTCCCGTTGGGGTCGTAGTAAACAGTGGCAGGGAAAAACCGCACAGCAGGCATAGGGGTACCGGTGGTCCAGGTATCGGCCGCGACATCGTAGATTTGGACGAGGTCCGTGACAGTGCCGTTGAAGAAGTCGGTGATGCCCCCGAAGACATAGATCGAGTTTGTAATGGCGGCATAAACTGAGCGAGCATCACCGACAGCGGTTGGCAGGTTTGCCAACGGCGTCCAAGTGTCCAGCAGTGGGTCGTAGCGGTTAAAGGCGTCTGTCGGAGTGAAAGTCGAGGGGTCAAGCCCGCCTGCAGCATAGCCGAAGGTGCCGTCGCTGCACACAGAAGGCGATTCGATGACGAGCGGATAATTGGCCACGATGCTCCAAGTGCAGGTGCCAGCGGGACGTTCCGGCTTTAACGGGACCCGAATCGCGCGAGCTCCGGTTTGACCAGTGACCATGGGCCAGCCTGAAAGCTTCGTAGCTAGATGCGGCATCTCCCAGCTGAAACGCACGCTGGAAGGAGCAGTGGGCGCCTTCAGATAGTCCGACACGACTGGCGCCACATTTTTCGTGGGGGCCGACGCGGCCAAAGCAGCATGGCCGCCTCGGTTATTGCTATTTCGTTGGCCTAGCGCGAAGGGAATCACGCACACGGCCAGCAACAGAAGCACGTAAAACGCGCTTCGGATAAGATGAGCTTTAATGGTCGGATTAATTTGTTTTTTCATAGAGGAGGATTTGGTTGGCGGAACGCCGTTTTTTAGTAAAAAACGTGTTTTACTGCAGAACGGGCCGAAGTGTCAAGACATTTTGCTTAACAATTTTTTTACCGCGGATTTGAAACTCGCTCTTTTCCCAAATCGCTCGCCGCTACCCCCCGCGGCTTTTGCCTTCCATCTCGCTGGTGCCCATCAGCTCGATTCGCGGATGACACGGATCAGAGCAATGAAAAGACGAGAGGCCAGCGAATAACACCAATGGGCGCGAACGGACAATGTCACGTTGTAGCCCGCCTCAAACGGGGTCGCTGACCCTGGCTAGCCTGTCATCGCTTCCGCAGCCGGGGTCAGCGACTCTAGCTATAAAAGCAAGGAACTCGCGAGTTGCCTCGCGAGTTCCTGATTCGCTTTTAGCTCTTTAACCTTTTAACCAATCCTCACGGTCGAGGATGCGGTGTCGGCCGCGGCCTTGGCGTTGGCGTTGGCCTTGGCGTACTCGTCGCCGTTGCCGTTGGTGTAGCTGTTGGCGGTGGTGTGATGGTTGCCGTAGCTGTAGCCGTCGGCGTAGCTGATGGCGGCACGAAAGCTTCGAATGACGAAAGAATGACTAGCTAGTCAGTGAACCTTCTGCCTCCTGCTTCCTGCGAAGCTTAGCCGTGACGGAAATTCTCCACGGTAAAGCTGCTGCGGTCGGATTTCTTATTCGCCCGCCCCGTTATGGGACGCGTCGTCCCTTACCACGTCGTAGCTCGCCGCGGCTGTGCCGCCTAAATCTTGCGCGTCGGGCCATTCTCTTTGTCATCGGTCCAAGCCGGACTGGCATTCTTCGGGAGAAGCCCAGTCCACCTTTGTTACAGATGGGATGCGTTGGCTGCGTGATGCAGCGTTGCCTGATACATTTGGGCCTCGCGGCGGTCCGACTACGAACCTATCAAGCGGGCGACGCTTCTTTATCTGCTGGGCGTTGGACTTTCGTTGCGGCGTGGATCCTAGGACTCGCGGCATCGCTTCGCCATTTCGGCTGAACGTCGATTTTGTAGTGAATACGACGCTTTTCGTTAAAACGCTGCAGGTACGACAACAAGGAGGATTGCGAGAGTTGCATCGCCTTTAGTGCTGGCCCCAGCGTTCCTCCCATGGCCAAGATCACTTTGGATATCGGCCATGCACTCTCACGCGAGGACCAGCGCCAAAATCGACGCAACCCTGTTTTTGTGTCGCAGTCTTATTCCTCTTATGTCTTTCTCCGGAAATTGCGCCGCGAAGTTCTCAAAAAAAATGCTCCGCGGGAAACGGAAAAAACTCTGACTCTGCTTTTCGCGGTAAGCCCACCCGCCGTATGGGGATACCGCCGTGCTATTAAAAGGTGTGCAGTGTTAAGCGGCCGTCTCGAGACAGCGAGGCGGCTACAATTAATCAGCGAGATAAGGTTCACGCGTGCATGCTGTAGCCACGCTCCTGCGGGACGCCGTAGCTCAGTGAAGGCAATTGGGCATCAGCGCGCTAGCAGTATCCCCCGAGAAGTGCAGCTCCGGCGTGGCAACCAGCGAGGCGGCTAGAACCGATCACTCTCACCCGATCACCAATTGGGCAAACCGCACTATTCGCTATCGCCGTGCCGGGGTCCACTCCCCAACTGATTATTGCGGCGCGATCACAATGTGCGGCGCAGCCGGGACCAGTGATCCCGGCTACGCATTCACAATTCGACTAACTACCTATCACGGGCGCGTCGGACGCGGATGCGTAGTCGGACGTGGCCTCGGAGATGGACTTGGAGAGGAATGATCGCAGCTCGGAGCGCACATGTTGCCTTCGTTGTAGTCGCCAAGAATCCCCGCAGCAGGTGACACGTCCCGCGGTCGCAGGTATCCGTCACCGATTGGCGGAATAACCAGGTCTCCAATCAAGGCATCTGCGTCAGCTAGTGTTTGCTGGATGCAGCTTCCATCCGCGCCGTTGGCGATGTTCAGTTTCGCAGCTATTTCCTGCTTGGCCGGGATGAGCAAGCCATTCCCACGGACTGGTTCACGGAAAATCGCTAACAATTGATCCTGGGTATAAGTGGTGTTCCCGAGCTGCAATTCCGTCACAGGCCACGCGTCGGGATGGTTTTTCCAAAAGCCTTGTGAAAACACACACCCAGCCGGTGTCGCAGTAGGCGTAGGAGTGACAGTGGGAGTCGCTGAAGGCGTCGGAGTCGCGCTCGGTGTCGCCTCTTACACTATGACCAGTTTACCTTCGGTATCTTGAGCTACATCCTGGGATGTACATTTAGCAGCGCTGTAGCTACAACAGTCCTTAGCCTGCCAGTATAGGCAGGCTTGCGGCGTCAGTACCTCAAGCCTCAGTTGCCAGGCGGCTTACAAGCCGCTGTTACAACCAATTACTAACTACCTCTATCCAGGAACTGTGTTATCGCGGCTGAGGCAGCTCCGGAGGACGCCTCCGTGTCCGCCCAGGCGAAGGAGAAGGCGTAGGGGACCCGTTATTATCACAAGAGGGAGCGCACAAGTGGCGTTCATTATAATCCTCCAGGGTATCCTTGAGAGCGTTCACGTCTCGCGGTACCAGGTATCCGTCGCCTACAGGTGGCACAACCAAGTCTCCGATCAAGGCGTCGGCGTCAGCGATTGCTTGCTGTATGCAGCTCGGATCTGCGCCATTAGCGACGTTTAGCTTCGTGGTGATCAAGTGGTGCGCCAGCGAAACTAATCCGTTGCCGCGAACTGGTTGGTGCATAACCGACAGTAATTGCTCCTGGGTATAAGTAACATTTCCAAGCTGCAATTCGGTAACTGCCGAGGCCTCGGGATGGTTCTTCCAGTACCCGAATCCGAACACACACGCCTGGCGTAGCACTAGGTGTTGGAATCACGGAGGCGTCGGACGCGGATGTGGCGTGGGCCGCGGCCGCGGCGTTACTCTTGGCGTCGCGGAGGGTGTAGGTGTTGGGGTACCACCCGGGCAAGTGCCATTGACGTTAAACACGATGTGCATGTTCGGGAAACCAATGTCTGCGGTAGGCGTAGGATCGGGTATTCCGCAATCTGCCGCGCTCAGATAGCTAGGCCCGGTTTCAGGTGAGGCGTTGGAACCGACAAAGAAGTCATTGCCTGCAGCGACTCCATCAGGCGTCGTCACTTCCATCACCAGCTCAAGCGTCCCGGCAGCAACTGTCGCCGCAATTGGCACGTCGAATATGGTGAGCGATTGGTCGGGGATATTGATCGATCCGGACGAAGCAAGCAGCGTCAGCGTGCCGCCGGGGAATGGCGCGCCGTTGTTGGCGTATAGGTTGACCGTTAGCGGTTGCCCCGTACCTGACCCGCTCGTGGCCTGCTCAATTCCGAATGAGACCGATGCGATATCGTACTCCAGGCCGCCGGTGAACGTGGCCATGTCAAAGGCGCGCCAATAATGGTTCTCGACGGTAAAACCGGTGTTATTGTCTGTGCATGCCACGGAATTCAAAGCTGTAATGTCCTGGCTTGTTGATTCCGTAATAGTCGGCGGACAACTTCCGCCTGGAGTTGGGGTTGGTGTCGGGGTTATGCCGCCGGGCGAACCCTCGATCGCTACGGTGATGCGTTCATTGGGGATGAGGATACCGTTAGGTCCGTTGGCTTCGACCGCCAGCACCACTTCACCAAAGGCGACCGCTGAAGTCAGGTTGGTATTTGGTGTGGCGGTGATGGTCAGTTCCTGCGTCTCGCCGAGACCGCCGGTAAAGCTAAAGCTCGACGGCTGAACATCGATCGTAAATCCGGGCGTAATCGCATTGCCTACCGCACTCCAACTCGTGGGAGTTCCGATTGTGTTGCGCACGGTGCGCGTCCAGGTGCAACTGGGCGAGCAATCCATGTTGCGCACTGAGGGCACGTTTAAGGTCTTGGGATCGCCGCCTGTGTTGGGATTCGCGTCGAGGAAATGTTGCGTGGTCTCGTCCATCACCAAACCGGCGAGGGCGGCTTTGGTCAGATCGATCCGTCCGTTGCCAACATCATCTGCGTCCCATGGAGTCGTGCCATCCTCCTTTGTGCCGCCGTTGAATGAAGTCATCTGGAGTGCCGATTTTACCTCTTCCACGGTCCAATCCCCGTGCACTGCTCGCACCAGAGCGGCCCCGCCGGAGTTATGAGGGGTGGCCATCGATGTGCCGCTGATGGTTCCGTATGCTCCAAGATCGAGCGGGAACGCAGCATAGATCAGTACGCCTGGTCCAGTGATATCCGGCTTGGTGATGTCCTGGTAGGGCGCCGGATCGGGACCGCGCAAGCTGAAATCCGCCAGCACGTCGCCCTGAGAAGCGGAAGCTCCGTGGAGACTGAAATTGACCGTTGCGTCGTTGGGGTTTGCATCCACAAACGCCGCTAAAGCATCGCCCGGTGTTTGATCGCAGCTGTAGGCGGGGACGTTAGGCTGCCCGGTGGTGTCCATTAATACCGTCCCGGGTTGGTTGTTTCGGATTACTACAAACGCTGCCCCGGCGTTGAATGCGTTGGTTATTTTCTGAGTGAAGGTGCAGTTTCCGCGGCGGATCAACGCCACGGCGCCGTCGAAGAAGTTAGGCGGGAACGGCGTCTGTCCATTACATCCCTCGAAGTCTGGATCCTGACCGGTGAAATGCCGAATGGGAAAATCGGTGAGCGGCGTGCCGTCAGGCGAAGCGCTCCCTTTGTCCAAGCCAATGTTCTGGGTGTCGGGCGGAGGATTGCCTGGACCACTGGCCGACATCAACCCATCGTGCAGCACCTGGTCCTTGGTGGACGCGGCAACCGTCAATACCCACGGGCCACGGTGATTGACCTTGCCGACGGGATCGGGGTCGGCCCCGGTGTTGCCTGCTGCTGCCGAAACCAGCACGCCGGAATCTACAACGTCGAGGAAATCTCGGTCATTATCGTTCCATGGATCTTCGCCCCCGGAGATGGAAAAACTCAACACCTTACAATCGCCATGGATTAGCACGCTATCGATACCAGCTTCAATGTCGGCGTCGGGACAGTTGTTAGTCGGGCAAACCTTATAGGAGCGAAGGCTGGCGCAGGGCGCCACACCAGAGATTTGTAAGAAAGGCGGCGGGGTCGCATCAGTGCCCACTGTATCTCCACCCGCTGTGCTGGAGGTATGAGTGCCATGCTCATTGTGGTCCACGGGGTCGGGGCCATTGCACAACCCGTTGGGATCGGTGCTGGAACAATCCAGCACACTGAGCAGCTTGGGCGGTTCGGTCGAGCCGTGGCCGCATGCCGCGTCATCGGCAAAGGAGGGATGAGCTGGATCCAAACCGGTATCGAGCATGGCAATGATGATGCCTTCACCCCTGGTGCCTGAGCTGCCGGGTGGCACCGCGGTCCCATCCCAAATCTGATCGGCACCAATGAACTCCGGACTGCGAAAGGTGCTTGTGTGATACATACGTTCGCGCTCAACCGACTTGATCCCCGGCAATCCGCGCACTGTCTGCGCTTCTTCGGGAGTCAGACGCGCCGCAATACCGCTATGCGTCACTAGAAAATAATGCGACACATTCAAATCGTGACCCAGCGCTCGATTCATGGCCTGAATATGACCGGCTTGTTCCCCCATCACCGCCGCGCGCAGTGTCTGCG
>JBKPLX010000087.1:0-10482 GCA_046731855.1 Verrucomicrobiota bacterium | reverse complement strand
TCGGGAATGTTGAATTTCACCGCCGTTTTGCCGACGTAAAGATTCACCTTGCCCGGGGCGCCGCCCACATAACCAAAGTCGGCATCGGCCATTTCGCCCGGCCCGTTCACGATGCAGCCCATGATCGCGATCTTCACGCCTTTGAGATGCGACGTCGCCTCTTTGATTTTTGCGGTCGTGGTTTGCAAGTTGAATAGCGTGCGTCCGCAGGAAGGGCAGGCGACGTAGTCGGTTTTGAAAATCCGTGATCCGGCCGCTTGGAGAATGTTGTAACTCAAGCGCAACGCCTGGCCGGGTGCTTCCTCGCCTTGCACTAAAATCGCGTCACCGATTCCGTCGCATAGCAACGAGCCGATGTTGGTCGAGGCGGTAAGGAGGGTCTGAAGAAAGTCCTTGCCGTCATCCTGAGCGGAGCGAAGCGGAGTCGAAGGATCCCGACGCGTCACCGCTAGGGTTCCGACACGGGATTCCTCGACTACGTTTCGCTTTGCTTCACTTCGCTCGGAATGACGAAGAACGTCCTTTAGCAAAATGGGATGCCGAGGATGCAAGCGTGCCGCCAGCAATCGAAACGCCGGAATCACCGCGAGTTCGCCATCGTCTTTCAAGGTGACAAATTGCGGGCTTGGTTCGGCATTCAATTTGACAATCGCGCTCTCATCCTGCGGATCGATTTCGATAATGCTGGCGTTTTCATAAATAATCTCCGGCTTGTAATCGCCCATCTTGTCTATCTTGTGCGCGATTTTGTCGAAGTTAGTTCGCCTAACGACTACGCGAATCAATTCTGCGCCGCCGAGTTTAACTTGTTGGCCGGGATCGCCGATCCCGGCTACAGCGACTTTATCTGTTGCCCGTCGCTGATATGAATATGGGTCAAAAGACAATTGAGCGTTGAGTGCTTGCTCGCGATTTATCGGAGTTGGGCGTTGAGCGTTGGGCGTTTTTCGAATGTTCTCAACCAGCGCGCTCGCCACCGGAATCTCATGGGGGCTGTCCTCGGTAAGCGACACACGAATCGTATCCCCGATTCCATCGGCCAGCAGCGACCCAATTCCGATTGCGCTTTTGATTCGTGCGTCTTCGCCTTCGCCTGCTTCGGTCACGCCGAGATGCAATGGATAATTCCAGTCCGGCCCGAGTTCGTTTAGACGCGCGACGAGCAACCGGTACGCCGCGATCATAATCTTCGGATTACTCGCCTTCATCGAAAAAATGAAATCGTGATGGTCCAAGTCGCGCGCGATCCTGGCGAACTCGAGCGCGCTTTCCACCATGCCAAGCGGCGTGTCGCCGTAACGATTCAGGATGCGGTCGGACAGGGAGCCGTGATTTGTACCGATGCGCATGGCGATGCCGCGCTTCTTGCACAGATCGACCAGCGGTGAAAACCGTTCTCGAATCCGATTCAATTCTGCGCCGTACTGTTCATCCGTGTATTCGCGAATGACGAATTTCTTTGAATCTGCGTAGTTGCCGGGATTGATTCGCACTTTGTCCACCCAATTGGCGGCCTCCATGGCTGCTTCCGGCTTGAAATGGATGTCCGCGACAATTGGCACATTGCAGCCGCGCTCCCGTAAGCCCTTTACGATGTGCTCAAGATTGCGCGCATCCTTCACCGTTGGCGCGGTGATGCGGACGATCTCACAGCCCACGTTCGACAGTTCGATCGTCTGTTGAATCGACGCGTCCGTATCCATTGTATCGCAGGTGATCATCGATTGGACGCGAATTGGATTGTTACCGCCGATACCGACGTTACCAACCTTCACCTCGCGCGTTTCGCGACGGTGATAAACGAACGGATTTTCGCAGTATGACAACTCACGCATTGTTGGAGTTCAAGCTCGTTCAATAAAACGACAGGGACCAGGTCGACGACCCAGGCCTCGTCGTCACGATAAGATTTTAAGGCTTCGCACGGCCCCGCGCAATGCAAGCCAGCTATGGGGATTCCGTATCTTTTCCGGCCGAGTGCGCTTCGAGCTGATCGAGCCGTTTACGGACAAACGGCAAATCCTGCACGTCGAAAAACGTGATGTAGAGCATGTAACCGATGATCACCACTGCGCAGCTTGTCTGCACGACCTCAAGCACACGCATGTTTACCGGCTTACGGCGGATCGATTCGATGATCGCCAGGACAATGTGACCACCGTCGAGAACCGGGATCGGCAGCATATTCAAAATCGCCAGGTTCACATTCAAAATCACGCTAAACCACAGCGCCAGCTGCCAGCCACGTTCGCTTTGAAAAAGGAGATAGTAAATCCGACCGATCCCGACCGGGCCGCTCAAATGCTGCAATTTTACGTCCGACTTCGGCGAGGCAACTGCGCCAATTGTCTTTAGCGTGCTCGTCACGCTGTTGTAAACCTGCTCGATCGGATTCGGATGCTGGATCGACATTATTCCCGTTGTGTCCCATTGAATTCCAATTCGCGGTTTCTGTTCGCCATTCGTAGGCAGAAGCGTTGGTTTTACCGGAACGTCAAAGCTCTTGCCACCGCGCTCCACATGAAGGACGAGCTGATCGTTAGGGTGTTTGTTGATGTATTCTAGCAACGCGATCGGATTGTAGATGGGCGTCCTATCAAACCCGCGAATGATGTCTCCTGAACGCAATCCCGCCGCCGCAGCCGGCGTGTTCGGCTCCACTTTGTCAATGATCGGTGTCTCTGCTGGATAGATAAGCAGTTGGCGCACGCTTTTTCTGCGCCACCCGCGCGTCTCTGCCTTGTAAGGTTCCACCCAAACAGTTTGCACCTTTCCATCCCGCTCGAATTTTACGGCGATTTTGTCGCCTTCGCTTCGCACCACATCCCAGCTCACGCTGTCGTTCATCCCCATAAAGCGCCTGACCGGTTTGCCATCCACTGACAGGATTTTGTCGCCGGGCCGCAATCCAACCTTTTGTGCCGGGGAATCGGGCAAAACGTAACCGATCACCGTGGTTGAATCCGCTTCACTCACCGGATGGCCGACGGCCCAGACGATGCCGGCAAAGAAAAGCGCCAGAAGCAGGCTGAAGAACGGACCGGCGATCGCTACGATAATTTTGTCGAGGGCGGAAATTTTTGGGAGCCTTGCGCGATCCACATCCGCTTTGCCTTCGATAATGTCCATCGGCGCAAGTTGCGGCAGCGCCACGAAGCCGCCAAACGGCAGCGACCCGAGCGAGTATTGAACGCCATTGATTGTTTTCTTCCAGAGTGGCTTGCCGAACCAGACGCCGAATTTCTCTATGTAGAGTCCCCTCCAGCGGGCCGCCAGAAAATGTCCCAGTTCATGCACCACAATCAGCAGATTGAAGAGGATGAGAACTTCCAGCAGGATGAAAACGACGCGAGCAATGTGCAATAGCATTGGAATTAGAAACAGGTGATCAGGGATTAGTCATTGATTGGACATGCCGCCGAGTCTGCCGTTGTAATTCTTTTAACGATTTACCGATCTAACATGTCCCCGCGCTTCCTTTCGCGCCCACTGATCGGCCTGCAATATCGCATCCAGATCGGGGTGTGCAATGGACGTGTGACGGTTCATGACTTCTTCCACAATCTGCCAGATGTCCGGAAAGCGCACTTGCCGGTCTAGAAAACTAGCGACCGCTACTTCATTTGCGGCGTTCATGACGGCAGGCAACGTACCACCGGTCTCGCGTGCCCGGCGCGCCAGATTTAGCGCGGGAAAATCGTCATAGCGCGGCGTGAAAAATTCCAGCCTGGACAATTTCGAAAAATCGAGTGGTGGCAACGTATTCGGTACGCGATCCGGCCAGGTCACGGCGTATTGGATCGGGAAACACATGTTCGAGTAGCTCAATTGGGCGAGCATCGAGCCGTCTCCGAACTCGACCATCGAATGAACGATGCTCTGCGGGTGGATCACCACTTCGACGCGCTTCATCTCGACGTCAAAAAGCCAGTGCGCCTCAATCATTTCCAAACCCTTGTTGAACAGTGTCGCGGAATCGATTGTGATCTTTGGTCCCATATTCCAGGTTGGATGCTTGAGCGCCTGTTCGGGTGTGATCGAATTGAAGTCTTTCCGCGGAGTTTCGCGAAATGGTCCACCTGATGCCGTCAGAATGATGCGGCGAATGTCCGAGGAGCTTTTGCCCTCCAAGCACTGAAAAATCGCATTGTGTTCGCTATCCACTGGCAGCACATTCACGTCGTTATCGCGCGCCTCGCGTGTGACGATCTCGCCTGCCATCACCAGAATTTCCTTGCTCGCAACGGCGAGATCTTTTCCAGCCTCGATCGCCGCCAGGGCCGGACGCAATCCTCCCGTACCTACAATTGCGACCAGCACCATCTCGGCATTCGTCAGGCGTGCGATCTCGAGTAGTCCTTCCTGTCCCCCAAGAATTCGCGGCTTGTACTCAAGCTTGCGCGTCAGGATGTCGATCTTTGTTTCATCGACCAGGCAAACAGATTGCGCGCGCGTTTCGTTCGCAGCTGCCGCAAGTTTTTCAGCGTTACTGTTGGCGGCCAGTCCGACAATTTCCATCCGTTCCGGGATATCGCGTGCTACTTTCAGCGCGCTTTCGCCGATCGACCCGGTCGCCCCCAGGATGACAACACGTTTGCGCTCTCCGGAACTTTCTGTCGTCATCTTTCAGTTACGGCACCCGAATTACCAGTCGCAGATAGAAGAATAAAAGCGGCGCAGTGAAGAGCAGACTATCCACAAGATCGAGCGCACCGCCGATTCCGGGCAATAGATTCCCAGAGTCCTTTACATCTGTGCTGCGCTTGATGATTGATTCAGCCAAATCTCCGAGCACTGCGGCCAAGCCAAGAAGCAGACCGAGGATGGTCGCATGTGTCCAGTTTAACGCCGATAAATGTCCCGGCATCAATTTGAACAAGGCTAGGCTACACAGCAGCGCAAACACAATCGCGCCGAAGAAACCTTCCCACGTTTTCTTGCCGCTGATATGAGGGACCATCAAATGGCGTCCCACCGCGCTCCCCGTCAAATACGCGCCCATATCGGCAAATTTTGTTACCGCGATCAGATAGAGAACATAAAATTGTCCGGTCAGCTGCCCTGTGCTCGAACGCGGCGTTAAATAGACAATTTTGGTGATGAAATTGAACAGCCAAAGCACGTAAAGCAGACCAAACACGGTGTAGGCCATGGTTTGCAGCGGTTCATCATGGCGCAGACGCGCAAACATTTGCCGGCCAAAAACCGTAAGCAGAAAAAAGAGCAGAACAGCAACTTCGAAGTCATAGGAGTGCGCTGGCCCGATCTTGGAGAAATAATAAAAACTCCCGGCGAGCAGGACTGCGCCGCAAATCATTCCTGTGATTTTGAAATTGGGCAGTCCCTTGTGATCGAGCATCCGGTAAAATTCCAAAAGCCCGATCAATCCGAACAAGCTGATCAGCAGCCAAAACAAAATCTCGTAACCCGAAAACATGATCAGCAGAGCGATTGTCCAAAGCGCAATCGTGCTGATGAACCGAAGAATGAAAGCGGAACGGGACGTCAGGATGTTCGTCCCGGTTTGCTCCAGCGTTGCAGGCATGCACTGCATCATCTCGAAGGAACGAATCAGGCGCAAGCGCAGATGAGCGCCGGATTGAATGCCTTTTACTGAAAATGACAGAACTGGGGGAAAGCTTTTTTATAGAAGGCAGCAAAGAGAAACCAAAACTCTGATTTAGATTTGAGGCGAACTGCCACTGAAACAAAAAGCCGCCACGCAAAAGCATGGCGGCTTCTTTGGTGTAGCCGAGATCGTTGATCTCGGATTCAAGAATCAGCTACTTGTTGGCGACGGTTTTCGCTGTGGGTTTACTCACTTCAAGCTGCGCGCTTACCTTTTGGATTTGCGCGGCTTGCTCTTTGAGCTGGGCTGTCAAAGCTTCCATTCCTTTCTGTTGCTGGGCGACGGTTGACTTCAACTCTGCGATAGTCGCCTGCTGTTCCTGAACCGTCTGCCCTTGTGCCTCGACTTTCTCGTGTTCTTTGAGGAACTCGTTGAGCAACATGGCGTTGATCGCGGTGTAACGCACGCTTTCGATTTGACCCTTTTTATTGCGAACGGCCAGGTTTGGATCGACTTTGGCCACGTCCTCGGCGATGAGGCCATAATCGAGGGCCTGGTTTCGATCGATCTCTTTGTTGTATCGGTAGGTGACCGGTTTGAGCCGGTAAAGCGTTTCGCTGGCGTTGTCCATCGGTTTGATGTCCTGCTTGTACCGTCGGGAGGAACTCAAGTGGCCGAGTAAGCCCGTCGTTAAGTCCACATAAACGGGATCATCAGTTACGGTGGTGGTATCAATATTGCCGATATAGGTGTGGTCGCTCTCGCTGGCAGCACCTGCGCCTACTCCCGCCCCGATATAAATGTTGCCATCACCGCTCGTGAGACCAATGCCGGCCAGAATGCCAATGGCCAAGTTGCTGAAGCCGTCGGTAAGATCAAAGAGCGCTTGATAGCCAAATGCGGTGTCGCCGCCGATGGCGTCGCCATTGAGGTTAGCAAGCGCCTGAAAGCCGACGGCCGTATTAACACCCAGATGGGGAAATCCCTGTCCCACATCCCCGTGTACCATGCTGCCCAAGGCTTGATAGCCTACTGCAGTATTTGCGCTGGAGTCGATGTTGCTTGCCAACGCAAAGGAACCCAGGGCGGTGTTAGGACCAACGTCGAAAAGCCCCCCGATGTTCTCCAGGGTACCACCAGTGGTGTTGGAGAGCAGTGCGTTGGAGCCGATGGCTGTGTTCGAGTCGGCGGTGTTGTTGAAGAGCGCAAACGCTCCAATGGCCGTGTTGTCGTCGTTATCATTAAATAAAAGCGCTCCGGCGCCAACTGCGGTGTTGCTGCTCCCAGTGTTGCTAAGGAGCGTTCCAGCGCCAACACCTGTGTTGAAGTTGGCCGCACCGTTGCTTAGGAGTGAATCAAAGCCAAATGCTGAATTGTAAAGACCGCTGGTAATACCCAAAAGGGCATTTTGCCCATCCGCCGTGTTGCTTGGCGGGACCGGGTCATCTGCCTGCGTTTGCGGTGAAAGCCCAAAGCAGACAAACGCAGACAGGGCGGTCGAGAATATAATTTTCCGAATTTTCATAATTTAATTTTTCCTTTCATCATATTTTGGCCTTCATCGATCTTTCCCTGCCGCGCCGCCTGCTCGCGAAATACTTTCGAGGAACCCCGCACCCGCGGGAAGAAGCCGGTACCATCGCGTTTCATTTCTGGCCGTTTGCTCATTTCCTTCGCAAAAACGTCTGCCAAAAATGCGGATTATGTGTCAAGAGAAAAGCCGAGAAAGCCCAAACCGCCCAAAGCGCGATCGTGTTGATAAACCGCAGAATGAATGCGGAACGACATGTAGGGACGTTCGAAAACCGCACCGACTCGCCCGCGGCGGAGAGCTACCGTAACAAACCGAGATCGGACAGATGGCCGAAGCGCGTAGGAGCGCCTGGACTTACTACGGCGTGGGCGATGGAGTTGGCGAAATAGCCTGCAGTGCAGGAGATCCTGTCGCGCCAGACGTCTGCCACTTAGCTTGCTTTTTTCTCATTAATTCTTTCAGCGCACCTTGTGCCTCGCTGAGTCGCTCTTTTGTCAGCATACCTTTTCCGGAGTCGGGAACCATGGCCCGGAACTCGGCAGCAATCTCTTGTATTTTCCTGTCTCTTTCAGCTGTCGCCTGGGTGGGATCGGAAATCGTGTCCGATGACTGGGCGGGAGAAATCATCCCGGCATTCGCAGCGGCCTGTTCGTTTTCGGCGAGCGCATTCACTCTTTCATTCAACGCGTTTACTTTCGCATCCAAAGCATTCACTCTCTCATCTAACGCTTTCTCTCTTTCAATTAACACGTCCTCGCGTGTGTCCAGCTCCGTTTTCCGTTGAGCAAGTTGTTGCTCGACGGTTGAGTCCTGCTTTTGGCAGGAGCAAATCATCGCAAAAGAGATGAGCATCGAAAGGATAAAATATTTTTTCATATCAAACGTAAACAGGGTATCGGCCAATCCGGACGAAGGAATGGAAGGTCAGAACTAGTCAAATGAAACCTTTGCTCGGCGCCGGAGCCTGAATGCGAATACAAAGCCGCCACCCTTCGAGAGTGGCGGCTTTTGCAGAGACTTTGATCTCAAACGACTGGTTAATAACTCTTATTGATTTCCCAGGGCGACTTTCGTTGCCGGTTTGCCCGCCTCAAGCTGGGCGCTCACCTTTTGAATTTGCGCGGCCTGCTCTTTCAATTGGGCGGTGAGAACTCCCACTGTCGATTTTAACTCGGCAATGTTTGCTTGTTGTGCCTCGACTTTCTTGTGTTCTTTAAGGAACTCATTGAGCAACAGTATGGGGATCGTCTCGTAGCGTACGCCGGAGATCTCCCCTTGGGGATTATGCGTTATCCAGTCGAGGTTTACCTCGGCGACTTCTTCGGCAACCAGGCCAAATTCGGGCTCGTTAGTGTTGTCGTTCTTCCAGTGAAACGTCACTGGTCTAAGAGCCAGGATGCCTTCGCTGAGCTTATCGATCGGTGCAATGTCCTTTTTAAATCGGCGTGAGGAAAGAGTCGCATCGGCGAGCTGATTATTGGGGCCAACCAGTACAGCATGGGACCCAGCGGGCGGCGTCTGGTTGAAGATGCCGCCGACAAAGGCGCTTGAATTCCCGTTCGTAGTCGAGAAGTTCTGGCCGATCGAAAAGGAGCTCAGACCTCCTAACTGGATGTACTGAATGCCGCCGCCCGTGAAGCCGCCGCCGATGGTGAAGGCCTGCACGAAGCCGGCGTCACTGACGTTCATGCCACCGGACGACAAGTTGCTGCCGATGCGGATAGTGTTGTTTTCGCCTGCAGTGCCCCCCGTACCCGCGCCGATACAAATATTACCAGTTTCGTCGGCGGTGTAGGAAGCCCCGGCTAGAGCGCCAATGCACGTGTTGGCGGAACCCGTATCGACCTGGAATAGCGCGCCCTCACCGACGGCAACATTGGCACCGCCGCTGGTGCTTGTGATAAGCGCAGAAACACCGACGGCCGTGTTTGATGAAAATAAACCAGAGGCATTATTGTTCTGGAGCGCACCGTTCCCGACGGCCACGTGGCCGCCGCCGTCAACATTACTAAAAAGGGCGAACGCCCCAACGGCCGTGTTGCTGCCGCCGGTAGTGTTGTTCAAAAGCGCACCTGCGCCGACGGCCGTATTTTCGTCTGCTTCGCCCGTCGCGGTTGGCTTGTCAAGGAGAAGCGCCCCCGCACCGATACCTGTGTTGAAGTTGGCTGTGCTGTTCACCAGGAGCGAGTCGAACCCGAATGCCGAATTGTAAAGGCCGGTGGTGATACTCAGAAGAGCACCTGCCCCATCCGCCGTGTTGCTTAAGGGCTTCGCACCTGGATCTGGCGTGTCTGTAGCGCTTTGCACTTGTTGGCAAAGCCCAAAGCACACAAGCGTAAACAGGGCTGTCGTGAATATAGTTTTCCGAATTTTCATAATTTAATTTTCTTTTATTGTTTTTGGCCTTTCCTGAACTAGCCCTGCCGCACCGCCTGCTCGCGAAATACTTTCGGAGGAACCCCGCACCCACGGGACGAAGCTGGTACCATCGCGTCTCATTTCTGGCCGTTTATTCATTTCCTTCGTAACGTGCTTTGCCAAAAATCCCGACGCGATGTCAAGACAAAAAACTAAAAATGCGACAGGAACCCTGGCGTTGTAAGAAAACTGTAGTGGGGCACTGGCAACGATTAGCTACTCACCTACGGCCTGGGCAATCTGTGCATTGGCTGTTCGAGCGGGCTGCCGCCCTACAAATTTTGTTTCCTGTGTTCCTGATTGGCCTAATTTCCCGTTGTGCAAAAGATGATGAAGGCCGTCGTGAAGGCCAGGGCGGAACCAGGATTATGGCTCGAAGACGTTCCTGTCCCAGAGGTCCGTGGCGACGACGTGCTCATTCGCGTTTTGAAAACGTCGATCTGTGGCACCGACGTTCACATCTACAATTGGGATGCGTGGGCGCAGAAAACGATTCCTGTGCCAATGACAATTGGCCATGAGTTTGTGGGAGTTGTCGATGACGTGGGTGATCACGTGAAAGGATTTGCCAAGGGCGATCTCGTGGTAGGCGAGGGGCACATCACGTGTGGACATTGCCGCAATTGCCTGGCTGGACGGCGGCATCTTTGCCCGAATACACAAGGCGTGGGCGTGAATCGGCCGGGCGCGTGGGCGGAATTTGTGGCGATCCCCCAAGACAACTGCTGGCACGCGGATCCGTCGATCCCGCTGGATGTGCTTTCCTGTTTCGACCCTTTAGGCAACGCCGTGCACACTGCGCTCTCGTTCGATTTGGTCGGCGAAGATGTGCTCATCACCGGCGCAGGGCCTATCGGCTGCATGGCCATTCCGATCTGCAAACGTGCCGGCGCGCGTCACGTCGTGATTACTGATGTGAATCCGTATCGTCTCGATCTCGCCAGAAAAATGGGCGCCGATA
>JBKPLX010000086.1:0-5842 GCA_046731855.1 Verrucomicrobiota bacterium | reverse complement strand
GCCCCATATGTCCCATCCCGGTTCAGCAAAACGGCGCACAGAAACAATGCGCCCATGTTCCAGAGCGGGGTCCTGTTGCGATAACACGTGAAAAAGCGAAAGTTGCTCGGTGACGTCCTCAATCTGCACGTCGTCGGCGATCACGTAGCGCTCCAGCCGGATCTTGAGCGTCTCTCGAAGATCGGACGCTACGTCGACCAAAAAGGAGTCTCCCGGCGCGGAAACATAGATGTGCGCATCTGTTTTGCCTTTCGCATTTAAAACGCACGCTTCGATTGCAGACGTTTCACTTGTTTTGCGCAGATCGTTCGTGATTTGCCCGTTTAGGAACCGAAGTCGATCCGCGCCGGTAATACGAAATTTTGCGCGCTGGGAAAGGTCGAAGAAAATCGCCTGCCTAGTTTCGGAACGCAGTGTCATTCTTTCCCGGATGATAGCCGACTCAGCAGCTGCTTGAAAAAACCGGGACGCAATCGAGTTGTTGCGTTACTAGATCCGCTGCTTGGCACACTGATCAATGGCGCGGGCGACACCTCTGGACTCACGTCTTGCTGGCTCTGGCTTTTCACTTCGCCTGAGCTCGCGACCGACTCGCCGGCGCCGGATTTTTCTTCCTGCTCGTCCAGTTGCAACTCTTCATCAGCAGCTGGCGCAGGCTCGTGCAAATATTTTCGCGCTACTACCGAATAATCGTCGTCTCCGTGGCCCCAGTGCACTTGCTCGAGTAATTGATCGCGAGCGGCAGCGGTCACGCCCAGATCGAGATAGTTAGACAGACCAATCTGATTAGCGATCTGCATATCTTTCAACATGTGTTTGACGGAAAAATGAGGCTCAAAATCACGGCTAAGCATTTTAGGCAGTTTCATCGCAAGAGTTGCAGAATGGCTGGCGTTACTGCGCATTGCCTCAAGGAACTTTTCCAACGGCAAACCCAAAGCTTGAACTAGCGCCAGCGCTTCCGCAGCTGACTGGACGCTTGCGGCCGTGATCATGTTTGTTGCGACCTTTATGGCGCTTGCCTGGCCAATTATCGGACCGATCTCGATGATCTCTTTACTGCTGGCTTGGAGGATCGGACGCGCGTCGCGCAACGCTGCATCGTTCCCGCACACATAGTAAACGAGCTCCCCCTTTTCAGCTGCAGTTTTACTCCCCGTAAATGGCGCCTCGACAAATCGCGCCTTGCGACGTTCCACAATCTCAGCAGCGGCGCGCATTGAATCCGGAGCAACCGTCGAGTGGGCAAAAACGAGATGGCGGGGCGTAAGCTTTTCGCCTAGCTGTTGGGCCGTCTGCAGCAAAGCTTCATCGTCGGAAACAAATATCTGGATATAGTTGCAAATCTCAGCTACTTCCCCGGGCGCCCCGACAAAATTCGGAACGGAACGCGGCGACCGGTTCCAAACATAAACTGGAAACCCTCTGCGCCGCAGGTTCCCGGCCACGCCGCGACCGATGATCCCAAGCCCGATTATACCGACGTTTGTATGCGTTGCATGGGACATAGGCTTCACCCCTCGTAATCAACCTGCCGGGAAAAGTGGCGTGAGGCAATTCAGAAAATTGAGCAAGTCTGGCCCCCGTGATTCGTTGAAACGTTCAAGCGTTAAACGGGGAAACGAGAACGCCGCTTCAACGGTTGAACACTGCTATTTCAGCGCGACTTCAGATAGGTAATGCAGTGCGACTGATCCAACGATTTGAAGACTCTGCGCGCTAATTTTATCCATCGTATCTCCGGCGGTGTGCCACCAGGGATAATCGAAATCAATCACGTCGATTGTCGAAACGCCGATAGCGTTCAGTGGTGAGTGATCGTCGATCATCTCCCGGTCAAGGTACGTGAAATAGCTTCGCAATTTGAGCGCCTCCGCTGCCTCGAAAATATCTCGCGCCATTTCGGAGGGCGAATCTGCGGGAAGCGTGATTTCGAGCGAGCGATCGCCAACCATGTCGAACAGAATCCCGCCGCGGAATTGCCTGCCGCTTCCGAGATGCTTGGCATAGTAGCGGCTTCCGTACAATCCATCCGTGTCCGAAAAATGATCGTACGCTTCTTCGCCATCAAAAAACACCAGCTCGACTTTCGCAGCCAAATTCGGATGCTGCCCGATTACGCGCGCTAATTCCAAAAGGAGTCCTGTGCTTGACCCTCCATCGTTAGCTCCGACAAATTTTATCGCGTCGAACGTTTTCGTGTCGTAATGCGAGCACAACAAAAACGAAGGCGCCGTGTGCCCTCGGTCAGGAAATTGGGCAATCAAATTCACGAACTGGACCTTGCCCCGTGGGGTCTCGTCGCTGAACGCCTGTCGTGTTATCTGCCAGCCGAAGCGGCGGAGTTGGTCCTCGATATACCGCCTGGATTTTTCGATGGCCTCAGATCCAGCTGGGCGTGGCCCGAAGTCGACCAATCGTTGAACATGCGCGAAAGCTTTCTCACCCGAAAGTTCTTCCCAGATTTTTGTTTGCACCGCAGGTGACGTACGCGCACAAACCATCGGGAGGCAGACAATCAGGAGTATTGAGGTAAGGGAGTATTGAAGCCTTGTCTGGCGCGAATGCATCCCTGCCCTCAATCCAACACTCCAACGCTCCACTACTCCGGCTCTGGCAGCCCGAGAGCGGTCACAACCCGCTGCAGATCGTCGCTCCCGTAGTACTCGATTTCAATCCGGCCCCGTTTGTCTCCATGATGGATGGTGACATGTGTAGCGAGGTGTTCTTGCAGGCGGTTCTGAAGATCTTCCACTGCCGTTGGCCCGGCAACCGCCGGGCTTGCCTCAGCTCCGGCGCGTCGAGACTTTCGTCGTGAACGGCCGATCCCAAGCAAGCGAGCAACCAACCGTTCGGTGCCACGCACGGTGGCATTGCGACGCAAAACAGTTTCCGCAGCCAAAAGCTGTTCCTCAGGCGCTTTTAACGACAACAGCACCTTTGCATGACCCACAGAAACCAAATCCTGAGCGAGCCAGACTTGCACCTGCGGGTGAAGATCTAACAGCCGTAGCGCATTGGCCACCGCCGCCCGGCTCCGTCCTACTTTGAGCGCGATGTCCTCCTGCCGCATTCCAAATTCATTCGCTAACCTCGCGTAGCCTTGGGCCTCTTCGATCGGATTCAGATCAGCGCGCTGCAAATTTTCGATCAACGATAATTCCAGGACTTCCAGGTCATTAGCGCTTCGAATTATGGCGGGAACCTGGGAAAGGCCAATCTCCTGAGCCGCGCGCCAGCGACGTTCGCCAGCGATCAATTCAAATCGAGCGCCGGCCTCGCGGACAATGAGCGGTTGAATAATGCCATGTTGCCGAATCGAATCGATTAGTTCCTGCAGTGCTTCGCGTGCGAAATCTTTGCGCGGTTGCAGCGGACTGGGGACGATGGTTGCCAAATTGATCTGGTGCACTCTTTCGCCCGGCTCGCTAGTGTCTGCGCGCGCCGAAGGCGACGGAGTACCAATCAATGCGCCAAGGCCCTTGCCGAGACCAGACCGTGCCATGCGGCTGAGGCTACGGGAACAGTTTCATCAACGCAAACAGCAATCCGTGATTCGCGTAGCGAGCTGAATATCAGCCGGCTTGGCTGACTCGGCACCCAGGCTGCCAGTGCGGACGGATTCGCGGTGGCGAACCTATCGAATTGGCGCTGGGCAGGCTAGGTGCCTGCCCGCCGAGTCAGGCTCAGAGCCTCACATCCGACGGCTTCGCCCCTTTTCCAACAAAGTTTTAAAAAAAATGTGTTGACACCGAAAACTGAAATTTGGTATCACGCGCCCCTGGCTCCGAAACAGGCCAAAGGATTTTACCCGGTAGATGCTTTGTCTGTTAGGAGTCCAATAACCACAAAAATAAATAAGCAACCGGGAGAGAAAGAACACACAATCCAATGTATCCACTCAATCAACTCAAAACGTTAGTTTCATGCGGACGAGATCCGGCTCGCTCGCTGCCGTTCCGGCGCGGGTTCCTTCTCATCCCGCTAATCCTGGTGAGCTTTGCGCTTAGCCAAGTGCAGGCCGCCATAAACTCACCCGATCCGGGTAATCCTCCCGTAAGCAACACGGCGGATGGGTCAAACGCCCTTGCGGGCGTAATCGTCGGCGGTACATTCAATTCAGCATTTGGTTTTGATGCGTGCTTGGTCAACCTTGGGGCCGATTTCAACACAGGTATTGGCGCTGGGGCGCTGCTGCTCAACACCGCAAGTCAACAAACGGCCTTGGGTGCCGCCGCGCTTTTAAGCAATAACGACGGCGCGAACAACACCGCGTGCGGATCGTTCGCGCTTTTTTCTAACGTAGGCACAGGCGAAGTCGGTAGCGGGTCATTCAACAACGCTGTCGGCGCTAGTTCGCTCCTTTCCAACGTGGACGGAGACAGCAACAACGCCGTCGGCGAGAGTGCGCTGTTTGCCAATGTCCACGCCGCTGCGAACACAGCTGTCGGTGATGTCGCGCTCGCGAACAATGACTCATCCGGCCTCGCGCTCGGAAACGCCAACACAGCTGTCGGCGCGGGTGCGCTCTTTAGCAATGTTGATGGCGATTCAAACAATGCCGTGGGTTTTAACGCGCTCGGCGGCAATGTCGATGGCTTGTTCAACAACGCCGTGGGTTTTGACACAATGGCTGACAATGTTAGCGGCGCTGGAAACGTAGCCGTCGGTGACTCAGCTGGCGTGGGCACTGAGGGTGATTTCAACATCTATATCGGCGCGTTCGCCGGCCCTAACCCGAACCCTTCTCCTTCTCCGGTACCACCGGTGGCTGAAAGCGAAACGATCCGCATTGGCGACGTGTTTAACGTGGCCTGCTTTATCGGCGGCATCTTTGATGTACCAGTTGCCGGCGACCTCGTTGCTGTAGATGCAAATGGTCAGCTCGGCTCAGCGGTGGCTGCAGGTGGAGGCAAGGTCTCCGTGAAGCAGTTGCTCCAACAGCAACAGCTCGTGCAGGAATTGAAGGCCACAACTGAAAGACAAGCGGCAGTGATCGCCTTGCAGGAAGGGCAAATTAAGAGCCTTACCGCTGGCCTAAAGCAGCAGGCCGATCAGATTCAGAAAGTGAGCGCTCAGCTTGAAATGATCAGGCCCACGCCTCGAGTAGTAGAGAACCGATAAGACTGCTTACCGGACGTTCATAGAGAAATTACAAACAGCCCCGAAGGAATTCGGGGCTGTTTTGTTTTTGTGATGGGAGCAAGCGCGGCAGGGCTTTGCTTTGCGACGAAATCGGCGAACATTCTTTAAGCGTCGCAGAGCTCCGACCTCCAAGGTTCTCGACTACTTAATCCAGAAAGATCCGGAGCTTTGTTTGCCTATCGAGAATGAATATGGTCCGGACGAAGGCAGTGAAAGCAATCACAGATGACAGCCCCGGAGTCTTTACCCTGGGCCATTCCCCGGATCCGGATGACGCGTTCATGTTTTACGCGATGGCAGAGAATAAAATCGACCTGCGCGGGTACCGATTCGAGCATCGATTGGAAGACATTCAAACGTTGAACGAGCGAGCGCTGCGAGGCGAGTTGCATATTTCCGCGATCTCGATCCATGCTTATGCGCACGTCGCAAGCAAATACGCGCTGTTGCCCTGCGGGGCTAGCATGGGCGACGGCTACGGGCCAATCGTCGTTGGAAGACAGCAAAGCGGTTCCGCAGTCGAGGGAGCGAATCGCGCTTCAACATCTAACAAAGCGATTCGCGAGTCGTTACGCGGTTGCACGATTGCTGTGCCCGGCACAATGACAAGCGCATTCCTCGCGCTGCAACTTTTCCTCGGGGAATTCGATTATGTTGTAGTGCCCTTCGATCAAATTTTCGACGCAGTCCGCACTAG
>JBKPLX010000085.1:0-18537 GCA_046731855.1 Verrucomicrobiota bacterium | reverse complement strand
GGCGCCCTTTTGGTTGCGTGCCTCGTAATCGATATTAAAGCAATACAAATGTGAAAACCAAACGGCGAACCGAACTCGCAGCCCTCACTGCCGCTGCGATCGCCATCATTTCAATGCTTGCTGTTAATACGTCTGGAATAGCCGCCGCCACGGAAGGTTCTCAGCACGTTTTTTATCGTACGATGAAGGTTGACGGACTCTCACTCTTTTATCGGGAAGCGGGACCGAAAGGTGCCCCAACGATCCTCTTGCTCCACGGGCTGCCATCTTCATCCCGGATGTTTGAGCCTCTCTTCAGCCGGCTGTCGGATCGGTTTCATCTTGTCGCGCCCGATTACCCGGGTTTCGGACACAGCGACTGGCCTGAGCCGAAAAAATTTGCATACACGTTCGACCACATCGCCGAGATCATGAATCACTTTACCGAAGCTCTCGGACTATCGCACTACACGCTTTACATGCAGGATTACGGAGGCCCTGTCGGTTTTCGCATGGCGCTTGCGCACCCAGAACGCGTAGAAGCTCTCATTATTCAAGACGCGGTCGCTCACAACGAAGGGCTGGGCGCGAATTGGAAGACTCGGCGCGAGTTTTGGAAAGATCGCGCGGCGAACGAAAACGCGCTTCGCACAAATCTCCTGTCTTTGCAGACGACGCGTACGCGCCATGTCGGGAATGATCCGAACGTGGAGCACTACGATCCTGATTTGTGGACGGACGAGTTCGCGTTTCTGAATCCACCTGGGCAGGCACAGATTCAAAGCGATCTGTTTTACGACTATCGCACCAATGTAGACGCCTATCCGAAGTGGCAGGAGTGGATGCGCGAAAAGCAACCGCGCTTGCTAGTGATCTGGGGGAAGTACGATCTTTCGTTCGATCCCGGCGAGCCGGAACGTTACCACAAGGATGTGCCGGACGCCCAGGTTCACGTTCTCAACGCCGGTCATTTTGCGTTGGACACAGCAGCGGATGAAATCGCCGTGTTGATCCGAGACTTTCTCGGTTCCACACATTGAACATTGTCTTGTTCTAAAAAAACGTACGATGAAAACAATAGAAGGTTACTTTTTGATCAAACCGGAAGATCTTTTCTGGCGGCCATCCAATCTGATGCGAATTCCAAACGCTGATTATCTGGAGCGCACAGGTAGTGAGAATCTTAATGCACGCCTCTGGCGGTTACCGCCTAAAAGTGCGAGCACGCTGCACAAGCACATCCGGCAGGAAGAGTTTTATTTTGTTCTGGAAGGCCTCGGCCGAATGCGCGTTGGCGAAGAAACATTGACCGTGCCAAAATACGGCGGCGTGCTGGTCGGGCCGGGTCAGTTGCGGCAGGTATTCAACGATACCAACGCCGAAGTGCTCTGGCTTATCGTGGGTGCGCCGGAGGAAATGGAGTTTCTGCCCGGCGCAAAGACCAAACCCGATATGTCGCTCATTTATCCGGTCGATCCAAAGCAATTGCCAAAGGAATTAGCTGGCGTTGAGTGGCCGCCGAAGAGTTGAGCTTCGGGACTGATCCGGCGAAGCGCACTAACCACCGAAAAAAAAGATTGACAGGCCCAGTCGAGTAGTGCATATACACATCATCATGGCAAAAGAACTGGATATGTTGGCCGCGGAAAACTGCGTGTGCTTCAACTTGCGTTGGGTGACGCGGGCTGTGACGCAGTTTTATGACGCGGAAATGCGGCGACATGGAATCCGCCCCACGCAGCGATCGATCTTGGAGTCATTGAAAACCAAGGACACTTGGCACATGGCGGAATTGAGTGATTGGCTGGGAATGGAGCGCACGACACTCGTGCGAAATCTCCGGCCGTTGCAGCGAGACGGTTTGGTGCGGGTCAGCGGCGGCGGGCGCGGCCGGCTTGTCGAATTGGCAATTACGGCGAAAGGCCGAAAACAGATGGAGAAACTAATGCCGGCTTGGAAGTCCGCTCAACGCGCCGCGGTTAAAACTCTCGGTGAAAAACGTTGGGCCACCATTTTGTCTGATCTCGAAACTGCCGCGTTGGCCCTGAACAAATAAAACCTTGAATGCTCTCAAAGGCGACAAACTAACGACAAACTAAATTACATTGTGTATATGCACACGTCATCAAAAAATAGAATCACATTGGTCACCGGAGTTTCCTCCGGCATCGGTCGGGAAATGCTTGCAGGATGGCTGACGTTGGCCTTGATGGTCGGGTGTTCCAAGCCGGCCATGAAAGATCCACGCCTGCAGTCTCCGAGGGTGGAGCTTTTCAAGGCGAAAGCGGTTGGCTCGAATAGCAGAACCTTCACCGGGATCGTGGAAGCCCGGGTGCAAAGCGACTTGGGCTTCCGAGTCGCGGGAAAAATCCTGGAACGATCCGTCGATGTGGGACAGCAGGTCCAGAAGGGTCAGCCCCTGATGCGGCTTGATCCCGAGGATCTCAGACTCTCAGCCGCCGCGCAACAAGCAAACGTCGAGGCAGCTCGGGCCAAATACACACAAGCGAACGCAGATGAAACGCGGTCAGCCATGCTGGTCAAATCCGGCGTGATATCGCACCGGGAATATGATCAGGATCGGGCGGCGCTGGACAACGCCAAAGCACAGTTGGAAGCGGCAGAGGCTCAGGCAAGAGTCAGCAATAACTCCAGCGAGTATGCCATCTTATTAGCTGATGCCGACGGGGTGATCGTTCGGACGTTGAGCGAACCAGGTCAGGTCGTGGCAGCAGGACAAACCGTGATCCAGTTGGCGCATGATGGTCCCCGAGAAGCCTTGATTAACCTGCCTGAGGGCGTACGACCTGATTTGGGAGCGATCGCATCGGCCCGGCTGTATGGGCAGGATCAAACGTACCAGGCCAAGTTGCGCCAGCTTTCCGATGCGGCGGACCCGACGAGCCGAACTTTTGAAGCGCGCTATGTGCTCGAAGGTGAAGCCGCTTCGGCGCCGCTCGGCTCGACCGTCACCATCACATTGGTCACCAAGAAAGCCTCCGATAAACACTCCATCCTGGTGCCCGTCGGTGCCGTCTATGATCGGGGTAGCGGGCCGGGCGTCTGGATCGTGGATGACAAGTCGGAAGTGAAGTTCCGCCGCATCGAAATTGGCTCAATCGGTCAGGAGGAAGTCGTCGTGTCCCACGGAGTCGATGCCGGTGAACGGGTGGTGGCGCTCGGAGCGCATCTCCTGCACGAGGGACAAATCGTTACCCTGGCAAGAGAGGAGAAGACGTCGTATGCGAACTTTTAATCTCTCCGCTCTGGCGGTGCGGGAACGCGCCGTCACACTGTTCTTCATCTTTGCTTCGGCATGCGCGGGCATCTATGCCTATTTTCATCTGGGGCGAGCGGAAGATCCTTCGTTTACGATCAAAGTGCTCACGGTGACTGCGGTGTGGCCCGGAGCAACCGCCCAGGAAATGCAGGATCTCGTAGCCGAGCCACTGGAGAAGAGACTCCAGGAGTTGCGCTGGTATGATCGGGTGGAAACGATTACGCGACCCGGGCTGGCGTTGATGACGCTGCAACTCATTGACAAAACTCCCCCAAAAGAAGTTCCCGACCAATTTTACCAGGCGCGAAAGAAGCTAGGGGATGAGGCGCGCAAATTGCCGCAAGGCGCGATAGGGCCTTTCGCTAATGATGAGTATTCGGACGTTTCATTCGCACTCTACTCGGTGGAGGCTCCCGGCTTTCCGCTCCGCCAACTCACCCGCGTCGCCGAAGAACTCCGGCAGAGATTTCTCCACGTACCGGGAGTCAAGAAGGTGGATATCGTGGGGGAACAGCAGGAGAGGATATTTGTCGAGTTTTCCTATCCGCGACTCACGATGCTGGGCATCTCGCCAGCGGACATCTTTTCCGCCCTCTCGCGACAGAATGCAGTAACTCCTGCAGGTTCGGTCGATACCGATGGCGCACAGGTGTTTGTCCGCCTCGACGGCGCATACACCGACATAGATAGAATCCGCGATACCCCGATCGTAGCCGGCAAGCAAAGCTTCAAGTTATCCGACGTCGCGAATGTCACGAGAGGCTACGAAGATCCGGCAACCTTTGTCATTCGGCACAATGGAAAGTCATCCCTGTTGCTGAGCATCGTTATGAAAGAGGGCTGGAACGGGCTGGATTTAGGCGATGCCCTGCGGGCGGAAAGCGACAAGATCTCCGCCAGCCTGCCATTGGGAGTCAGCCTGAAAAAAGTCACCGATCAGGCCGTCAATATCAGCTCGGCGGTAAACGAATTTATGGTCAAGTTCGCGATGGCGGTCGGCGTGGTGATGCTAGTCAGCCTGCTAAGCCTGGGATGGAGGGTTGGAATCGTCGTGGTGGCGGCAATCCCGCTGACGTTGGGCGCTGTATTTGTGATCATGATGATCACCGATCGGGTTTTTGATCGAATCACATTGGGAGCGCTAATCATCTCGCTGGGGCTCTTAGTGGACGATGCCATCATCGCCATCGAAACCATGGTTGTGAAGATGGAGGAGGGAATGGATCGCATCCGAGCCGCGGCTTATGCCTGGAGCCACACCGCAGCGCCAATGCTTGCCGGGACGCTGGTAACCGTAATCGGGTTTTTGCCGGTAGGCTTCGCACGTTCGACCGCGGGAGAATATGCCGGAAACATCTTCTGGATTGTCGGATTCTCTTTGATCGCCTCGTGGATCGTGGCGGTGGGTTTCACACCATACCTTGGGGTAAAACTTCTACCCGAAATCAAAACCGTGAAAGGAGGCCATGCGGGGATCTATGCCACTCCGGGATACCAGCGGTTTCGCCATCTTGTCGCTTGGTGCGTGAGGAGAAAATATACTGTAGCCGGCATTGTAGTAGGCGCGTTTCTAATGGCGGGAGGAGGGATGGCTGTCGTGAAGAAACAGTTTTTTCCAAACTCTGACCGGCCTGAATTGCTGGTTGAAGTCCAGCTTCCATCGGGGACCAGCATCGAGACGACCAGTGCAGCCGCAAAAAAGATCGAGCACTGGCTGTCGGAACAACCCGAATCGAAAATCGTGACTTCTTATATTGGAGCGGGGGCTCCACGGTTTTTCTTTTCCTACAACCCGGAGCTGCCTGATCCCTCCTTTGCGAAGATTGTGGTTTTGACACCGAATGCAGAGGCAAGGGATCATCTCAAATTGCGCCTGCGCCAGGCTGCCGCCGATGGCCTGGCGCCGGAAGCGAGGATTCGCGCGACCCAGTTGGTATTTGGACCCTACTCTCCCTTCCCCGTTGCCTTTCGCGTGATGGGGCCTGCTCCGACAAAACTTCGGGAAATCGCCCACAGTGTCGAAGAAATCATGCGCAACGATCCGAATATGCGCACTGTGAATGTGGATTGGGGAGAACGCGTTCCCAAATTGCACTTCGTTTTGGATCAAGAGCGATTGCAGCTTATTGGGCTTTCGCCTGAAGAGGCAGCGCAGCAGTTGCAGTTTCTTCTAAACGGTCAAACAATCACTCAGGTTCGTGAGAACATTCGAGCGGTAAATATTGTCGCGAGAAGTGCGGGTCCCGAGCGATTAGATCCAACCAAGCTGGAAAATTTTACCCTCACGACCCGGAATGGAAAGCCCATCCCTTTAAGCCAGATCGGACGGGTCGAGATCCAACCAGAAGATCCACTCATCAAGCGACGGGATCGCGTTCCCACCGTCACCGTGCGGGGCGACAATATTGAGACGACCCAACCGCCGGATGTCTCTTCCCGGATTTGGGCCAAACTTGCTCCGCTTCGAAAGGCGCTACCGGAAAACTATCACATCGAGATGGCGGGCTCGATCGAGGAAGCGAAGAAAGCCAACTCAGCACTGGCTCCACTTTTCCCCCTCATGCTCCTGCTCATGCTGGCGGTCATCATCATTCAGGTGCGCTCTTTCTCGACCATGTGGATGGTGATGCTGACCGGCCCGCTCGGACTGATCGGCGCGGTTCCGGCGTTGCTCATTTTTCATCAGCCTTTTGGATTTAATGCCATTCTCGGTCTGATCGGTCTGTCGGGTATCTTGATGCGGAACACACTCATTTTGATCGGTCAGATTCGCTCCAATCAAGCAGATGGTCTTGATCCATATCATGCGATTATCGAGGCCACCGTCCAGCGGTCGCGACCAGTCATCCTGACCGCACTGGCCGCAGTGCTGGCATTTATTCCGCTCACGCATTCAGTGTTCTGGGGATCTATGGCCTATGTGCTGATCGGAGGCACTGCCGTTGGCACGGTATTGACGCTTGCCTTTCTACCCGCGCTCTACGCCATCTGGTTCCGCGTGAGCTATGCGGATGCCGTTCGTCGTAACCATGGCTACCAGGCTCCGCCTGTAGCTGATCTGATTTATGAACACTCCTCATGAGAGGCTGACCCGCACCACGTTCTCGCTGCCGTTCGGTGAGGTTCACGCGCTCGTCGGCGGTGCGGTCAACGCGCGCCCGCTCCTCTTCCTCCACGGCTTTCCCGATCACCCGCCGACCGCCGTCCCGTTCCTCGAGCACCTCGCCGAGACCCACCGCGTCGTCGCGCCATGGCTGCGCGGCTACACCCCCTCTCCGATCGTCGGTCCATACGACCTCGACACCCTCGCCGGCGACGCCATCGCCTTGATCGATTGCCTCGGCGGCCAGGTCGATCTCGTCGGCCACGACTGGGGCGGCGCGATCACCTACACTGTGTGCGCTGCCGCGCCGTCGCATGTCCGTCGCGCCGTCACGCTCGCGATCCCACACCCGGCCACTTTGTTGCGCTCGCTCGCCTCCTCGAAACAGTGGAAAAGGAGCTGGTATATGGGTCTATTCCAGCTCCCAGGAGCCGGCTATCTGGTGCGCCGCCGCAATCTCGCCATGATCGATCGCCTGTGGCGCGCCTGGTCCCCGAACTTCACGCTCGACTCCGCGCGCCGTGACGAGCTGCACGCCTGTCTCGAGCGCAGCCTCCCCGCACCGCTTGAGTACTACCGCGCGATCGTGCGCCCGTTCACGACGTTGGTCGATCGCGTGCGCAAGGCCGAGGCGCATATTGCAACACCTCTGTTGCAGCTTCATGGCGGCGACGACGGCTGCATCGTGCCGCCGACCGACAAGGACCGTCGGTTGTTCGACGCACGTGTCCTCGAGGTCGTGCCGAATCTCGGTCACTTTCTGCACATCGAGGCTCCCGCCACGATCGCCGCGCGGGTCGCTAGCTGGTTGGCGTAGCGCTACGCGTGCATCGGGTGCGCGGCAGGGCGCGAACCTGCCTAACAAGTCGACACGAAGATTGCTCACCGTTTCACGGCGAGCTGCGATTTTGCAGTCGTGATCGGCTCGTAGAATCGCAGCGCTTCGATATCGCTTCCGAGTTCCCGAAGCGGATAAAGGCCTCTCGCAGACCCGGCGCCGGGATCGGCGATGAGATAATCGAATCCGTCCTTGCCCGCGATCACGACGAAATGCGTAACGCCGCCTGCCAACCGCACGCGCACGATAACCGGATTTCCACGGGAAAGGTTCGAATCGATCAGCTGATACGATGCCAGGTCTTCATACATGTGCCGCACGCGATCGGGTGCAAACCACGCAGCGCGGTCCCAATAAAGCCAACCGTTCTCAGTGTATCCGTCGACACCTGTTAGAAACCAGTTTAACTGCTGCGGATCGACATCGATGCCGTAAAACTTAAACACCATCGCTGCAGCGGCCACGGCGCAGCCCTCACCCCCGAGAGTTCCGTTCGCTTCGACTCCACCCAACGGATCGTCACGCCATTTTTCTTCAGCTTGACGAAACGACGGCACGGCCAGCTCAACGCGATGAAAAAAATAACGCCCGCCGCGCGGGGAAAGTTTTCGTTTCCACGTCCAATCGATCTGCACTGCCAATCCAGCAACGACCAAAAGAAGAACGAACCCGAAAATGACGAAAGGCCATCGACGTTTCAAAGCGCTAAACTGTACACGTGAGCGCTCGCTCGCGAAAGTATTCGGCGCGTTAAAATCATTCACCAGCCCCCGCGGAGCGACGAAATGACTAGTGGATCGAGACTGGTGTTCCAAATTTAACTCGCTCGGCCAAGCGAACAACGTCCCAGTTGGCCAGCCGGATACAGCCATGGCTTACAGAATGTCCGATGGAATCGGGACTAGCTGTGCCGTGAATGCCGATTCCTTTCTTGTCGAGCGCGATCCAGAGAACGCCCACCGGATTTCGAGGCCCAGGCGGTAACATAAAGAAATGCCCGCTTCGTTCCCCGTGTTTCAGCATTTTTTCGTCGTAACGAAACCGCGGCCACTTGGCTACTCCCTTCACTTTCCAGTCTCCAATGGGCGAAGCGGTCTGGGCAGATCCTACGGTGACTGGGTAAGCCGCGATTAATTTCTCGCCTTGAAAGACCCCAAGCATGTTCGTTTTCGTATCGATTTTCACAGACGTTGACGGCGATAATGCCGGGCTGGCAGGCGGATTTTGAGAGCCTTCTGATTGTTCCGCTGACGTCTTGTCCGGTTCATCAGGAAGTTCGTTAGCAGCTGGTGCGTTGATCTCGCTGCCCGGCTTGATTTCTTTAACTTGCCCTAACTCGAATGGCTGAACATTAGGGACTCGCAATCGATCGCCAGGCTTGATCGACCTGGTCTTGCCAGCGTTGAGCTGCTCCAGGAAATGAACGTCGCAGTGGAATTTTTCTGCGATTGCATCGACCGGGTTGCGATATAAAAGCGCTTTTAATGTTGCCTGTTCTTTTGGAGAGCCCGGCAATTTTCCTACATTCTGCAGATCTGCTTGCGTTACGGAGTAGGTGATGAAGACCGGTTCGACGCTGGAAATCTCGAGGCCGTTGGTATCGGGAGCGACGTTGCTTTTGGCGTTGGGTGGAGGCGACTGCGGCTGTTCGCCTTGAGACTGCCTATAAAGGCCAAGAGCTTTCCAGGTCAATTCGCTATAGCGCCCGTCAATTTTGCCCGGACTAAAGTTAGAACGATCGAGAAAAATTTGCAGGCGCGCGGCCTCTTCGATCTGGGCCGGAGATTGCTGTTCTTTATAAGGAGCTTTGTTTCGCGGATGTTTTCGGCCTTCGACTTGCGGAGGCAGACTCGCAAACGAGAGTCCCATGGCGAAAAAAACCATCCACCGATAAGTCCACACGAAAATCCTTCGTGGGTGCGAATGAGCCCGGCTGTATTTGGGGCCCTCAGCGCTTACGGCGGAAAGTTGAGTATTGATGGTTGAGAGAAGACTTCGTCCGCGCATAGTCTGTGCCATGCAGAAAGCCCGCGAACTTCGTCTCGCGAAGCGGATGGCGCGTCTCGGCACTGAGACTGCATTCGAAGTGTTGGTGAAGGCGCGAGCGCTGGAGGCCAAGGGGCGCGACATCGTCCATCTCGAGATTGGGGAGCCCGATTTCGATACACCGGCAAACATCATCGACGCGGCATGCGATGCGTTGCATAAGAGCTTCACGCATTACGGCCCTTCCGCTGGTTTACCCCAGCTCCGCGAAGTCATCGCCCAGCACGTGAGCGAAACACGCGGGGTGGATGTCACACCGGAAGAAGTAGTCATAGTCCCTGGTGGCAAGCCAATCATCTTCTTTAGCATTCTCGCCTTGGTTGAAGACGGGGATGAGGTCGTCTATCCCAATCCAGGATTTCCCATCTACGAATCAATGATCAATTACGTCGGCGCAAAAGCCGTTCCGATTCGGTTGCGCGAGGACCTGGATTTTCGGCTCGACGTCGATGAGCTCGCGGGGCTGATCAACGACCGAACAAAATTGATCATTTTGAACTCACCACAGAATCCCACCGGCGGTGTGCTGGAAAAGAAAGACATCGACGACATCGCGCGCGCCATCGGCGATCGCAACGTCATGGTGTTAAGCGACGAGATTTATAGCCGTCTCATCTTTGAAGGGGCACATCACTCCATCATGTCGATCGACGGCATGAAGGAGCGCTGCATTTTGCTCGACGGTTTCTCCAAGACTTACGCCATGACCGGTTGGCGGATGGGTTACGGCGTCATGCGCCCCGATCTCGCAGCTCACATCTCACGGCTGATGACTAACTCAAACTCGTGCACTGCGAGTTTCACGCAGATTGCCGGGATTGAGGCGCTACGCGGAAATCAGAAGTCGGTCAACTCAATGCGCGCTGAGTTTAAGAAGCGGCGCGACGTTATGGTTGCCGGTCTCAACAAGATCAAAGGCTTCTCATGCCGCTTGCCTCACGGTGCGTTCTACGTTTTTCCGAACATCACCAAAACCGGATGGCCATCGAAAAAATTGGCCGATGCACTGCTCGACGACGCGGGCGTCGCCGCGTTGTCCGGCACCGCATTTGGCAGTTTCGGGGAAGGCTATTTGCGTTTCAGCGTAGCCAACTCCATCGAGAACATCGAGAAAGCACTCGATCGCGTGAGCGCTTGGGTAGACAAAAATTTGTAGGCGGAAAACTAACTGCGACGCGCGCGAAGGGGCTCCCTTGACCTTCTTGAGAGAAGCCTTTCACCGCATTCTTCCAAGGCATTGCACCGACAGCATTGCATTTCCTTTAGCAACGCCTCCATCAGCTTGAGCTGCTTCATTCGGATTCGCAGTTCTGTAATCTTGCGTTCAGAAAGTTTATGCCAGCGTTTGGGTGGAGGCGTCGCGGGCTTAAATCCGAAAAACAGCTCGCGTATCTCGTTTAAGGTGAAGCCGGACTCGCGGGCGCGCTGGACTACCTCGAGGCGAAAAAGGAAGCTCTTCTCATAGCGGCGTTGACCATTCTTACGCATCGGCGACGGGAGAATCCCGATCTGTTCGTAGTAGCGAATGGCTGACGTGCGCAATCCAAACACACGTGCGACATCCGAAATCGCCAGATTATCTGCCACTCGAAAAAGTAACAAAGAGCGGCGCTGAACGCCACGAAAATCCCGCGCAATTTCCCCTCTAAAATTCCCTTTGACTTAAAGTCAGCTTGAAGTCCTAGCGTCGAAAATTATGAAACACTTATTCCAATTCATAACCGCGATCAGCATGATTGCGCCGGCGGTGATTTCGCCGGGATCAGAACCTTCACCTCCACTCCTCTCGTCGTCGCAAACCGAGCGCGTGTCGCCTCTGGCGTGCAACGCACTCGCGCTGTCACCGGAGGCAAGAAAACGCCATTTCGAAGAAGTTGGACCGGCGTTGCTAAAACTGAAGAAGAGCACGCGCGAACTACCAGACGGTTACGAGTTTGAATTCCCAGCGGATAAAACGACCTGGCAGCTGTTGTCGGAATGGGTAATCGAGGAGCGGTTGTGTTGTCCGTTCCTCGACATCGACGTGCGCTTTACAAGAGAAGGCGGACCGCTGTGGTTGCGTCTTGCGGGCCGGCCCGGAACCAAGGAGTTCATCAAGGAAGACTTTCCAGAGTTGGTAAAACAGTAAGGCATGGCACATGCCACAGGTCTCAGTTCGAGAATTCGAAAGACTGCCCCTGCGAGTTCATACGTTTCTGGCAGGCGTACCTCTTCACGACGTGTGGGCCGTCGATCTACCACCGTGGCGTGCCGGAGTAACGCTCGATGATTTCTTACGGAGGACGAGCAGCTGTCTATGCAAGCCTCCGCCGCTCGCACGAGTCCTACTCGACATTCGGTTCGTTATTGGACGGTTTTTCGGCTGGGACCGCGAGCCAGAGGCAGCGGTGGCCTTCGCAACTCGTCTTAACGGGGTCGATCGTTCGAGATCGCTGGCCGCAGCCGGAACGCAAGACGGATTTTTCCGCGTCATCTACCGTTTCGAAAACGAGCAACTTCTCGAGCTAATCAATCGGACAGTCCACGCTGCGGCATTGAGCGCGCTGGTCGAAACGCCTACCGCGTACCGGTATTATTTAGCGGTTTATGTCCGAAGCGTAAGCCGCTTTACGCCGTTTTACATGGCACTGATCGACCCTTTTCGAAAACTGATCGTCTATCCGTCTCTGTTACGTAGTGTTCGTGCTCGCTGGAATCAAGCATGGGAAGAAACGATTCAATTCCATTGAGAATGACCATAATTGATTCGCTGTTTGCCTTCCATGAACGGAGTAAGTGGGCTCAGTCGGCCTTTGCCTGGAGGGTTCGCGTCCACGCGCCAACTAAGGGTGGCAGGACGATCACTGCGCCTCGGGAGATTACTTCGTCCCGTAAACGCTGCGCTAGTGTTTCGATCTGAATTTCCTTCTCGTTGGCAACCCCAAGCTTTTCCATCACCGGGAGCAAACTTTTCACAACCTGCGCAACAATCTGATAGCCGAGAGAGTCGGAGCTGCCCTCTACGCGCGCACCCATGATCATCTGCGGCGGTGGCAGTCCAGCTTCGATAAAAGTTCGAAACAGCCCGAGCCCCATCAGGTTTTTTACTTTTTCCCGATCAAGCGTCTCCACGATCCATCGCATTGATTGCTCGAACAGATCAACTTGGGGAAATGATTTCGCCTCCGCGACGTTCATTTCCTGAAACGCAACGATGCCGCCGGCCCTGACGTTCGCCGCAATCCGTCGCAGCGAAACTGCAGGATCAGCACTGTACATTAGAACAAAACGCCCCACAGCGGCGTCTACGGGTTGGTCAAGCGAGATGTCTTCAAGTTCCCCTTGGGAGAAACTAACCTGTGCGAGTCCCATCGCCTGGGCGCGCGCAGTTGCCATCGCCACCGCGTCTTCGGACCGATCAATCCCGATGACTGCGCCTGATGGGCCGACCATTCGTGCCAATAGAAACGAAACATCTCCGGCGCCGCAACCTACATCAAGGACACGCATACCAGCGCCAATACCCGCACGAACGAAGACGTCTTCGGTCAGCTCACCAAAAAGACGTGCCTGATCGATCAACCGATTCAGCTCCTCGGATGAATGGCCAAGCACATAAACGCGATCTTGCTTATTTTGATTATTCACGGGCGGCGATATCATCTGGCGGCCATCGTTTCGCACGTCTGCCTGCAAATTGGGAGACTAGGAGTCGGCGATGCCGGTAATCACATGATGTTACAAGACAAACAGTTAACCACCGCTGCCAAGCCCGCAAGAACCTGTAGTCTGCTTCTAGTGAATAGCCAAGAGTCGAGAGCCGCGCTTATATTTGCGGTTTGATTTTTTAGCCATGCCCGAGAAGAAAAGATTCCGAGTTTTTGCAACGTCACGAATCGGCGATCCAGCTGAGAACCGATTGTGTGAGCAGGAATACGATCTCGAAGTTTTCCAAGGCCCGGAAGCGCCGCCGAAAAAACTAATCATCGAGAAGGTGAAGAGCGGCATCGACGGATTGATCACGACGCTACGCGATCCAATCGATGCCGAAGTGTTCGAAGCAGGGAAGGGGACGCTAAAAGTGGTGGCGCAGATTGCCGTGGGCTTCGACAACATCAATCGCGCCGACGCGAACAAATACAAAATCCCATTCACCAACACCGCCGACGTGCTCACCGAAGCGACCGCCGAGTTCGCGTTTTTCATGATGGGCATGCTCGCGCGCAAAATGTGGCAAAGCGAGCGTCTGGTGCGCGAACAGAAATGGCCGTCATGGCATCCGTTTCTGCCGTTCCTTGGAGACGAAATCACCGGCAAAACAATCGCGGTTATCGGTACGGGGCGGATTGGCCTCGCGATGATCAAGAAATGTTCGGGATTCGACATGAACATCCTTTGTTACGACCCGGCATATCACAATGACAAGTTCATCGCAGCGATCCGGGAAGTGATGGACTTGCGCCACGCGCGCGGAATCCAGACGGAGAAGACGTGGATCAAATACGTCGAATTCGAAGAGGCATTGCGCGGCGCGGATTTCGTGACGATTCACGTGCCGCTGTTGCGGGAGGGCGAAACCGACAAACCGACCTATCACTTGATCAACGAGCAGACGCTGAAATTGATGAAACCGACAGCGTACCTAATAAACAGCTCACGAGGTCCGGTCGTAGATGAGACAGCTCTCGCCAAAGCGCTGAAACAGGGAGTCATCGCCGGCGCCGCGCTTGACGTGTTCGAGAAAGAACCGTTGCCACCGGATTCGCCGCTGCTTGATCCCGAAATCGCGGATCGCTGTCGCGTGTTCCATCACTTTGCCAGTGGCGCACAGATCACGCGACTATCAGTCGATCCCGAAAAAGGCATGGCAGGCCGTACCGTTCAGGGTCTGATCGACGTTCTTGAAGCAAATTACGACGGCGACCCAGCAAAGATGCCATACGTCGTGAATAAGGAAGCGTTTGCCAAGTAGGCGGAAACCTTCAATGCGAAAGATCCAAGATCAGTGACCGCCGGTAAGTCAAAGCTTTCGCAGCTAGTTGTCCATTTTTGCGCGGGCCTTTTCATTTTTTTGGCGTCAGGTCAGGCAAATGCCGCTGATGATTCGCAAGCAGCGGCACGCGCGAGCCTGGAGCGGGTTCAGTCGCTGCGAAAGCAACGACCTGACGACGGCTTGCTAGTCTTTTATGAAGCGATCACTCGCATCGGACTCGGTGAACGTGACGCTGCATTCACGCTGTTGCGCACTTTGAAGGGCCGCAAACTCGGCCTCATCCCCCTGCGCGATTTCGGCTTCGAATCGGTTTGGGCTGATCCGGCGTTTCAGGAGCTTCGCAAAGAACTCGCCGATGATGAACCGCGAACATCGGATGCAGCTGTGGCGTTTCGCCTGACCGATCCAAAGCTGATTCCGGAAGGCATTGCATATGACACAAAGCGCGATCGTTCTTTTATCGGCAGCGTCGCGCAAAAGAAAATTGTCGTGACGGGTCGAAAAGGCGACAACCGCGATTTTTCCAAGGCGGAGGACAAGCTCGATTGTGTGCTTGGGCTCATTGTCGATCCTGCGCGAGAGCAGTTGTACGCAGTCAGCACCAATGGGTTTCTAGATGAAGCGAAGACACAGCGGCGGAATGCAGTTGTTCGTTACGACCTGAAGACCGGGCGCCTCGCAGACCGATTCGACGCACCAGAAGCGATGCAACTGAACGATATCGCAATCGCGCCGAACGGAACAATCTATGCCACGGATTCTATGAGCAGCACCCTGTTTCGCAAAAAGCCTGATGAGAAAACGCTCACGCCGTTCGGAAGCAAAGGCGCGGTCGCCGGCGCAAATGGCATCACGCTAGGTGCGGACGGAAATCTTTACGTCGCGATCTCAACCGGCATTGCAAAGATCGACACTTCAACAGGAACGCCAACGCGGCTGCCGCAGCCCGACGCCGTTGTGACAGGCGGCTGCGACGGGCTCTATTGGTACGAAAGCGATCTGATCGGGATCCAAAACGTCACAAATCCTGGCCGCGTTGTTCAGATCAAACTCGCCGATAAAGGCACGCGTGTTGCAGGACTCATTGTGCTCCAATCGCATCATCACCCTGACTTTGCCGAACCGACTACTGGCGCGATCGCACACGGCACGCTGCACGTGATCGCGAACTCCTACGTCGGCCATTTTCAACCGGATGGCACTCTCAAGGATGAGGATCAGCTCAAAGGCACTGCAATTGTAGGAGTTCCGCTTACCCGATGAGCATGTGGTGATTTGCCGGCAAAGTAAATGCTATGTCCGTCCTTCATAAAGCGACACCGGAGCGACTAAGTGCGTTCTCCGACGGCGTGTTCGCTGTCCTCATAACTGTGTTGGTTTTGGAACTACGACCCCCGGAGCTTCCTACATTCAAGTCGCTTTTGTTGCTCTGGCCCACATGGCTGAGCTACGCAGTGAGCTACCTGTTCATCGCCATTGTGTGGACCAATCACCATTATCTGATGCGCTATGCCACGGAGGCGACGCCTCGCCTGTTGTGATTCAATTTCGCGCATCTATTTTCCACGTCGCTGCTTCCGCTCTCTACTGCCTGGATGGCTGTGAGCAGATTGGCGCCGCAACCGGTTGCCTTCTATGCAGCGGTCTTCTTCCTCGTGAACGCAACTTACATCTGTCTTACCTGGGAGCTTATTCACCGAAGCCCGGGTATCGAGGTTCCATCCGCGGTGCGCCGGATCATGCACTTCCGATCGGTTACAACTTTATGCCTTTTCGGGGTGGCTGCGCTGGTAGCTCTGAAATATCCGCTGGCTGGACTCGGAATTTGTATCTGTTGCCTCATTCTTTATCTCAGGCCAGATCCGCAGGGAGTGCAAATGCGGAGATCTCAGCGATAAAAGCGCAGGCGGCGAGATTGGAAAAAACTTCGACAGGGTCTAATACGGTAAGCCAGCGAAACGTATGAAATACTCAATTACGATTCTGTTCCTTTCGATTTTTGGTTTTGCACACGCTCAAACAACGGTTCTGACGACTGATCCCAGTCTGCCAGTCCCGAAATTGAGTTTTGACGAGAAGAGCGACTTAAAGATTACAGCGTCCGCGACATCGTCTCCGAGCGACTTCGATTTTTTGGTCGGCAAATGGAAAATGCATAATCGCCGGCTGAACAAGAGGCTCGAAAACTGTAACGATTGGACTGAATTCGATTCGTATGATGAGAATTGGAAAATTCTCAGCGGCACCGCTGATACGGATATTTATTCCACCACTGAAATGCCCGGACAGGAGGGCAAACGTTTCGAAGGCCTCACGCTACGGCTCTTTAATCCCAAGACCCGGTTGTGGAGCTTGTACTGGGTTGCCAGCAACTCAGGTGTAATGGATCCGCCTGTGGTAGGCTCATTCGAAAATAATGTCGGCCATTTCTTCTGCAGAGACACGTTCAAGGGAAAGCCGATTATCATGATGTTTCGCTGGGACGCCCGAAACAAGGATCGTCCGATATGGAGCCAGGCGTTTTCTTCCGACAACGGCAAAACCTGGGAATGGAACTGGTATAACGTTTCGGAGCGAATTCCCTAGTTATTTCTGTTGGTTGCCTCTGCGGTTCCGATCAAGACGACGAGGCTAACCTGATCTGAACGCCAGCGACGGCCATGCCGCCTTCGCCGACAGCAGCGGCGCACCGTTTCACGGAGCCAGAACGCACGTCGCCTGCGGCAAAAATTCCCGGCAAGCTCGTCTCGAGCGGGCCGGGTTGATGTTTGCTCGACTGCCACGCCGGCGCTGCGGCGACGCTTGTCCCGGTTTTGATGAATCCTTTGTCATCGCGCTCAATTTCCGGTGGCAACCATTCGGTGCACGGTTTCGCGCCGATCATGGAAAAAACAGCTGGAGTTTGAACCATCCGGCGTTCGCCTGTCTGCGTATTTTCCAGCTCGATCTGTTCGAGCTTTTTCGCGCCAAACATTTTGCGAATCTCTGTCTGGCAAAGGATCTCGATGTTGTCGCGGGCTTGCACCCGCCGCGAAAGATAATCCGACATTTTGCTGGTAATGTCTTTCCCGCGAACCACGAGCAATACCTTGGCAGCGCCCTCAGAAAGATACATCGCTGCCTGGCCTGCAGAGTTGCCGCTGCCGACTACAACAACTGTTTCGTTGCGACAAAGCTGCCCTTCCATTGCTGTCGCCGCGTAGTAAACGCCCATATTCTCAAATTGTTCGCGCCCCTCCGCATCCAGCCGGCGGTAATCCGCGCCGGTAGCGATGAGGACAGCTTTTGCTCGAAGAAGAGCTGAACAACCTTCGACTTGAAGACAGGCGCGGTATTCGTCCGTCCCATTATAATCAAGCGAGAGCGCCTGCGCTGGCGTAGAAAATTTCGCGCCGAAGCGATATGCCTGAAGCTGGGCGAGCCAGGTTAAGTCGCCACCACTGATGCCAGTTGGGAATCCAAAGAAGTTTTCAATCAGCGAGGATGAACCAGCCTGGCCGCCGGGAGCGTAACTTTCCAAAACAACCGTGCGCATTCCCTCGGAGGCGGCGTAAACAGCCGCGGCGAGACCGGCCGGACCTGCGCCGACAATCGTCAGGTCCGACATAATTTCGCTTTGATCCTCGAATGCGAGCGGACGCAGCAAACCGGCCACTTGCGCGACTTCGCGCAATGAAGGCCTGCGCAATGGAGCGCCGGCCGGTGTAATCAGCGCGGGCAAATCACGGGTGGTCAAGTGCAAACGTTTGCTGAGTGCCTGTCCTTGTTCGCTCTCGAATTCAATGAGCCGATGAGGAATGCGATTTTTGTCGAGGAAATCATCAAGCTGATGTCCTTCGCGTGTGCCGCCTGCCGCGAGAACGCGCAACCCGGCAAATTCCCGATCGCGACGCAGTCGTTTGCGACGCATGATCAATGCCTTTACAATCGTCTCGCTTACACCGGGCAATTCGGCGAACGCGCGCCTGAGTTCAGTCGCGGGCACGTGGAGTATCTCCGTCTCTTCCGCCGTTACCCTCGCTGTCGCGAGGACCGACGTGCCTTGGAGCATCGCCACATCGCCGAGGAAATCGCGCTCCCGCGCCGTGCCGAGTATCTGTTCGACGCCATCGCGTTGCTCAAACGCCTCAAGTCCGCCGCGCAAGACAATGGCTAGGCCGACATCGCGCTGCCCCGCTTTGAAAAGTAGCTCGCCACGTTTAAGCACACGTCTTTTTCCCAAAGGCTCAAGCAAAGAAAGCTGGTGATCGTCCAGTTTCGGAAAAGCGACGCTTTCCGTATCCCGATAGAACTGTTCGTCCTGTTGTTCGTCAGTCATT
>JBKPLX010000084.1:0-5019 GCA_046731855.1 Verrucomicrobiota bacterium | reverse complement strand
GTATTCGCCTTTTTCACGATAAAGGACACCCAGATTGTCGAGAGCCGCGCCAGTCTTGTAGTGATTTGGTCCGAGTTTATCCTCAAAAAGCTTTAATCCTTTCTGAAACATCGGTTCGGCTTTGTCGTATTCACCCATACCTTCATAAATTGCGGCCAGGTTATTGTAAGCGGTCGCCGTCATTTGGTGTGTCGGTCCGAATTTCTTCTCGGAAAGCTGCAAGGCACTTTGGGCCAAGGGTTGAGCCTTGACGTAATCTTTTTCGAGCCGATACAAATCTGCCAACCCACCAATGCTCGAGACCAGGTCCGGATTGTTTGGCCCCAGAGCTTTTTCGCGAATCTTCAAAGCGCGCTGATAATATGGCTCGGCTTTTTTGTAGTCGCCCATCATTTGGTAAAGCACTCCGAGGTTGTTGAGACAAGTGGCTGTGTTTGGATGATCGGGACCGGCAGTTTGTTCGCTGATCTTAAGGGAGCGCTGAAAGAGTGGCTCGGCCTTGCCGTAGTCACCACCATCCATATAAACCCAAGCCAGGTTGTTAATGCTTTCGCCGGTAGCCGGATTGTTCGGGCCAAAAATTTTCTCGCGCGTCTCGAATGCCTGTTTAAACAGTGACTCGGCCTTTGGCAGGTCGCCTTGATCAAGGTAAATCGCGCCGAGATTGTTCTGGATATTCGCGGTGTGGGGATTTTCAGCGCCGAACGCCTTTTCGTAGATCTTCAATGCACGCTCATACATCGGTTCAGCCTTCGCGAAGTTGCCTTGATGATAATAGAGTGTGGCCAGGTTGCTCAGGCTGTTGGCAACCTGAGGATTATCCGGGCCAAGGGTCTCCTCACGCAATTTCAAGACGCGCACATATAACGGCTCCGCCTTAGCAGAATCTCCTTTATCTTGGTATAGGAGCGCGAGGTTGCTCATGCCTGATAGAGTGTTCGCATGCTTTGGCCCAAGTTTGGTCTCCCAAATCTTTATTGCTCGTTTGTAGAGCGGCTCCGCCTTGGCGAAATCGCCGCTCTCCCGATAAGTCTCCGCAAGATTGTTAAGGCTGATCGCGGTATATGGATGGTTGGGGCCGAGCGCTTTTTCCCTAATCTTCAAGGCGCGTTGGTAGAGGGGCAAAGCCTTGGCTTGTTCACCCATCGAGCTGTACAAGAACGCGAGATCGTTCAAGCTATCCGCGGTTTCAGAATGTTCCGGGCCATAATTCTTTTCGCAATACTTCAACACCTCCTCGGCGATGGGTATTGCTTCCCGAAACTTGCCCGCGCTTGTCAACTCCTCGATTTGATGAGTCTTTTCACGAATGTCTTCGCTGTCCTGCGCCACAGCGAAACTAAGACACAGCGCAGCTGCGCAACAACAGGCGATCCGACGTGGCCAGCGATGACTCATACGCTGGGCCTTTTGAGGCATTTCAGGGAGGTCCTTCATGAACCGAGAGTGAGGATAACAACGTTCCAATGCAAGCAAACTCTGTGTGGGCGTGTGGAAGTGTGTTACCGCATTTACTATGCGGAATTCCATTGTGTTGGCTCATCGCCTTATCTATCATTGAGAGGCAATGAAGCCGTGCGCTTATGTCTTGGGCATCAGTTGTGTACTAATTGCTGCGCGGTTTGCTGGTGACAGCCTAATTGGAGCCGAATCATCCGTGCAGCCGGAGCCCCGCTGGGTTGAGATAGGATCGGAGAAAGCCGTCATTGCTCGTGATTCAAAGTCTGCAGATGGTCGCAATGCTCTGGCTTGGACAGTTGATAGCACTGAGCCAGTAGATTGGTCGCTGCTCGAAAAAGATCCCAATCGGTTCTACGAGCAGTACGACGTGAAGGCGATATGGGTTATCAATCTCGCCGACAAAAAGAAAATAGGCGCGATGGGGGATACCGGAGGCTATGTGCGACCGGGCAGTCATCGAACATTGAGCGTGGCCTGGGGGCCAGTGGAGAACGGAAGACGGTTTGCGTTGGCCGCGTATCAGTGGAAATGGGGCACCGATACATTGCTTCTTCTGGACGTGGGGATGGATGACTGTCGATCCGCTCAGATCGGGCCTGTTTTAGACAAGGCTATCGAGACTGAGATTAAACGGACCAAGCCGCGGAAACGCGGCCCGTTCGACTCTACGTATCTGCTTACCGGCTTGCCGGAACTTGGAAAGAAGACCGGTTTTTCCAGTGCAACAGCAGTTGGTCTGCCGTTTGTCACCAAGGATCGCGAGCAAGATGCTTCGGTCAACGAAGGCATTCTCTTGCTCAAGCTCGCGCGCACTGGCGAAGCTCCTACCGCCAGCGTCGTTAGGCTTACTCCTGGACCGCTGCCTAACGATCCTTTTTCTGAGTCGGCGCGACTTGCCAAAGCTGACCGCGAGTTGAATGCGGTTTATTCAGCGTTACTCAAGCGCCTCAGCCCGTCGGCGCAACAAGCGCTTAGGACTGAGCAGCGCGCCTGGGTTGAACAGCGTGACCGGCAAGCAGACGAAGCCGTGCGCAACAAAAGCGACAGCGACAACGCGCGCATCGTTCGTGACCACCTTCTGCGCCAGCTTACTGAGGAACGCTCCGGGGAACTGCGGAAACGGGAAGCGCAAGCGAAGTAGCGTTATCCTGAGCACTCAATCCGCATCGGATATCGGAGAAAGAATCGAAAGAGGACGAGACAAAATGAAATCATTCTTCACCTTCGTCGTAATGATCGGCTGCGGTCTTTCTGTTTTTGCAGCGGAAGAAGAACCGGAGGCGGCAGGTGAAGATTCGTCAGCGGGATTGCCCGATGCGTACGCAAAAAGCTATCTGATCGCAGCCAGCACGGTTTTCGCCTGACAAGAAGTTCGCTGTCATTTATCCAACGCTACAAGCAGAAGAAGCTGCGGAAGACGCGAACCATCCCGAGCGCATCAAAGACTACGTTGTTTCGTTGCAGCCGTTTGCCCTTACTAAGCCGTTGGATACCAAATGGCCCTACTTCCAACATGAGAGTAACGGTGGTATCAGCGCTCAGTGGTCGGATCGGATGACAGTTCAATCGCCCTCATCACCCTCGACAGTAAATGGGGGGCCGCAGGATGTCTTTCTGTCGAGTTCCGAGATAGCAAAGTAAATCGAATAACGAACATTCTGCGCAAAGCACACGATCTATTGCTTCCGAATTACCGGAAAGCCAAAGCTAAGCCGTACAACGACATTTTCGATTTCGTCTTCGTCGAGGATACGACGTTTAAACTGGAGGGCACCACACGTGTTCTGATCGATGGATCAGCGGAAACTAGTCCAAACATTACAGACGATGTATTACGTCCATCCGATCGCGCATGGCGTGGGCACGTCGAAGCGGTTTGGGACATTGCGCAGGCTAAGTTCACGTCGGAGGAAGTATCGGGGGCGTTGCGCAAGAAACATAAAGAGACTCCTGATTAGTCCGGTAAGTTCTGCCAGACACGGAGCCAAACGAAGATTCCAGGGATAGCTGGGAACTGCGTCACACGCCGCAGGCGACGGAAAGTAAGGATTCGATCTTTTTTGGATTGCACCGGTAAATTGTTGTCTCTGCTCCCTCGTAGTAGTTCGAAGACGCGACCACTTCCATCTTCCCGTCGCCGTCCAAGTCCAGCACCGCGATCAGTTTGTACGCATTCGGCGCGTTGAAGCTCCCATCGGTGGAAACGTAAGCTTTTGGATAGAATTCACCTTGGACAAGCTGCGTCTCCACTTTTCCAGCAACCACCCGGCGCAACAACACCATCGAATAACTACCAGCCGGCGATCGCATCGGCACGCGGTCTTTTTTGCTGAAATAATTTGTCGCGCTGATTAAAACTTCCTGTTCGCCATCGCCATCGAGATCTACTCGCACAATGCTCTCGATCTTCACTTTCGGTTGCTCGATTCCTTTCGTTTTCAAAAAATCTCGCGCAGCATCGGCATACACTTGCTGCGTTGTATCCATCGCCTTTGGCTTTCGCGGCAACGCATTCCACGGCGCGGCCAACGCGATTGTGCCCTTCTCTGGCTGTGGCGAAAGTGAAACCGTCAGTACGTCGGAACACACGTCCTCTTCTGACGGTTTCGGCTTGCCTCCCTTGGCTTCACCCACTGACTGGGTCAACCCATAAATCCGGTATGTAGTCTCATCAGTAAGTGCCTTGGCTGCTTCTTCCGCTTTGATCCATTTGCCGTCGGCAGTCGCGCCGAACAGATATCCACTTTGGCCCTCCACAATTGGACGGAGCTCTCCCGCTCGCGCCGCAGCGCAAATTAACAAAGCGCTGAGACCAGCTACGGACGTCTTAAGCACGTGCTTCAGGATCGGCGTTCGGCTCATTGACGATCATTTTTCTTTCTCAAACTTTTCGCCAGTCCAAGTGAATTTGTGGAGGATCTTCTTGGTCTTCGGTGCGCGCACCAGAATCGTCTTGCCTTTCCGTGGCAACACAAATTCCCAGTCCCCTTTTCCTTCTGCGACCCACCGATCGTATTCGCGTTGAACGCCCGGAAACAAGGCGAGGGAGAGAGATGAATCATTCGACATCGAATTGTTAATTTCGTGCATCTTGCCATCGGCGCCTAATTCAAAGAAGGATAGGTATGAGTAAACGGAACGCTCCTCTTCCACTTCGGGCTCGCCGGCCTGACAAAGCGCGAGCAACGGTCGCCCATCGCGATAACGAAAAAGCGCGACGTCGAAAGATGACTGTGCGCCGTCGCCGCCACAACTCATATAGCCGTTCTTTTCATCGATATTCTTTTCACGCGGTTCGGCCTCGCAAAGATAAGTATGGCCGCCGGTTTGAGCGTGCCGCAACCAAACAGACGGCGGTCCTTCAAACAGATCGGCCGGCATTAACAAAAAATAATCGACGATCGACATCTTCTCCTGTTCGACGTTGCGAATCGCTGCCCGATTTTCTTGATCGAATCCAATCGTGATCTTGGAAGCCGCTCGGCCCCATGCGTCATTTAGGATTTGGCTTTCCAGAACCAGGTCGCCAGTTTTGAGCCAATCCATCGGTTCGACTCG
>JBKPLX010000083.1:0-7142 GCA_046731855.1 Verrucomicrobiota bacterium | reverse complement strand
GCCCTGCCAACTCTGGTCACATTCGCTGCGCTGGTTTCGACGGTATGCGCGAATAGGGCCTTCCCTGACGTGTCAAGCCAAGTCGGCTTCGTCTTGGAAGAAAAGAAGTCGAAAGGTAACCCCGTGTGGGGTGATTTCAACAACGATGGAATTCTCGATCTAATTGTGCCCTGTCACGGCCTATCGTTGTCGCACGGCCCATTTGTCTATCTAGGCAAGTCAATGGGATGTTCACCGACGTCCGCACGACCTGCGGTTTTAGTAATCTAAGGTTCAATGAGCACGACAGCACGGATTGGCACGGTTTCTCGTTAGCTGACTACGACAATGACGGCAACGTCGACCTTTATATCGCGGAAGGCCTTGGCAGCTCATCAAATAATTGGGCCGCTGTTTGGCGCGATTACGACAATGATGGCTTCGTCGACCTGTTTGTTGCATGTGCCGGAGCGGGCGCGGTGGGTGCGGGAAATGCTAATTTGCGTTACCACAACAATGATAACGGCACCTTCACCTATATGGCCGCGGCACAGGGACTGGAGCTTGATGACGATGGCGTCTCGCCGCATAAAGCGGCGGCATGGGCGGATTATAATAACGATGGCTTTCTCGATCTCATTATCAAGGATGGTTGCGGACCTGAGCACGATACAGGAGAGGGTTTCATCGGATTGCACCGGCTCTTCAAGAACCGCCACAATGACAATGGCAACCATTTCATCAAGGTTCAGCTTGTAGGTGTCCAATCGAACAGAGATGGGATCGGTGCTCGCGCTACCGTAACATATGCTGGGGGCACAGCCTTTCGCCAGAATAACGGAGGCGGAGGAGGTGAGTTCTGGTCTCAAGGGGAGTGAGCCGTTACACTTTGGTATCGGCAACAGCACGGTCGCGGCGGTCCAGATTATATGGCCCAGTGGTATCATCGATGTCTTCCCCACAGTGAACGCAGACTCGACTCTTACGGTAGTGGAAGGCAGCTCGCGATAGGCAGTCTGGATGCTATGGCAGCTTACGTGGTATGCTGAGAGTTAGCGGAGAGCTAACGGCAGCCCGCTCCCAATGCGAGTAGCTCTATCGTTAGCTGCTGATGCAGTCTCCCTAGACGTTCTGCTGCTTGCAACCAACGCTCGAATAAAATCACTGACCCTCGACCACACGAATCTGTCGATTTGCTGAAACATTTTTTAAAGTCTGGTTCAAACCACTTGGCCATTTAATTCTAATCTGATCAACAACCGTAGCGCGACCCAACCCAAAATGAAGCGGTCCGGCCTCCTGAGAGAAGAAATGCCCCCCGGCTCCATTCGCCTCCCTGTACTGACTCGCCTGACCGATTTGAATCGTGACCTTGGCGCCTAACCCTTGTCGGTTACTCGCCGTTCCTACCAGCTTAATCTTGAGCCAGTTATTACCATTTCCTTCATTATGGTATAGGATTTGTGGACCTTCCTCAAATTGAGACCTGTTCTCACCGTTAGTCACAAAGAGATCAAGGAAGCCATCATTGTCGTAATCCCCCCACGCAGCCCCACGACCACGACTCGCCACTAAGACCGCAACGCCGGCAGGACGTGCCACATCGGTGAAAGTCCCATCTTTATTGTTGCGATAAAGCTGATTGGCATCTTTCCCGACCGGATCACTGCCGGAGTTGACCACATACAGCTCGACGTAACCATCGTTAATAAAGTCTCCCCATCTCGCCGCACGGCTATTGGTGACGCCCCCTAGACCAGCCTGATCGGTTACTTCCGTAAATGTTCCGTCTCCATCATTTCTATAAAGAGTTGGCTTAACGGGGCCTTCTTTTGTCCCTCTTGAAATAAACAGGTCAAGGTCGCCGTCATTGTCATAATCCGCCCAAGCAACTGCCCTTCCATTGATCAAAGGAAGAATCCCGGCCCGGTTAGAAACATTCGTAAATGTTTCATCTCCATTGTTCTTCAGTAAAATGTCTTCCAAAAACGACGGGTGCGGATAAGTGACGGTGCAGAAAATGTCCGGGAATCTATCGTTATTATAATCAGCAAAAACGCATTCGGTATACTGAAGACCCGTAAGCCCAGCTGACGCGGTTACATCAACGAAGGTCCCATCTCTGTTATTCTTATAGAGAACGAGGTCAGTTCTAAAGTTTGCGATCAGAAGGTCGAGAAAGCCATCGTTGTTAAAGTCGCCGCACGCCACGCCTCTTCCTCTCCCAAAGGTATTGGTAACCCCTGCTTGCTCGGCAATATCCCTGAATTGCCCGTCACCTCGATTTCGATAAAGCTCGTCTTTCTTACGGCCCAGGTTACGTGCACCACTAGCTCCCTTGATATAGGACAGATCCAGATCGTCGTCATTGTCAAAATCAACCCACGCAGATCCTTGCCTGTCCCCTCCTCCGTTGATACCAGAAGTTGGAAAAACGTCGGTAAACGTTCCATCCCCATTATTCTGGTAAAGATAAGGTGGTTCTCGAAAATAATTGTCGACTAACAGGTCGAGATTTCCATCATTATTGAAATCACCCCAGATGGGAACTCCGAAGTTAAATCCGGTTCCATGGAGTCCCGCCGAGCCAGTGACGTCGGTAAAGGTGACAGAAAATACCGTGCTGCGAGTTGCGATCAGAAGCAAAAACGTGGCGAGGATAGAGGCAACAGTTTTCGCCACTAACCTAGAACTGCAAATCTCCAAAAGCAGAGGTGTCAGAGACTCCCGAGACCCGAGCGATAGGTCCTGTCTGGCACGGCGGATCGAAACGGCTCGGAGAGTCACTCGCTCGCGCCCCATGTTGATTGAAACGTGCGCCTTAGTCATTTGAGATTTGCGCTGTGTGATGGCTCGAAAATAATCGCGAAATCGGTCGGGACCGATTCCGAGGGAAACTGCAGCAACAAGTTTTTAAAAAATTCGGACGTTCCGGCAGCAGTCGTGTCACAACGCATCCCCGCGTCAGAGACAGATATGAAAAGCCCGGCGTGATCCATGGAGTCGCATCGAAATCGAATCGGAAGGAGTATCAACAATGAATGTAACGAAGAAGGAAAAATACCATCGGTTCATGGCTTTTGGGAAGGTCTTTTTTGGTTGGTGCGGCGTGCTACGGCTTTTTTTACAATAACGCAGAAGACTTTCCTGATCGTTTGCCAGCCACGTCTGCTCACACCGAGTTCCGAAGAATGCCCGGAATGCAAGACACATTTTCCAAACTCGAGCCATTCGATTCGCTTACTTCGGCATCAACATCCTGAGGCACCGTATTTTAACGCGAGGTGAACAGTTCTCCGTAGATAGCGCGAGAGTAATGAGGGATTCGATTGACAAGCCGGTGAGATTCTCTTCAAACTCGGCGACGTAGCGTTGATCCATCCGCCGGTGAAAACTCTTTTTATCCAAGTTGTTGCTTGCGTCTTTGCAAACGCGATCGCGGTTCGTCCGGTGTTAACGCAAACATTGACCCACGGACCCGTTGTCGGAGGCGTCACGTCGTCTGAAGCAAACGTCTTTCTTCGCACAGATGAAGCGGCGAACGTCGCACTGTGTTACGGAACAGATCCGAATCTCGACACCTGCCAGATGTCGGAGATATACGAGACGCACTCGGCGCATGATTTCACAAAGATCATCCGGCTTTCCGGGTTAATGCCGGATAGTACGTTTTACCTTAACATCCTCATTAACGGTGTGCCCCAGTTAACTTCGCCACCCTACCCGTCGTTCACGACATTTCCCACGGCTGGCAGTCTGAAGAACTTCAGTTTCGTCGTACTAACAGACTTTGTTAATACACAGCGCTTAATCAATCCCGTTCAAACGTATGCGAGCGCCGCCGCAGAACATCCAGCGTTTGTCTTTATTGGTGGTGATTTTGACCACGGGAACCCGAAGACGCTTCAGGCAAAGAGGCGGATGTTCAAAGATCTCTATGATGCGAATACCCCCTTCATGGCGGATTTTGTCAATCTGATCCTGCACAAAACGCCAATTATTCATCAATGGGACGACCACGACGCCGGCATGGACAATATCGACAAGATGTATCCGGATTGGAACCTGTCTCAGGAGGTGTTTGAGGAGTACGTACCTGCCTACGCGCTCCCTTCTGTCACGCCTGGTATCTGGCAGAAGTTCAGCTACGCCCAGGCCGACTTTTTCGTTCTCGACTGCCGCAGCCAAAGGGATCCGAAATTGGATCCGGACGACGCCAACAAGAGCATGCTCGATGGAAATGATCTGGGAACCGCGGGGCAGTTACGGTGGTTAAAAGACGGCCTGCTAAGTTCGACCGCGCGATGGAAGATTATTTTCACTTCGGTGGAAATTAATCCGACGACGAACTTTCCTGATGGTTGGGCCGGGTATCAAACAGAATGGAACTCTCTCAAGAGCTTCATTAATGCGCACAACATTCAAGGGGTCGTCTTTATCTCCGGAGATCTGCATGCAGGAGGGATCGACAACGGGATAAATGCAGGTTTTCCCGAGCTATGTGTTGTCCAGGCCAACGGAATAGCTGGTAGATGCCCGACCCACCGCCCCGGACTTTGGAGCGAAGGATATTATCGAGGTGACTGCGCCGGCTACGGATTGGTCAGAATTTTGCAAAATCCGAATCGTTTGATTCTGCAGGTAAAGGATGAGTATGGTAACCGTCAAATCGCCTGCACAGTATCAGGCAATTAATGACGCAGTAAGAGCTGCCAGACACCACAATCACTTTCGGGGGACGGGAATTCATCTTCAGTATTTCAGGTCCTCTCGAAGCTCGTTAGCCACGGGCCAGAGACTGTGGACTTGTTCAAAAAACTCACCAACCGCTTCGCGCACATAACGGCGTCGCTTTCGCCGCATTGATCGGCCAAATTGTTAAGGCCGCGCTTCATATTGATCGAGGTGCGCGCGCCGTCAGGGTTTTGCGCCGTTTCATGGCTTGACTAAGCGTGGCACAACTGGTTACCCAGATTTCTACGGAAAGCCTGCAGGAGCAAGTTCCGCCCGAAAAATAAATTTAAAATCTTGTTGACAGTTCGGGACCGGTTGTGTCACAAAGGGCGCCGCGTTGCCAAGGCCACTGATCTTTATCTGACCCCCCGCATCGCCACGAGTCCCAGCCGAAAAGGTAAGACTCGTCCGTAAGAACCAAAGTGGACGCAAACCGGCAAGACAGAAAGAACGGGCCGACAATTACAGTCCCCGGCTCAGAAGGCGTCTGTGTGATGCCCCCAGCCCGAGTCGCAGGTTCGAGTCTTCCAGCGTCCCAAAATCAAAATAGAAGCTAATTGAACAATGAATGCAATCAATAAGAAGAAACAATCTGCTCGCGCCGGAATTTTTATGAAAAATTCCGCTAAAACCTTCGGCATTTCAGTCGTCCTTCCAGTAGTTATGCTCGCTTGCGCGGATCCTGTCGCAGCCCAGAAGCCTGATCCTGCGGGCATCGTCAGATTGCTGAGTGATAGGTACTCCAGGCCGGAGAGGTTACCAGCATGGACAAACCCGAATTTGGATGGGATGCGGGTGAGAGCGGATTGGAACGCTGTCCAGCCGACAAGTGCAACATACGATTGGAGCCATATTGACGAGTTGCTCAGCCTTGGTGCGCAACACGGTAAGTTGATCGGTCTGTCGGTTGCCGCGGGCATTTATACTCCGCAATGGGTTTACGATTCGGGAGCCGTCGAATACGCAATCCAAGATGGCACCGGCAACTCGATGCCAATTCCGTGGGATGACGCATTTCTAACAAAATGGTTGGCCTTCGTGAACGCTCTAGGCGCGCGCTATGATGGAAACCCTGCCCTTGGGTACGTAGTCATGTCAGGTATGGGACAAATCGTTGAAACTTATATGGCACAAACCACGCAAGACACCATTAACCTTACAAACTTGGGTGGCCCATCTGCCTGGAAAGACGCGGCAAAGCAAATCAGTACGGCTTATGCCAACGCGTTCCCCACTACTCCGTTTTTTATTACCGCCGCAAAGCCGTTTCCTAATGCGCATGGATTGTCAGCTTTGCAGAACGTGGTGGATTGGGGCGTGGCCACGTACCCTGGAAGGTTCGGTATCATGAACGCCGGGCTTAACGCACAATCAGATACGCTCTATTACCCGAACCTTGCAGTTTATACCTACCGCATTACGCAGCCAGTCGGATTACAAATGCTGTGCTCCGCGGCGAGAGACCCCGTGCGCTTACGAGGCACGTTGGATCAGGCCCTCATGAGAGGCGTGCAACTCGGCGCGAAATTCGTCGAGGTATATCCGGTGGATGCCGACGATCCGGCGCAGCAGACGGTACTCGCGGTTGAGGGAGCAGCTCTGAAGTTAAACGCGTCGCCAACACCAACTGCGTCTCCAACCCCGAGCTCAACCGACCTTCGCGTTACGGTAACTGACGGCGGAGCTATTGCGGGCCGGAATGATACCTACACAATTAGGGTGACTAACTTAGGACCGAATAACGTCACCGGCGCAGTGGTCAGTGACCGTTTCCCGAACATTTTTACTGGCGTGACATTTACCGCGACGCAGAGCGGTGGCGTTTCAGGCTTCACCGCCACCGGCGCCGGTAACATCAGCGATACTTTGACGATGCCTGTTGGCAGCTTCGTTACTTACAGAGCGACCGGCAGGGTCAGTCCGTCAGCAACAGGCATACTTTCCAACACAGCCACTGTCACCCCCCCTATCGAGGTCACCGATCCTAATCTGGCCAATAACAGTGCGACCGATACCGATACCATCACTGTCAAGGCGGATCTTAAAGTTAAAGTCACTGACCGAAGGACGACGGTCATTGCAGGCAGACGGAACACCTATACAATTGTGGTGACCAATTCTTTTGGGCCGAGTGATGTCAGCGGCGCGGTGGTAAGTGACAGTTTCCCGAATACTTTTACTGGCGTGACATTTACTGCAACGGAGAGCGGCGGCGCTTCAGGCTTCACCGCGGCTGGCACTGGCAATATTTATGATACAGTAACGTTGCCTGCCTCCTCTCACATCACTTATAAGGTGAAAGGAACAATTAGTCCGTCAGCTCATGGCACAATCTCCGTCACAGGCACGGTAACCGCTCCTAACGGAGTCATCGATCCCAATCTAGCCAATAACAGTGCGACGGACACTGATCCGGTGCAATAGCTGCC
>JBKPLX010000082.1:0-28080 GCA_046731855.1 Verrucomicrobiota bacterium | reverse complement strand
TAAGCTCCAAACTCCGCGGGTCGTGGTCGAGTATCCAGGAGGCTAGGCCGACGGGTGAATCGACAATTCCATACAGCGTCTGTGGGCGGAGCCCCATCTCGATTGCGTAGGCCGCGCTTTTCGCAAAAAACACTTTCAGCGTCTCGTACGCGAGTCTTTCCTCGTCGGATAGTCCGGATGGCGCCGGGCCGCCGGACGCGATCGCCTTTGAAACGTCGGGTGGAACCGTGCCAGGCATATTGGTGTGAATGCCGATCAATTCCGGGGGAGCTTGTACCCCCATCATATCAACGACAATCGAACCCCAGTCGCCGCCTTGCGCCACGAAGCGTGTGTATCCAAGACGCTTCATCAGTACGGTCCATGCACGTGCGATACGCACGGGGCCCCAGCCGGTCGTGTTTGGCTTGCCTGAAAACCCGTAGCCAGGCATCGACGGAATCACCAGATCAAAAGCGTCCGATGCGCTTGCGCCATGTGCCGTGGGATTGGTCAGAAGATCGACGATCTTCAGCTGCTCAATAACCGAGCCGGGCCATCCGTGCGTGACGATGAGCGGCAACGCGCCTTCGTGCTTCGAACGAACGTGAATGAAATGAATGTCGAGCCCATCAATCTCGGTGATGAAATTCGGCAAGGCGTTCAGTTGCGCCTCGCATCTGCGCCAGTCGTACTCGGTCGCCCAATAGCGCGCGAGCTTCTGAATCGTCGCGAGCTGCACGCCTTGCGATATGTCGTTGACCAGTTCCCGTTCAGGCCACCTTGTCGCGTTGATGCGCCTGCGCAATTCGGTCAGTTCCGCTTCCGGAACGTTTACATTGAAGGCACGAATAGGGGCGCTATCGCTGCCCGTCTGTTCGACATTGGTCATCGCTTTGCTCTCTTGATGCCTAACGAGAAAGATGGGATTTGCTTCGGTTTTGAGGTCCGCTTTTCCACCTATGATTGAATTAGGTAATGACATAATTTGTTCTTCTATTGTTAGTTGTTTACTAACAATTAAAGCCATCATGGTACATTGCGCTCACCGGTTATTGTCAGGGTTGAACCGAATCTTGTGTACGCTGAGGACTCGCCCGCTTGCTTGTGTGGTCTCGATGACGCTCCCCTGCATTTGATGGGATTCAAACGCAGTTTCCCTGGGTAATTACGCCAACTCTTCAACTACCCGCGTGAAAGACGCCGTTAGGCTGGCGATACAGTCGATATTTGAGTTGCACGTTTTTCTCCATGTTGAAGAGAATGAACGCGCCGAATTTTTTCCGTTAGCGAGTAGTGGCGGAGTTGCGGCAGAGTTGGTGCGAATTGTGCATTCGTGAGGTCGTTTGCTGGCAAATCTGCTGGCATTTCTCGTTTTACCGGACCTGCCAGCTGGAGAAATCGCTCGTCGTGAGCAATTTAAAATTTGGCTCCAGCGGTAGGATTCGAACCTACGACCAATCGGTTAACAGCCGACCGCTCTACCACTGAGCTACGCTGGATCGTTTTATCTGTGCGGCTGCGGGAGCGTATATCTTGCCTACACTGTGTCAGAGGGCAAGTTTCTGATTTTGCCACCAATCCTCTACAGAAAACAATTGCTGGAAAGATAAACGAGCTGCGTCGATTAGTCAGCTTCATGTTCATTCTCCGGTACAGAACTACGAACGAAAAAGTGGTCCAAATACAACCATTGTAACCGTCCGAATCGAACTGCTGTCTTTATCACGGGTATCCAATGGGCATTCGCACGCTGCTTAGCCAAATCTGCGCGAGTAAGTTTATCCGGTGGGCAATGCTTGCGTTGTTAATCATTGCACTTTTTCTCGGTGGCATTCAGCTACGCCGATGGATTGGGGAAAGCACGAGGCATGTGCGTTATCAGCACGACATCGTCAACGCTTTTTACTGGGGCAGCGAGATCACGAAAGAGGCGCGGCGGTTATCGCCTGATGAAGCTTCTGCTAATTCATTGACGGGATTCGGCCGCGGCTATCTGGCGCTCTACGATCGCGTGAAGCATAAGGCGTACAATAACGATTATGGTCTCGACTATCCGCCGCTGCGACTTCTGGCCATGGCGATCTGGGCAAGGCAGGTGCGCAACCAATTCCCTGGCGTCGATGACGGGCACCCAAAGCTGGTGAACCCACTATTAAAGATCAATCTCTTATGCGAACTGCTTTCCGCAGTGGCGATCTTCCTTCTGGTTCGTTTGTGTCTGGAGCGCCAGTCACGCGCAACGCAGTCGGACTCGCTTCGTACCTTGGCGCTTCGACACCGCGCTTCGATTTGCGGATTTGCTGCTGCGAGTGTGGCGTGGCTTGAGCCATCCATGATTCTTGATGCCCATGGATGGCCGCAATGGGACGTATGGATCCTGCCGTTTTATTTGTTTGCTGCGCTCGCAGCGCTGAAAAATCGATGGTTCGTATGCGGTTGTCTGCTGGCTACAGGCGCAATGTTTAAGGGCCAACTGTTGTTCGTGGCGCCGTTTTTTGTGCTTTGGCCGTTGTGGCAGAAAAGATGGAATCGCGCGCTGCGTGTCCTTGCTGGATTCATATCGACGGTGGCACTGATCGCATCGCCGTGGCTTCTGCGTACGCCAACGGCCTGGATCGCACTTGTCGCTGTTATTGGCTTTAGCTCATTGTTGTCTCTACGACACGAATTACCATATCGAGGCGCCTGGATTAGCGGAATTGCCGGATGCGCCGCATTTGTGATTGGTGCTTTCGCCGGTGGAAGCTTCGCGTGGCTCCGGGTCGGTTTTCTGTATGGCAGCGAACATTACCCCTACCTTGTTATCAGTTCGTGTTATAACCTTCCGTCACTTCTTTCCAAGCTTGGTTGGTCATTGAAAGATCCATTTTGGTCGGTTCATTTTGGATCTCTGGATTTCCGTCTCACGCTCCAATGGACCCTGCGGCTGCTCTACCTTGGCGCACTTACAGTCTGCACATACGGCGCCGCGCGACAGGTTCGCGATCGCGATCCCCGCATCCTGATTGCGATCACCGCTCCGTGGCTGTTGATGTTTGCGCTGCTCGGCCAGATGCATGAGCGCTACCTGGTGTGGGGAGCGGTGGTTAGCGCCGTCGCCTTCGGAGTCAGTCTCAGATTGAGCATTATTCATTTCATCATCTCAGCGGCGAGCACAGCCATGATCGTGCACGTGATGCTGATCGATAAGAAATTTGAAACAACGCTCTGGGCGATCGATCTACTCAAGCATATCCGAGGTTATGCGTCCGTTTTGGTGCTGGCCTGCGTGGGCGTTTATTTGTGGAACACTTTACCGAGGCAGGCTTTCCAACGTCGAGCGACTCGCTTGGCAAGGGCGCCTTCGCTTTCGCTGGGACCCGAGCCGGAGGAAGCCTGATCGTGGTTGCGCTAGCCCAAGCGCCAATACTACTGAGCCAGTCAATCTGAGGAGAGAACGGCGTAAGGGCAGGCCGTGTCCAACATTGATCCTCGATGCATGCTGATGGACACGGGCCGCCTTCGGCCCGCAAGGATACCCGATTTTAAGTTCAGTTACTGCGAAGACGATCTATTGCCGCGCCAGGCGTCGAAACAAAAGCCAACCGAGTAGGATGAAAAGAACATTTGGAAACCAGACGAGCAATTCCGGGTGGGCACGCGGATTTCCACGCAACGTGTCTCCGATGATGACAAAGAGAAAATAGGTCGTGGCGACGATCAAACCCATGGCGAACCCAATTGAGGTTTCCCGACGATGCGCGGTTACACCAAGCGGCACCCCGATGATTGCGAACGCCACGCATGCAAACGGAAATGAAAATCGTTTATTGATTTCGGTGCGGCTAGCGCTGCGCTCGCGTTTGTCTTCGCTTTTCAATTGTTCCAGCAATTGTTCGATCGACAACGCAGACCGACTTGGCCGTTTTTTCTCTTTCTCGTAAAGTTCTTCCAGACTGATCGGCAGCGTCCCTTCCACCATATTGATTCCGTCGCGTATCTTTCGCAGGTTGGTAGGATCCTTGGGATCGCGTTCCTGATAACGTGCCTGATAGAGGTGCATGAGAATTTGCTTGTTCGCCAAATCGGCCTCGAGCATCCCGGTTCGCGCATAAGTCACCTTCACGGGCAGCGAGTTCTGGTTCAGTTCGAACACCGTGATGTTCTCGAGTTTGTTCCCTTCCTTTTTCCCAACGTAGATTTTGCGCCCGGGAAACTGATCGATCACCTGATCGCTGCCAAAGAGCGCCATCGGATTGCGAGTAGCGAGATCGAAAATTGTGCTGCGCAATTTTTCCTGCGCTGCCGGCGCAACCTGCACATTGAGCCAGAGACAGATCGCAGTGCAGATGATCGCGACGCCCCAAAGCGAAACGCACACTCGAGGAACGCTCACGCCGTTCGCGCGGAGAGCGATCAATTCGTTGTCTGCGGAGAGCCGTCCGAACACGAGCAGGATGGCCGTCAATAAGCCCCACGGGATCGTGAAGATCAGCGAAAACGGCAATACGTAAGCGATGAAAGTGATCAGGTATTCCATCGGCACATCGTGATTCACCAGCAACGGAAGGAGCCTGCGGAAAATATTCCCAACCACGAGCACTAGGCTCAGCACGGCGATGGCGAACAACACGTTCACGATGAGCTCGCGACCAACAAATCGATCGATCAACTTCATCTTCTGCCGCAGAAGTTAGCACAAATCGGTAGGCACGCCCCGCTGGCGCTGTGAAAGTCTGGCGGCCTGTTTCTATCAAAATCTGGATAATTTGCTATCATCAGCGGACGATGGCTGAGGGGATCTTTCATGTCGCAATCATTGGTCGCGGGCCGGCCGCTAGCTCGCCGCGAGACTCGGCTTATCGATGAAAGTGATGCAAGGACGCATCGCACTCCAACTCCGAAGGCTTTCACGAGGCCGGCACTGCGTGCGAAATCTAAAGAGGCGCCTCCTGTCGTGCTTCGTCCCGCAAAAGCGGTCCTTTCGGAGTGCGCGCGCGTCCTCACATCGCTTTAGCTCGTACGGCGAATGTCGTAAGCCATGCGCCCATGTTGAGCATGGCCTGGTCATTCTGGGCTTACAGATTACTTTGTTTTGCGTAACAAGTTGCGCAACCATTTCGCATCATGAATTTTCCGAACCAACTAATAGATGGGAAATCAAAAGCGGTCAGCTCATGTATCGCGCGCCAAACACAACGCTCATTGGCGAGGCGCTTGTTCGCTTTTCTAAAACTGGCGACTTCGAACTAACGGTCTCGAAGGGTCCGGGAATCACGCTGGTGTCGCTGCGGCAGGACGCGACCTACGCTGAAGTCAAAGGGGGATTGGCCGGCCAAGGGTGGTCCGGCCCGGTAGCGCAGGCGCCGCCCCAATTGCGCGGCTGGCTTGGGTTGCGAGATCAATTCCTTCACGCACCGGACCGAAAGGACATGCGATACGCCGCCGGCAACGAGACCTTCGTGTTCCGGTTTTAATGCACTAAATGGCATTGGGTGGCGGACCTCGGCGACCTCTTAGCCTTGCGGACTCGCAGCGCTCAGCCCTCAACCTCTGCGATTGAACAAGACGCCGGGATCACCTATCCGGGCTACAACATTGGCATCCTGGGTCGGATTCGTGTTCAATGGTGGCTCGTTTCATGCGCATCAGTGATTTCATCGCCCGAACCATAACGCAGCGACGCGTGCTCGTGTGGTGCGGCGTTGCTGTGCTGACCGCCGCTTGCATCGCAGTTCTCGTTAGCTGCCTGCAGCTTGATGCGGAAATCTTCAACGTTTTGCCCGGTAAGTTTTCATCGGTGCAAGGTCTCAAGATTTACGATCGCGATTTTGAGCAGACGCGGGAGCTCACGTTCGCGCTCCAATGCGAGCCGAACGACGTGGATAAGCTGGAAGAGTTCGCGCCGGTGTTTGCGGAGAGATTGGGGCAGCAGCCCTGGTGCACGCGTGTGCTCGCTGGTTCGCCAATGTCGACGCCTGATGGAATCCGGGATCTTCAATCGATCGCGGTTCCCTTGCTTCTCAATCTGGAGCCAAAGGCGTTTCGCGAGACCATATCGGTCCTGCAACCGGAGAGAATTCGCGATCGCCTTCATCGCTTGCGCCAACAGATCGAGGCAGGTTCACCGCGCCCGGAGTTCGAGCTTTCGTTCGATCCGCTCGGTCTGATCGCGCCGGCGCTGAAGCCTTTTGCGGAAAGCACGATCATCGAGCAGGAGCAACCGCTCACGTCGCCAGATCGCACGATGCGAGTTTTCCTGGCGGAAACGAACCAGCAGTCCCTCAGCGCTTTTGAATGCCAGCGTTTGATGCGCGAAGTAAACAAGTTTCGTGCAATCGCCGCAGAGGGATGGAATGGCGGCCCGTTGCAAGTCCTCGTAACTGGGCGCTCGGCGTTTGCATCGGAAATTTCGCTGAGCATGCGCTACGACGTCGTGGTAACATTGGTTAGTTCGGTGCTGCTGGTGGGCACGATTTTCTTTATCGGTTTTCGCCGTTGGGTTCCGCTACTGGGAATGGCACTCTGCCTTCTCCTCTCCTGCCTGGTTGCTCTGACCCTGGGGCAACTCCTTTTCGGGCGACTCAGTATGATCAGTGTCGGATTTTGCGCGATTCTCGTCGGCCTTGGAGTCGACTTCGCGATTCTCACCATAGGGCGCTATCACCAGGCGCGGTCCGATGGAGAGGCGCATCGTCAGGCGATTGCAACGTCGATAGCAAAACTTGGACGCGCGGTTTTCTTCGGCGCACTCACCACGGCCGTCGGTTTTCTTGCCCTGGTCCTGAGTGGCTCCATGGCTTTCTCGGAGTTGGGCGTGTTAATTGCCATCGGCATTTTCGTCGCCGGACTGCTTATGTGTTCGATTTTGTTTTTGTTTGTCCGGGAACGGCAGGCGGCAGTTCCTCATGATTGGCTTTTCGAAAGCGTAAGAAAGTATGTCCACTGGACAGTGCATAAGCCGATGCCGATGCTGATTTTCTCGACTGTTGTCTTATTGGTCCTGACCGGGATCGGTTTTTCGCCCATTCCGCCGCTTCATTTCGAGGCCAGCGCACGTTCGCTGCAACCGAAGAACATTAGCGCAAGCCGGGCGCTGGAAAAAATCATGCACACAATGCCGGTGCGTTGGGAGCCTGTGTTGGCAATTGTGCGCGGGGCGAACCCGCAAGAGCTGCACGACTACTGGCAGAAGATTGTCGCCCATTGGCGAGAGCTCCAGGCAGCCGGAAAGATTAAGGGCTTCTCCACTCCCGCTGCGCTTTGCCTTTCACCAGATTGGATGGAGACAAATCGGCGACAGCTAAGCACGATCAATTTCCAAGCCGCACGCGAAACGTTGGAGCAAACTCTGGACGCCGAAGGTTTCAGCAGGGGTTCATTCGAACCAGCGTTCACTCTGCTTGACGACCTGCGACGTCTTACCAATGCGATTGTACCTCTGCCAAACTGGCGCGACCAGCTGCCCAAATCGTCCAGCTGGTGGTTCGTCGTTGATCGCTATTTTGGCCACGATCCGACGTTGACGACCGGGTTCGTTACAACCAGCCAACCAATCCTGACTCACGCGCAAAGCAAAGACCTGGAACGCGACCTGCCAGTAGCCGACGTTCCAATGATTCTCTCAGGCTGGAGTTATGCGCTTGCTGACCTGCTGCCGTGGTCGCGTCACCAACTGCTGATCATCAGCGCGTTGATGGCGATCTTCGACGTCTCGTTGCTGGCCCTTTTGTATCGGAATTTTCGTTTGTGGATCATCCAGGTCGTCACACTGGCGTTCGGGATTGGTGCAATGATTGCCTCGATGAAGCTGATGCACATCAATTTGAATCTTCTCAATGTGCTATCGTTCCGCCTTGTTCTGGCAATCGGCGTGGACTACGGAATATATCTTGTACTGGTGTGGCAAAAGACGCGCGAGATTGAGCATGATGTTGCCGGCGTGGTAAAGCCCATCTTACTCGCGGGCCTGACCGCGGTGAGCGGGTTCGGCTCGCTTGCCCTTGCGCAAAACCCAGCCCTCACCGGCCTCGGTATTGCATGTGCAATTGGGATCTTCTGGAGCCTGATCGCGACAATTTTCTTCGCTCTTCCGGCAATTGCTGCCACACGGCCTAAAACTCGATAGGCAAATCGCGTGGACCATTATGTCTCCGCAAACACTTTCGAACTGGTGAAACGCTGCTAAACTGTTTCGAAAATGCGCCTCCGCGGCTTGCTGTGGTTTAACGCAGTGTTTTACGTAATGCCCATGGCGCTTTTGGCGAGCGCTATCGTCGAAGGGCGCGTAGAACTTCCGAAATCGCATTCGGCGCCTGTTCAGGCTAAGAGATACGAGATCGTCACCAAAGGCGGCGTATTGTCTACACAGCCGCCGCTAGCGGTAGTTTATCTCGACGGTGCTTTCCCACGTCCAGCGTCGCAGCCAACGAAAGAAGTCGCGCAGAAGGATTTGACGTTCATTCCAGCGCTTCTCCCCATACGAGTTGGAACTAAGGTTGAATTCCCAAATCTTGACGAGACTTATCACAACATCTTTTCCTACTCGCCGGCCAAGCGATTTGACCTTGGCCGTTATCGCCCCGAGGAACGCCCTATCCCGGCACAAGTTTTCGATAAGCCGGGTCTGGTTACACTGCGGTGCGACATTCACGAACACATGCGAGGACTGATCTTGGTTTTGAATACGTCGTATTTTGTGATGACAGATACGAACGGGCACTTTCGACTAAGCGGAGTTCCTGCGGGTCATTACACGCTTAAGGCCTGGATCGACAGCAGGACCACGCGCGAGAAACCGGTCGAGCTGAAAAACGGCCAGACGCTCCGCGTTGATTTTCCATGAGATCGGCGGTTCAAGCGAGAGATGAAAGTGTAGCAAGCTTTCGATCTCGCTTATTCACCGCGATAATGATCATCGTAGTAACGCTGACCGCTCTTGGTTTTTACCTCGCGCAGCGCAAGGTCACAGCTGATGCGGAACGAAATTTGCAGGAAAATTTCCAGGCCGAGATTTCCTCGCTGCATAAACTCGAAGAATTGCGTCACGCAGCCCTGGCCGAGCGCTGCAACGTCCTAGCGGCCAAGCCGCGGATCCATGCGGCCATGGAAGATAATGCGATCGACTTGCTGTATCCCAGCGCAAAGGATGAACTGCGCGATCTAATGGAAGGTGACGAACCGCCGCCAGAGCAGGCAGCGCAATCTTTGCATGCCAGATTTTATCGGTTTCTCGACAGCACAGGCGCGGTGATCAAGCCGCCAAATACTTACGATGTGGGCGAACTGGATATGAAAACGGAAACGCAACTCGCCTTGAGCAGATTGCCCGACACGCAACAAATCGGTTACATCAGGGAGAATACCGAAACCGACCGAGGGACTATCGACGAAGTAATAGCTGTACCGATCTTCTCGAGCGACACAGGCGACGTTATCTCTGCCCTCGTCATCGGATTCAAGCCGCTTGAACTTGAAGAGGAACATGCGGAGGTAGGGATGAGAAGTGGGGTCTGGGTCAATGGCCAATTGCATTTGCCCTCGCTCCCAAAATCGGCGCAAGCATCGCTCAACGAAAAGATAGCGGCTGAGGTCGCAAGTTCCGATCGCGAGCAAGACAACTTTCGCGTCAATGTCGATGGCGCGCCTCACCTTCTGTTTTACAAGCGGCTCAATCCTGGGTCATTGTTTCCAGCCGCTTACGAAATTTGCGTTTATCCCCTCGCCTATTCGATGGCTCAACTACATCGTCTCCGCTGGCAAATTGGCGGCGCAGGCGCCTTGCTTTTGTTAGGCGGTTTCGTCGCAAGCCACGTGGTAGCACTCAGGTTCTCGGCACCCGTTAAAAAGCTCGCACTGGATTCGGAGGAGAATCGCGCGCAACGAAAACGCGCCGAAGCCGCGCTTGCCTCCACCGCGCAGGAATTGGAAAGATCGGCTCGATATTCCGCCGACGCCTCCCATCAGTTGAAAAGCCCTGTCACGGTTCTTCGCGTCGGCCTGGAAACATTGCTGACTCGCGAAGGTTTCAAGCCGGAAATTTACGAGGAGTTGTCCGCCCTGCTCCATCAAACGCATCGTTTAACTGGCGTAATTGACGATTTGCTTCTTTTGTCGCGCATGGATGCCGGACATCTTCAAATTGCGTCCACGCCGGTGAACCTTAGTCAGCTAGTCGATGAGTGGCTGGATGATCTTAGCGCGCTTCCCGATTCGCCTGATGTGAAAATCGAAAAGGAACTTACTGCTGGTTTATTTGTGGCCGGAGAAAAAAGGTACACCTCGCTCATTGTGCAAAACCTCCTTGAGAACGCACGAAAGTACAACCGGCCTGGTGGACTAATTCGAGTCAGTGCACACTGCAATGCCAAAAATGTTGTGCTGAGTGTAGCCAACACCGGCCGCACAATTCCGCCCGACGAAAATATTTTCGAGCGTTTTCATCATCGCTCGACGCCCTCGTCCGTTTCGGGTCACGGGATAGGTCTCAACCTGGCTCGCGAGCTCGCCAGATTGCACGGGGGCGATTTATGCCTGGTTCGCTCGGAAAACGATTGGACTGAATTTGAGGTGCGCTTTCCTGCTGCGGACGGTGTTAATGCTGTTGCATGAAGCTGCGCGCCCTCAGTCTATGCGTTTTTGCCTGCACCGCCTGCGCCTCTGACATCGATGATTTTTTCGACCAGCTCGACAACACGCTCACCACCTCGGCATTTCATGACAATCTACGCGTGCGATTGAGTGGCACTCTCGATTTGGAAATCTATCACTTCGAGCAGCCCGCACCCGGACTCATCGACAGCAGTAGCGACACGCTTTTTAATCCGCGTTTGACACTCTTTCTCGACGCGCAAGCTGGCTCTCACGTTTATTTCTTCTCACAGTCGCGGCTGGATCGCGGCTTTGACCCGAGCGATAACGGCGCTCAAATTCGACTCGACGAATACGCGCTGCGCGTAACGCCCTGGGATGATGGTCGCTTGACTGTGCAGATCGGCAAATTCGCCACGGTAGTCGGCAATTGGGTGCCGCGGCATCTATCTTGGGAGAATCCGTTCATCAACGCGCCTATAGTTTATGAGAACGTCACGCCAATTCGGGACAAGTCCGCGCCTTTCTCGGCGTTCGACTTCATCTACGGATTCTACTACTATCAAAAGTACGCGTTTAATCCGGTAATCTGGGGACCCAGCTATGCGAGCGGCATATCTGTATCCGGCCGACTGGATCGATTTGATTACGCTGTGGAAATGAAGAATGCATCGTTGTCATCGCGTCCAGAATCCTGGAACGTTACCGAGAGTGGTTTCGAGTATCCAACGTTCAGTGGGCGACTCGGTTACCGGCCTAACGAGGCGTGGAATTTTGGTTTATCAGCAAGCGAAGGGCCATATTTTCGGCGTGAAGCCGAAGCTACGCTGCCGCCCGGGCGCAGCATCGGCGATTACCGGGAATTTGTTCTAGGACAAGACGCCAGCTTTGCCTGGCGCCATTTACAGGTGTGGGTCGAGTTTTATGAAGCACGCTTCCAAGTGCCCCGGGTAGGAAATGCAGACACCTTTGCTTACTACATTGAAGCGAAATACAAGTTTACGCCCCAACTGTTCGGCGCGATTCGGTGGAACCAGCAGCTCTTCGGCGACGTCAGTGATCCCGCCGGCGGGAGTATTCGCTGGAGTGAAGACCTCGCGCGGATTGACTTTGCCGCAGGTTACCGCTTTACATCACATACTCAATTGAAGTTTCAGTATAGCTATCAACACGAAACAACCGGCCAAGGGAACGACAATCACTTGGTCGCAGCTCAACTCACGACGCGGTTTTAAGGTCTGTCTCTGCCTAAGAAACTTATGCATATCCTGGTAGTTGAAGATGACGCCGTATTAGCGCGGCGAATTGCATCGACGCTCACCGAAGCCGGTCACGACCCGATTGTCGTCCACGAAGGTGAAAGGGCTCTCGATAAAATAGAGGCGACGCCGTTCGATTTGATCGTGCTGGACATTATTCTGCCCGGAATGGATGGCTTTGAAGTCCTTCGGCATCTGCGTGCGCAACATCTTGCCAGTCGCGTGCTGATGTTGACCGCTCGCGGCGAAGTGAATGACCGTGTTACCGGACTACAACTCGGCGCGGATGACTACCTGCCAAAGCCATTCGCAATGGGGGAACTGGTAGCACGCGTAAATGCGCTGGGACGACGCTATCCTGAGGAACCTACACTCAAGCTTCGTGTTGGTGACCTGACACTCGATCTGGCAAGCCATGAGGTGCATCGCGGCGCGCGCCACATTCATTTGTCCGCGCGCGAGCTGATGCTGCTAAAGGTACTCATGCGGGAACCGAGCCGCGTGTTTACACGTACTGAGTTGTGCGAACGCGTATGGGAACACCCGCACGAATACGACACCAAACTGGTGGAGGTTTTCATAGGGCGCTTGAGAAGAAAAATTAGCGATCCACCTCTCATTCATACGGTACGCCACGTAGGTTACACGATTCGCGAATCATCATAAGCTCCACAGGTGTTTCCAGGAATGACGGTCGGGGCAAAGCGTTAAACACTCACGGGAGTGTATTTTGATCGCGCGCTTCCACAATCGGTAAAGTAACAGGCGCGTTACTTTTCCAGCATCGCATGCGGTGTCAATCGTTGGAAAGCTCGCGCTGAAATATTGGTGCAATGAAAAGCTCTTCATCCTACATCGTGGCAGCAGCATTGACTATTACTTCGCTTCTGACGTTGTGCCCGGGCGTTGCCAGCGGTACGACAGTCACTGTAACAGTTGGCAACGGCGGGTTCTTCTTTTCGCCTTCATCGGTGACGATTCATCCAGGCGATGCGGTGCGCTGGACGTGGAGCTCGAGCGGGCACAGCAGTACCTCGGGCTCGCCGGGGATGCCTAGCGGGTTGTGGGACTCTGGAATTCTGAACCAGGGAGCTAGCTTCATGCATACCTTCAACACGGCCGGGTCGTTTTCATACTATTGCACTCCGCACGGCGCATGCTGCGCCATGGTAGGCACGATTTCAGTCCTGAGTGAAACACCAACACCCACGCCAACGCCTTCGCCAACATCCACCCCCGCCTTCACATCGATACTAGGCAACATCAGTACTCGCGGCTTTGTTCAGACGGATAACAACGTGATGATTGGCGGGTTCATTGTTCAAGGGATCCAGCCAAAAAGGGTAATTGTGCGCGCGATTGGTCCCGAGCTCACGCCGTTTGGGGTTCCGGATGTGTTGGCCGATCCGACATTGGACCTGCACAATGGCGCGGGGGCGTTGATTGGCTCGAATAACAACTGGCAGACTACAATAATCGGCGGAATCATCACTGGCGACCAGGTTAGCGCAATCCAAAACAGCGGGCATGCTCCGACTCAGCCAAGCGAATCTGCGATCATGGCAACGCTTTCGCCAGGTAACTACACCGCCATTGTACGCGGTGTAAACAACAGTATCGGCAATGCACTGGTGGAAGTATACGATCTCAGCCCTGAAAATAACGCACTTCTCGGCAACATCAGTACTCGCGAATTTGTTCAGACGGGTGACAACGTGATGATTGGTGGGTTCATTGTTCAAGGCACCCAGCCCAAGAGGGTGATTGTACGTGCCATTGGTCCTGAGCTCACCCCATTTGGGGTTCCCGATGTATTAGCCGATCCGACATTGGAGCTGCACAACGGTGCAGGGACGTTGATTGCCTCTAACAATAACTGGCAGACTACAATAATCGGCGGGATCATCACCACCGACCAGGTTGGCGCAATCCAAAACAGCGGGCATGCTCCGACTCAGCCAAGCGAGTCCGCAATCATTGCTATGCTACCACCGGGAAACTACACCGCGATCATACGCGGTGTGAGCAACAGCACCGGCAATGCTTTGGTGGAAGTGTACGATCTGCAACCTTTTTAGAGGCGAGCAGTCAGGCATACGCCCTTCTTTCTGATGCCGGACCAGCGAACCAACAGTAGCGCGTCTCGACCTACCGCATGCCTTCTAGCTTTCGAAATTTCTCTGCCATGACTGATATGACTCGTCAGTCGCGTCTTCGCTTGATGAGGATTGTAGCATTTCTCACAACCATTCTTGGTTCCGCGCTCATCAATGTTAGTGGAGAACAACCGGGCTCAACTGAAAAATGGACAGCTCCGGCAGCAGAAGCGCGAAAGAAAAATCCTGTTGCTGTAAGCGAATCCTCACTTGCAGCGGGGCAGAAAATTTATGTGAAACGTTGCGTGGCATGTCACGGAAAGACGGGAAATGGCGATGGGCCCGACGCAGCCGATCTGGGCATTCATCCAGCAAAACTTTCCGATCCGTTGATTAGAGAAGAAACGGACGGCGAGCTGTTCTGGAAAATCACTGTCGGCAAAAAACCAATGCCGAATTATGGCTCGCGGCTATCGCCCACGGACCGCTGGAATGTCATCAACTATCTTCGATCGCTGGCCAGGAGGTAACGGCAAAGTGAAGATCTATCGTTGTTATCCGGCAGCGATTATTCACGCAGCTCTCCTAGCGATCGTCTCGGCTCACGCCCAGGACACGACAACAGACGAATATGTTACTAGAAAAGAATACGATGAGCTTAAAGCTGAACTGTTGGCGATGAAAAAGGAACTGGATGCTCTCAAGAAAGAAAAAGCAGTGACGCCAAAGCCAGAGAGCTCCGAGCGGCAGGCGGTTGCCAGCTCAGCTCGAAAGCAAGAGGGGCCTGAAGGTCAAGATGCCGCCGACTTACATAAGGAGGTTACTCCTGCCGTTGCCCGGCCCGTGGCCGAATCACTAGATTCCCTGCTCGGAACGACCAAATTCCTGCTTGCCGGTTGGGCCGAAGGCATGTTTGAGGCGCGCAACGGCGAAGTCTCTACATTTTCGGCCTCTTTCAATCCAATTTTCCTTTGGGAATTGACCCCGAAACTTTTGTTCGACAGCCGGCTGGAGATCGAGCCCAGCGGCGGTGGCACGAACGTAAACCTCGTGAATGCCCAACTTTCGTATCTCCTCAACGACTATATTGCAGTGGGTGTCGGAGAATTCTTCAGTCCTAGTAACGTCTTCGTCGAGCGCTTCGAGCCGCAATGGATTAATAAACTGCCCGATCGCCCGATAGGTGTTTACCATGGGATCCTGCCAAACATATCCGTCGGCGCCCAGGTGCGGGGAGGATTTCCAATCGGTCCAACCCGCGCGAACTATGCTTTCTATGTGTCCAACGGTCCGGTCCTCAATACCTTCGATGCTCGCACGGCTGGAACGCTTGATTTCAATAGCTACACCGATAACAACGACAACAAAGCAGTCGGGGGCCGAGTTGGTTTCCTGCCCATTCCGGGAGTCGAAGTCGGCTATGGCTTTGAAACCTCTAAGCCCGGCTTTCAAGGAACGACTTTTTCTCGCGTTCAAGCATTGGTTCAATCCGTCGACCTGGAGGTGACTCGCGATTCCGACCTGCTAAAAGGACGCATCAATCTGTTTGCGCAGTACGCCTGGAGTCACGTCGACCACGCGGTGTATGATCCCGATGGCTCACTGGGTTTTGGCCCGCTGCCGCTCACCGCTAAACAAGATGGCGGTTACGCGGAGCTAGCCTATCGGCCTACCAAACTCGATGGCGATTTTCTAAGGAACCTCGAAATGGTCTTCCGCTGGGACCATCTAAGTCGTGATCCGAGCGGACTGGGAGATCCGTGGGAGACTCGATGGACGCTTGGACTGAATTACTGGCTAAGTCCCAGCACAGTACTGAAAGCCGCCTATGAGTGGGATCAACCGAGTGGCGAGCCCAATAGAAACGCCCTGTTTATTCAAACAGCTATGGGTTTCTAACGGAAGGATCGATATGACAAGGAACCGCAGCCACATCGTAGCTTTGGTTTTTCTGATTTGTGGGTGTGCGAGTTGGGATATGTTTGCGGGGCCGAAGACAGATCAGACCACAACGCAATCGGATGCCGCCGTATCGAGCGATTCCTACATGGGGCTCAATGGCGAAGAGCTCTGGTCTAATAATTGTCTGCGCTGCCACAACATTCGACCGCCCACAATGTATAGCGACGCGCAGTGGGACGTAATCGTCCATCACATGCGTCTCCGCGCCAATATTACCGGCCAGGAACAGCGCGCTATCGTGGAGTTTTTAAAATCCGCAAAGTGAAAGGCGCATAGTTCCAAAGGACGCATCGACGCCCGCTTTTGCTGAGTACAACAGATTCCCGCGGCGTTGTAGCCACGGCGCTGCGTCGCTGTAATATGAAATTCACAGCGCAAAACCCCTCGGCACAGCGAAGCGGTTACGACAAATGCCAGGTGCCTCGCTGCCAAAAGTAACAACGGCGTTACTATTCCGACACACCGCCCGGCATCGATTGCTGCGATTCTGCCTACATCAAAACAATCATCAAACTATGAAAACAACTTCTTTTTATTTGAGAATTGCCGTGCCTTTGTTCGCACTGGCAATTCTGGCCGCCCCGAAAGCTTCCGGGGATACTTATTCGTGGACAAACTTCCAATCCGACATCGCTGGTGTAGCGCAACACGTCGATGACAACCTGGTCAACCCGTGGGGCATGGCAGTCTCGCCAAACGGCACGATTTGGGTCAGCGATAACGGCACCGGTGTTTCCACTCTTTACGGGCAGGATGGCACTGCTGTTTCGCTGGTCGTAGCGATTCCGGCGAAGCGCGCCCACGCTGGAGCCAACCCGACCGGTATCGTGTTCAACAATACTCCCTTCTTCCAAGTAACGAAAAATGGAACCTCGGCGCCCGCCTTTTTCATTTTCGTTAGTGAAGATGGAACAATTTCCGGCTGGAACCCTACTCTGGACCAGACCAATGCCATTGTAGCTGTCGAAGGCAAACTGGGAACGGTCTACAAAGGCTTGACCATGGGCACGGCGCATGGGCATAATTTCCTTTACGCCACTAACTTTCGTCAGGGCCGGGTGGATGTATTTGACGAAAATTTCCAGAGAGTAACCACTAGCGGTTTTGTCGATCCACGTCTTCCGATAGATTATGCGCCATTTGGCATCCGAAATCTCAATGACAAGATCTTTGTCACCTATGCCAAGCAGGATGAGGAAAAGGCAGATGATGTTCCTGGCCCGGGCCACGGTTTCGTCACGGTGTTCGATACCAGCGGCAATTTAATCAGGAGACTGATTTCACGGGGGAATCTCAATTCCCCGTGGGGGCTTGCGCTCGTGGAAGGCAAACTTTGGGTTGGCAATTTCGGGGATGGACGCATCAACAATTATAATCCTCACACCGGCAATTTCATTGAGACCCTGATGCGCGCCGACGGAACGCCGCTCCAATTCGACGGCTTATGGGATCTTCTTCCTCAGGCCGAGGGAGTGTTTTTTACCGCTGGGATTGCGGACGAAGAACACGGCCTCTTTGGCATCATCACTGAGGATTAAGAGTCATCGAACGCACGTCGCTGAAGCAGGCGGACATGCGAGGAAACACGGAAAACTGAGCAGGGCGTGGGAGGCGTAAAACCTCATCCACGATGAAAAACGCCGGGGGAAGCAGCGAGATGCTTCGTTGCGAAAATAAGTGCTGCTTCGTTTAGTTGACCGCCTTATGGGTTATTCAGGACGGTCTGCGGTGCAGGTTTTCTCGGATGAAGAGCACGATCTCTTCGTCATCATCACCGAGGACTAAATTTTGGGCCGCGCAAGCATCCCTTTGATTCGACGATCACGGCTGCTTTTCCTCGCAGAGTTTTTGAAAAGCGGGATCGGCGCGCAAAGGGTCCCAGAGCGGATCGAGCCTCAAAAGTGCCGGCGTAATCGGAGCTGGGCTATAAAGCCAGCCACTGTACGGCGTTTGCAACAGCCTTGTGAGTGTTGAAATCGCACGACTATTCTCGCCAATGATCGTCTCAACTAGTGCCAGGTTCTCTTCGAACCCCGGCCCGGACAGTCGATCTTTGCTAGTCGGCACAAGCATGATTGCACGCTGCGCTTCGTTGAGGGCTGAGTCCTTCTCGTCGAGCATGGCAGAGGCAACGGCCAGCGCTGCTGCAACGAACGCATTGTCTGGCTGCTCCTTTCTAATTGGCTCAAGCGTATTGCGCGCCTCTTCGGCGAAAGTTCTTGCTGATCCGGTGTCCCAAGCTACGCGCTCGATCAATGCCAGCCCCACCTGCTTCAGGCCCTTGTCCATTGGAGAATCAAAGTGGAGTCGAGCTTCTCGGGACGGAACGAACCGGCTGGCCTCAGTCTGGTTTCGTTCAAGTCTCAATTGAGCAAGTTTGACCCGAACGGCGGGATCCGAATTCGTTTGTGTGGTTACATGGATCAGCAACTTCGCGGCTTCCTGCAGATTACCTTCGGCCTGGTACATGCTGGCCTTTGACGCAGTCAGGTATAACTCATTAGGGAGAATATCGAGTGCTCGATCGTAGAGCTTTATGGCTGTTGGGAATTGTCGAAGCACGGCGTAAGTAAAAGCCACTTCAGCCAGTAACACCGTATTCCGCGGATCGAGGGCGAGGCCTCGTTCCCAGTAGGCAACACTTTGGGCCCAATGTCCCTCGCGTCGCGCGATTGCTCCAAGGGCGTATGAGACCTCGCTGTTACCTGGCAACATCTTGCTGACGCGCGCGAAGGTGGCTTTGGCCAGACCGTAATCGTGCAGCACCCAATATTGATAATAACCCAGGAAGAGCAGCGTTTCGGGCGAGTTCGGCTGCAGTTTCTGCGCATGCTCCAAAGCTTCTTTGGCCGCATCGCGGCGAGCGGCAGTTGTGTCCCCGCGGTTAAAGTAAAGAAGCGCGTGCGCGCCAGAAAGTCGTGCCCATGCGAGCGCAAAATTCGGGTCAATCCGCACTGCCAGATTATAAAAATCGATGGCATTAAATAGGGCATCGCTCGAGTAGTTAGTGCGCGCTTCAAAAGCCAGCCCGCGTAAATAAGCATCGTAAGCTTCCGGATTGTTTGTGGGGTTGGCGGCCAATGCTTGCTCCTCACGACCAGTCAGCGTTGCTTGCAATGACTCTGCTATCCCTTTGGCGATCTCGCTCTCGACGACAAAGATATCACTCAACTTGCGATCATACGTCTCGGCCCACAGCTGAGAGCCGGTTTGCACGTTAACTAAGTGAACGTTGACCCTCACCTGATTGCTTGCCTTCTGGACGCTACCCTCAAGGATGTTCGCTACGCCAAGCTGCCTCGCGATCTCAGCAAGATTCCCCGGTTGGCTCTGATACTGTTGCGTCGAAGCGCGCGAAATTACTTTCAAATCCGCGATCTTAGCCAGACGCGTCAGGACTTCCTCCTGGATGCCATCAGCGAAATAGGCGTTCTCTGGATCGCTGCTCAAATTTTGAAATGGCAGGACCGCAACTGATTTGTCGACCTTGCGCCAGACGGTCCGCGGCAAAAGAAACAATCCAGCGGCTGCGGAGACGATGACTGCGGCGACGATGAGCAAAATGAGATTTCGCCGACGATGGGTTCCTGTTTGCGGCGTAATCTGAATTCCCTGCGCAGTAATGTCGTAGGCCCAGGCGAGTATGAGCGCGATCGGAAAACCGATCAGCAAAAGCGCGATTACGAGGCGGAAACTCCAATTCGGCAATTCCCATGCTGGAAACACGGCCGAGGCGATTTGAATCAAGAACCCCGCGGCGACGATGTAAGCGGCGGCGACGCGATAAACCTTTCGACGCTGCAATTCCTCAAAGAACCCGCTCATAATATGTATGGGTCGATCACGACCATAGTCTGATGCTGCTGGTTCGCAGCCAAATATATGTCCGGAACGCATTCGCCTATGCGCCAACCGGTCGTCCTGTTATACGGCGATCTGCGGCTGCGGGAAATTGGCTTGACAAATCGTAGGGTTTTTTTGGAAACTCGGCACCGCGAAAGCGGATCTGAACCCAGGCGGAGGACTCTCTCACCGCTCGATTCTTCGTCTCGTCCGGACCCGCAACTCCAGAAATTAAAACGAAGCAGGCAAAAGAAGGAAGAAAGAACCATGAATGCACTGAATCAGCTCAACAAAATAACTTTACTGTTCGTGTTGGTGCTCGCGCTGTCCCTGACCATGGCTACTGCGGCATCGACAGATGTCATCTTTAGCTTTGAAGAGGATGAAGGTGAATACGCCGATACCGATTTGGAGACGGACAGCGCTGGGAACATTTATGGAACGACGGTGCTCGGCGGGGATTTTGGAAGCGGGACAGTTTTTAAGCTCAGGCATACACCAACTGGCTGGGTGCACAAGGTGCTTTATAGCTTTACGAGTGGCGCCGATGGAGGTGAGCCCTACAAAGGAGTTACACTCGATCGCGAAGGCAACCTGTATGGCACGGCAGTTACCGGCGGTTCAGGTAGCTGCGAAGGCGGTTGTGGCGTGGTTTATAAGCTAACGAACTCGGGTGGAACCTGGACTCAGACAGTGATTCATGCTTTCACCGGCGGCGAGGATGGATCTGGCCCCGGCGCGAGGGTGACATTGGATCGGGACGGCAATGTTTATGGGATGGCGCCGACCGGTGGCAAGTACGGTTTCGGCACCATTTATAGAATCCATCAGGAACACAATGGAGATTGGCGCTTCAAGGTGATTCATGCTTTTACCGGCGGCGCGGACGGAGCCACAGGCTCAGCTGGAAGGATGGTTTTTCGCCGTGGCGACCTCTATGGCGCGGCTACTGCAGGCGGCACTTATGGAAGCGGAGTTGTTTTCAAACTTACGCCGACAGGTCGCGGAAAATGGGATTTCAAGACGATTTATTCGTTCAGAGGCCAGCCCGACGGGAGTTTTCCCTATGGCGCGCTGCTCTTCGATAGTTTGGGTAACATTTATGGAACGACTTATTACGGCGGAGCTAATGGCATCGGCACTGTTTACCAGCTGTCTCCGCGAGATGCTATCAGCGAATGGAATGAGAGCGTCCTCTATAGTTTCCAAGAGGGGACCGACGGCAATAGCCCAATCAGTAACCTTGTTGCTGATACTATCGGCAATTTGTATGGGACCACGAGCGAGGGTGGCTTGGGCAGTGGCGTCATTTTTAAGTTAAGTCCCAGTGGCAGCGGTCAGTGGACTGAGACTGTGGTTCATTCCTTCCAAGGCCCTCCAGACGGCGCGTTTTCCTACAATGGGATGGTAGTTGATCGGTTCGGAAATTTTTACGGAGCCACCGTTCACGGGGGCGATAACGACGACGGAGCCGTCTATAAGTTCACGCCTTGAGCGTGTCGAAGCGGGCAGTTAGAAGTGCATCATCGCTGACACCCTCGGCAAAGCCGGATGGAGTTGGAGTATGTGTTAGCACATCGTGTTTGTGCTGAGCGTGGAGTGGATCGGGGAAGTATCTAAAGTTTTAGCATTTCGCCAATTAATTTTGTCGCGACAATTGCGCTCACACGGAAAATCGCCAGATACCGGCGACCCTAATCATCTCAATGAGCTCAAAACAAATGAGAACGTCGCGGTCATCTCTCAGCCAACCTTCTTAATCAGTTCGCTGCCTACTCAATCTCCGCGGTGATCTTACCGTTGATGTCCTTCAACGTGACCGTGTCAGCGCCTGTCAGGTTTACTTTCTTGAAGGTTACTGAGAATCCCTCGTTGTCCACCAGGTTGAAATCCCAGGTTTCTGATTTTGCGTCATTCTTGAAGCGCACGCGGATCTTTCCCCCAGCGGCCAGCACTTTTCCGTCGAGAAGGAGATTTGCGTCCCAATCTTTGTTGTCAGAGGCGGTGATATACAGACCTTCAAAGCTTCGGGTAGTCTGGTTCACGAGCGTGAAGTCGAGATCGGACGCGAATGCGTTTGCGACGCTTAGGAGGAGGATGAAGAGAGAGAAACGAAATTTCATTAGTCGGGGCTAGTGCTTCTTTTTCTTGTGTGAGGTGGTCTTTTTGTAAACCGTGTTACCGTATTGGTCCTTCACCTTTGTAGTCTTGAACACCCTGTTGCCTTTGCTCTTCTTGCTTGTTGATTCGTAATAATAGCGTGGTTCGCGGTAGATTTTGGGCTCATTGTAGTAGGGATCGAAGACACCCGGAAAAGGATGGTCTTCGACATAAACAACGGGTTCGTCTGGGGCGAGCAAAACATCGCTTAGTTCAGTACAGCCCGTGACAATAGAAGCCACTATTATTATTGCGAGAAAGCGGAAAATCACGTTTATCGTCTAGCAGGAGCATTTCATCGCGTCAAAGAAAATTAGGCCTGTGCAAGACCGGCGACCATCGATCCAAGAGGATTACGGGGTCAGAGCTTACCTTACGCCGTGTCAAAATGCTTCTGCTCGCGAAGCTTTCGGAGTTTGGATCTGACCCTATCTGCTCTGCCCAAAGCGGTAGCAGTTGGCTGGGGACGCCCTCTGATCAGGAAGATTCGATATGATAATGGGAAAGGATGAAGGGTAAGATATTGGGTTTAGCCGCGGCTACTGTAAATGGTGGCGCTACTGATTCCGCGGGTGCGGGGCGCGATGCCGACAGACACTCCACCTCGGCCGGGCGCCACGCCCATAGGGCACTCCACCGCAATTTGGACCGACGCCCGCGATCAGAAAGCCCCAACGTTAATCCTTTAGCGTGTCGTCAGCGTGATGTGCGCGTAATGAGTCGCAGCCAGCAAGTTAATGATGTCCGTGCGATATATTTCAATGTATTTCGTCCCATAGGCCACCCCTTTATCAACGGAATTCATGAGGGCGATTGATGGGTCAATTGGAACCCCGTGGTTCACCCGGTAAGTCATATCGCCATAGCACCAGTACACCATTTGACCGGCCACATCGGGACGGCTATTCCAGAGTAAGTCCCAAGGAGTGCCCGTCCCTGGTGCAGCTGGGATAAATGTTCCCAGAGAGTTTTTCTGAACAATCAATCTGCCGGGCCAGGAAGCGCGAGCGTTTAGCACTGCATTACGGGCTACATAGCTCGGGTTCGGATCGAGGGTGGGGCCGTTTGCTGCAACAGCGAGAGTCACGTATGAATTGGGGAAAGCCTCCATCGTGGCATCAATAATTTGCCTCCCCGCCTCGAGCATTTTGTCGGATGTATAGCCAGCGGCAAACCATGCGGCCACTTCAGGAGGTGTGTGGGGCACCCCCCAGTCTTCCGAGCTAGCGTTAGCGAAGCTTGCTCCGACAATTTTCACCGCGGGATTGCTTGAATAACGTGCACCCACCGCTGTAATCATGGCTAGCTTTTTTTCTAGCCAGACCGGGTCCCAAAAAACTGCGATCGTTACTGACCTTCCGTTGTCATTGAAGGTGTAAAACTTTTGTGAATCAGGAAGCGGCTCAGCGGCAACTGCATCCATTACCCAGCTTGGGCAACTTCCTCCCAGAGCAATATCCCCTCCTCCGGTGGCAACGCGTAGCAAAACCGGTTTACGTACTTCTGCTGCTCTTGCAATCACGTTATCGAGGAAGCTCCAATCGAAGGTGCCTTCAGTCGGCTCCAGATCGCCCCAGTCCTGGCGCACACTAATACCGTCAACGTCCGGATTAGAATATACGGAAGGATCCCGGCCCGTTCCCTGCCCCTCTGGTAGCAAGCAAAAAACTCCCCGAAGAATTCCCGGTGTCGGGCGCGGCTGTGGGGTTGGGCGGGGCCTTGGTGTTGGCGTAGGTCTCGGCGCCTCGGCGGCAATAGCCGATACGATCGTCACGTCGGCCGGAATTGTAACTACATAGAGCAATAGTGCGACAATCGTAAACTTTGTGGCTCTCTTCATCGCTCTTTTATATCACTTCAATGTTACCGAGTGAAGCACAAAAGGGCCACAATCGGCCACGCGTACGAGACAAAAACTCATAGTGACCTTAGCCGCGCCATTTCTGCCGCATAAAAGATTCCATCCGCTAATGTCAAATGCTTCTGCTCGCGAAGCCTTTCGGAGTTTAGATTTGACCCTTCCTTTCTTGCCCCCAGGAACCGTTTGGGCTTGACAACCCACTGTCCCGCAACTCACACTGTGATCGGAAAGAAGGTAACCGCAAATGGCCAAATGCCGCTTCTCGTTCGGCAGTGTCTTTCTTCTGTTGGGCTTTGTCGCACCATTCGCTCTCAAGGGAGAAGATACCACGCAGGCACCATTACCGGGGAATAGACCGCTTTGGCACAAACGTTTTAATGGTCCGGGCAATAACCTTGATCTGAGTCAGGCGATCGCTGTAAGCCAAGATGCTCAGAGAGTGTTTGTCACCGGTCTCAGCGAAGGCCTTGGTCCTTCCTACTATACAACACTCAGCTATGACGCACCTACTGGGCGCACGCTGTGGAGCCGAATTTACAATGGTTCCGAGTGTACCGATGCTGCTGTGGCTGTGGCGGTTAGTCCCGATAACAACACCGTGTTTGTCACAGGCTCCAGCGGCTGCCTCGGCCTTGAAGACTATGCCACTGTCGCCTACGACGCGACCACCGGAACAGAGCTATGGGCTAGGCGATATGATGGCCCCACTCACGATCCAGACGAAGCGTTTGCTCTCGCGCTGAGTCCAGATGGAACGAAGGTATTCGTGACCGGCCGAAGCTTTGGAGGCATTGGAGAGGGTCGCGATTTCGCCACAGTTGCTTACTCTGCGATCGACGGACAAGTATTATGGGTCAATCGGTATGATGGTCCTGCCCACGGTGAGGATGAATCCAATGATGAGGCATATAGCATAGCCGTGAGTACCGACGGCGAGAAGGTATTTGTTACCGGATCAAGTGGTGGTACTGGCTCCGATTCCGACTACGCTACTATCGCCTACAAAGCGGGTAATGGAGGTCAATTATGGGTGCAGCGGTACAACGGTCCGGGAAACGCAGCCGATTTTCCGCAGGCGCTTGTCTTAAGTCCCGATCGACGCAGAGTCTTCGTCACCGGTTATAGTTATCCGCAAATTCATTCTCTGATTATGCGACGATCGCATATGATGCTGCCACGGGATTACAAATATGGCTGCGTCGGTATGACGGCCCAATCAATGGCTTTGACTTCGCATACGCACTCGCAATAAATCCCGATGGAACCAAGCTATTCGTGACAGGCTCCTGCGACGAGATGGATACCGGCACCGACTTTGTAACGCTTGCCTACGATGCGGCGACGGGGAGAAGACTTTGGCGCCGTCGTTACAACGGGCCGGCAAACAACAGCGATTCACCATCTGCCATAGCTGTTAGCCCGGATGGGGCAAAAGTCTTCGTGACCGGTCTTAGCTCGGGCCTTGCCTCACCTGACTTTCCATTCGACTATGCCACCATCGCTTACAGTACCTCCAACGGCGATACCTTATGGCTTGGTCGTTACAATGGGTCGGGAAATAAATCCGATGTGCCTGCTGATCTGGCGATCAGTCCCGATGGAAGCAGCGTTTTCGTCACTGGCTCCAGTGACGGGATAAACAGCGGCACGGATTACCTGACCCTGGCTTACTCGACTACTGCCCCAGAGAACGCGAAGATGCCTTTGGTACTGCCCGATCCAGTAGCAACCCAAAGCATAGAACAGCCGCCTCAAAGCGCTGTGCTGACTCGCTGAGCAGCTCGAGAAAGCGAACGCAATCGCGTTCGTCACGGAAAATCGCTGGCACGCATTGCCTCGCGCTAGGAGATGATAAATGGAATTCTCAAACTCTATCCGCAAAGGCCGCGCCATTCGGTTGGCGTAGAAAATCACACTCACCAATATATCAAATTCCTCTGCTCGCGAAGGCTTTCGACGTTTAGATGTGCCCCTGTCTGCTATTACTCTCCAAAAGCCAAGGAACCAAAAGACGATGGAGTTCCGAAGTATATATAGAAACGATTGCCCGCATTTCCCTAATCCACTTGCTCTCGGACTTACAGCGGGTGGAGAAGAGTATGAGGTGGTTGATTACAGCAGTTGGACTCGGGTTGCTGTTGGTCTCACCACTGTTCGCCGGCGAGCATTCAGCTTTCGCTCGCGTGACGGTTTACTGGCATAGCGAAGGTTCAGGCGCGAACGCGGCGTGGAACGGCGCACGACTGCGCGACGGACACTGCGCAGTTGATCCAAAGAAAATTCCCTATGGTAGCCAGGTTGTTTTTCATGATGCGGATTGTGTGGCCGTGGACACTGGACCGGACGTAGTGAATCGCAAAGCTGCACGGTGGTGCGGGCGAAGTACGGCTGAGCGCAACGCGATCGTCATCGATCGTTTTTTCGATACGAAACAAAACGCACTCGCCTGGGCAAAAGCGAATCCGCATTTTATGGTAGTGCAAATTTGCACACCTGACGCCGAGGCGGACTCTCCGACGAGACAACTCAACACTTTCCTTACCTATTAACTTGGACTTCGCGTGGCTATCTGCGCGAGGTTCTTAGCTACCTCGAATCACAGCAGCTAGTACGCTGGTTCGGAGTTGGCCGGAGCCTGGGTGTAGCTCTGGCGTTTCAGTGGGTCTCGGAGTCGCTACAAATAGTGAAGACGCGTCAGTGAAAGCAACAAGCTGACGCGCCCCCACTAAGTTTCAGGTCACCTATTGGCGACCTCTTGCGGTGTCGGCTTGTTCAGTTCCAGTCGGGCGCTCACCTTCTGGATTTGAGCAGCCTGTTCTATCACAGTTGCCACGAGAGCGGCGATAGTACTTTCTAATTTCTCTACCTTGCGGCGCACCTCGAGAGCGGCGTGATGCTCTTGGAGGAACTCATTGAGCAACATCGCGCTCATCTGCTCGAATCGCACTGTCTCCGCGTTACCGTTCTTGTCGCGGAAGACCAGGTCCGGAGTCACATTGGCCACCTGCTCGGCAATAACACCATTTTGCGTCATGCCTTTCTCGTCGCCGCTATACTTAAACGTTACTGGCTTGAGCGTGTACAGTGTTTCACGGGCTTTGCCCATGGGTAGTTCATCGAATTTCTCAGGTTTGCGTTAAGGGACAGGAGGATTCTGTGGATTTCATTTTCGTAATGCTGGGATTTTCACACCCTTCGCGATTTTTAGAAATACGCAGAATTGCGTACGAAACCCTATTTTAAAGCAGAACGATCAGTTTGTTCTGCGTCACCGGCGCGACGTACTGACACCCTTTGCATTTCCATCGCGTTGAATGTTCCTCCTGCGAACGCCTGATTTGGTTCACGGCATTCGCCGCGATGTCTCGAATTGCTTCGAGGGCCGCTATCAGGGTCTTGGGCGTCGCGTCCATAAATTCAATTCCATCTGCTGAGGATTCCGGGTTATCTTGCGCGACACGCGCGCCCATAGGCGCAGTAAAATGGTTTTTATGTTCACATGAACGTATCCATCCAAGAATGGCTGTCTAGAACAAAAGACGCTATGGTATGGATTGAATGAACTGGCTAATATGGTCTAGCGATCACGGCGGATGGTCGAAGCCAAACCGTCACGGATACACAAACCGCCTCGCCGATGCCGGGCGGTATTCATTCGATGAAGCATTGGAGATTATCCAAGACGCGAACGCCGGAATGTCCGCCCGTAATTTTCCAAGTGAAACCATGTGCCCTGATTGGACGGAAGAAACGCCGGGCGGGAAGCATTGAAGGACAGTCGATTCGGGACTGCCTCAACGCCCTGCGTGCGCGGGCCTCACGGCGGACCAAAATGAAATCCTAGCTCATCCTCCCACCCCAAAGGCGCATTCGCCAGCTCGGCAGCAACGAACGCCAAAGTGCAGATAACGCACGCAAAAATCAATTCCGAGCAATTCCAAGCGGCGATCCTGTTTCTTATGCGGGCTCACATCCAGCGGCTCTAGTGCGCGCAAGCTACGAAGCACGCCGTTTATCTTTTTTTCGTGCGTTACGTCGATCCTCAGCGCCCGTAAAGCGTCCTGGATTGCCCACAGGAACCCCGGCCCGCTATCTTGGAACCGGCCGCGTATCAATTAAGCTCGGTGTGAAGTCTGGCGATTGCCCCCGATCGCCGATTCAGGTTCAATAAACGCAGTCAACTTTTCATCCGCCCGCGCAACGAAACGCTCCGGTCATTAGTCGAAATTCCGGGTATCGCCATATGCCTCGCCGAGCGGAGAAACATGGTATTGCGGTGCTTCCAGGATGGCTTCCTTGGTCACGTTCACAAATACCTTGGATTCTTCGTAACTAATCCGGTCGATAT
>JBKPLX010000081.1:0-5357 GCA_046731855.1 Verrucomicrobiota bacterium | reverse complement strand
CGTCTGCGTTATGCCGCGATTCATATGTGCTCCACACCTGAGCGATGTGCCCGAATTGTTCGGTGCGCCGGGCAATTTCTTTTTCGAAGAACCCGTGCTCGGCAAAGTACGGTTCCACGCGGGCGATGAAACCTTCCACGTCCAATATTTGAGGTACAAGACCGTCGTTCGCGCCGGGCTTAGCAGTCGGAATTAAACGCGCTCCTGGATAATACAACGATCGTTCTCGATCCCAATCACGCTTCTTCCCCGCCGGACCTGAAATCCCATCGTACGCAGCCGTGATAATCGCGTCGATTGAGGCGACATCATTCGGATCGGCGTCAGGCATATCTAAACCACTGGGCTGCTGCTCACGAATCTTTCGGGATTGAACGGTCTACGTTTTCTTTGCTGTTTCCAGCACTTTCATCGCGGCATTGTGTCCGGGAATCCCGCTCACAGCACCGCCGCGATGGGCGCTCGATCCACAGAAAAACACATTATCGTAATCGGTTTCGACACCCCAGGTCCCGACCTGCTCCTTGCGTTCGGCAAAGGGAAAAGTTGGCGCATTCTGGAAGATGTTACCCTGGAACATCCCAAGCGCGTCCTCGATATCGACAGGACTCTTGCTTTCGATACAGAGGCTGCCATCTCGAGCCACGGCCAGACAATCCTCCAAAGGTTCGTCCAGCCACTGATTGATGCTCTCGATGAACTTTTTCTCCGCATGCTTTCGCATGGTCCTGTTGTCGCGCGCAAACAGGTTCCATGGCGCGTCCAGTCCAAACAACGTCATCGTCTGGAAACCTTTCTCCCGGAGCTCGGGCGAAAGAATGCTGTCGTCGGTCAACGTATGGCAATAAACTTCGCATGGTGTTTTGCTCGGCAGCCGCCCCCTGCACGCTTGATCGTAGCTGAGATTCATTTGCTGGTAGCCTTCATCGCTGTGAAAGGTCCCGCACCATGCCTGATCCAATTGGTATTTTTTCGCCTTTAACTTCGGCAATCGCTGCAGGAGCATGTTGATCTTGAATACAGAACCTTCATCCGTGGCATCCGGCTGGTATAACTGGCCGATATACCTTGCCAACACGTTGCGCCCAAAGTTTACCAGAAGGTATCGCGCGTCGACGGTTTGTTGTTCTCCGTCCTTGTAAAATTCGATTGTGCTTCCCTTCCCGGCCAGGCCAAGCGCGCGAAGCTCGACATTTGTCAATATTTCCGCGCCAGCGTTCCTCGCTGCCTGCTCCAGCTCCGCTGCTACAACGCCCATACCGCCGACGGGCACCTTCCATTCGCCGGTCTTGTTGCCGATCAGATGATAAATGAAACAACGATTCTGCAAGAACGAGAGATCGTGTGGGTGCGTCAGAACACCAATCTTTGCATCTGTAAAGACAAGACCACGCACCAAGTCGTTCTGTAAATACCGCTCAATCGCGAGTCCGAGCGGTTCATCGACCAGACTGCGCCACGCTTCCCGCGAAGCATCATCGGCATCGAAACGGCGCCGCAGCTCTCCCTTTGCAATCAGCGGCTCCAGCATCGTGTCCCACACCTTCTCGGCAAAAACACGCGAAAGACTGTAAAACGCCTTCATCTGCTCGAATTCCGTCTTGCTACCAGTCAGTTCGAACATGGACTGGCGGCTTATCTCTTCGTCCACGTTGCTCAATAACAGACCGTCGTGCTGTCCATGATTGAGATAAGGCGTAAACGAAGCCGTTGCGCGCCGGCGCAATTCAAGATTCAATCCGAGGTCCCGGATGATCTTTTCCGGGAACAAACTAACAAGGTACGAATATCGCGACAGTCGCGCATCGTAATCGGGAAAGACTTTCTGCGAAGTCGTCGCGCCACCGATGTAATTGTTCTTTTCCAGGAGCAGAACACTTAAGCCTGCGCGGCCAAGATAGCTGGCTGCCACAAGGCCGTTGTGACCTGCACCGAGAATTACCACATCGTACTGGGATTTCATTTCCAATTTCGTTGCAAACTCATGGTTACATCAAACATCGCAAAGCAAACATCAAACCTTTCCTGGCGTAAGGGATTTATTCGTCGAGCGCGCGATCGCAATTGTAGGACGTTACATTTATTAATAAAAAGGGCACGCGTTGCAGGACGAGGCATCGATGTAATGCTTAATGATGAACGGGATGCAAACTCTCGGCGCACTGATCTGCTTCGGATGTGGGACTTCGATCTTGTTGGAGCCGAGCGCGACAGCGTCGCCGGCGGAATTGGAGTTCGATCATGTTTGGATTGTGGTATCACGCGATGCCCCGGAACGAGCAGCATTGGAAAAATTGGGGTTAAAGATTTCACCCGATGTGAATCGTCACGATGGACAAGGAACAGCTTCAATTACTGCTGACTTTCAAAATTCTTACATCGAGCTGATGTGGCCGGACCCAACGGTTTCAGTTGCGCCCGGCGCTGAGCGCGGCGTCGAAAAGTTCAAGAATCGAATGAACTGGCGGACGAGCGGCTGGTGCCCGATCGGCATCGGACTTCATCGAGTTGGAACGGGGACGCCCTTGCCGTTTGCCACTTGGACAATCGCGCCGGACTGGATGCCGAAGGGAACAGCGATTGAAATCTTAACAGCGCGTGACGACACAAAGAGCCCATCGTTCTTCATCGAACCCGACGTCCTCGCGGTAAAAGAAAAAGGAAAGACCGACACGAACGATTCCAAGACCGGAGCATCGCAACATGGAATCGGAGTCCAACGAATTACCGAGATTCGATTAGTTAGGCCAAAAGGATATCAGCCCGTGGCTGCATTCGCGTATTTGGAGAAAGCCAGGATTTTACAGTCGAGCGAGGGAAATGAATGGACTGTCGAAATCACATTCGACGGCGGGCAGAAAAGCCAGACGAAAGATCTACGTCCCGATCTTCCGTTAATCATTCATTACTAGGCATCGCTTCCGCGTCGCTGCAGTCGGATTGCTGGATGGCAGAAATATAATGATAATTGTCGTTGCTGCCAACGCTTCGCATCGTGAACTTGAATGTCATGAATGCACAAACAAACAGCACGAATCGAAGATTACTAAATCCAACGGCGGAACTCGGCTTGCTCGCTGCAATTACGCTTCTGATTCTGGGTGAACTGTCGGGCTCAAATCCCGCTAAAGCTCCCAGTGCCTCTGAAAGCAATCAGGCTGTAGCCAAAGCGAACTCGCTCAAACCGCCGACCCAAGGCAGCATCCCTGTTGCGTTCCTTATTTCGGAAGGCGCACAAGTGATTGATTTCGCCGGACCTTGGGAAGTTTTTCAGGATGTCATGGTTCCTGAACGGACAGATCATCCTTTCCGTCTTTACACCGTGTCCGAATCAACTGCGCCTATTCATACAAGTGGCGGGATGAAGATCGTCCCCGATTACAATTTTGAGAATGCTCCGGCGCCGAAGGTAATCGTTATCCCGGCTCAAAGTCGGCCGAGCGAGGCAACGCTGGAATGGATTCGTAAATCCACTAAGACCACCGACGTGACCATGTCGGTTTGCACTGGCGCATTTGTGCTAGCGAGAACCGGTCTCTTGTCAGGTAAAGCAGCAACCACATATCATGGTGCGTTTGTTCGTTTCGCCAATGAATTTCCGGATATCCACCTCAAGCGCGGAGCCCGGTTCGTCGAAGATGGCAACCTTGCCACCGCGGGCGGGCTTTCTTCTGGAATCGATCTCGCGCTCCGTGTCGTCGAGCGCTATTTCGGCCGCGAGGTCGCGCAAAACACCGCCTATGATCTGGAGTATCAGGGGCAGGGCTGGATGAATCCGGAATCGAATCAGGCTTACGCCGCCACGCCTGTTTCCACCGCCGAACATCCCGTTTGCCCAGTGTGTGGAATGAATGTCGATCCGGCTACAGCTCCAAAATCGGTCTTTAAAGGCAAGACCTACTACTTTTGTTCAGAAGACGACAAGAAAACATTCGACGCTGCCCCAGATAAAGTTGTGAACACCGATAAGAAAAGTTTATGATAAATGAGGAGTGATAAATCGCCCTCGTCCGAGGCGATTTTTCACCTCCTATTCTTGGTCGAAGAGAGGACAAAGACGAAGATTGATGAGCGAAAGTCCGCCTCGCACAGTGCGCCGGATCGTTTTTGTTGCTGCGCCAGGCACCGAGATCCTCGACCTGGTTGGGCCGTTGCAAGTCTTTGCCCGGGCGTCCGAAATCTTCGTCAGGCAAAATCCGGGCGCATCACCAATCTATTCCGTCGAAGTGGTGACTACGTCCCCTCACCGTTCATTTGTTACCAACTGCGGTTTGCGAATCACGGCGCACAAAACTTTTCGCGAACTCCGTGGCAACATCGACACCCTGCTCGTAGCCGGCGGCAGCGCAATTGAGAACGATGAATTAGATGCCGACGTCATCCGCTGGTTGAAAACCATCGCCGGACGAATTCGGCGAATCGGGTCCGTCTGCACGGGAGCCATGCTGCTGGCGCGCGCCGGGTTGCTCGATGGCCGTCGCGCCACCACACATTGGAATTGGTGCGAAACTTTGATCAGGCGCGCGCCGCGCGCACATGTCGATCGTGATCCAATATTTGTTCGTGACAAAAATGTTTATACATCGGCCGGCGTAACGGCGGGAATGGACCTTGCCATGGCGCTGGTCGAAGAAGACCACGGCTCGCGACTGGCGTTGCAGGTGGCGCGCAATCTCGTGCTCTATTTGCGCCGGCCCGGCGGACAATCGCAGTTCAGTGCCGCGTTATCACTGCAGCTGACCGACCGAAAACCGTTACGCGAACTCGAGTCATGGGTGCTCGATAATCTAAACAAACCGCTGACTGTGCCGGTGCTGGCACAGCACGTGGCAATGAGCCCGCGAAATTTTGCACGAGTCTTCGCCAAAGAAATGAAAACCACGCCCGCGAAGTTCGTCGAGCGTCTTCGCGTGGAAACTGCTCGTCGCCGTCTGGAAGAAAGCCAGAACAGCATGGAGTCGATCGCCAGTGAGTGCGGTTTCGGAAACGTGAATTTAATGCGCAACGTTTTCCAGCGCGCGCTAAAGATTGCGCCAGGTCAGTATCGGCGTCACTTCCGCCACGTGAAACGTCGAACGAAAGCAAAGATCAAAAGTTAACGACAGGTTTACTGGGATTTCTTCGGCACCGGGTTGGCACTGGGTCTGCCAAAATCCGGCAAATCCAACCCTAGTTTTCGTTCCGGATGGCTAAGCGCAGGGCCGTTTCCGGTGCGATCCTTTTCCGCTTTCCACTTTTCAGTGTCTCGAATCGGGCCGTAAATTGTAGAGGACGAATGAATCGCGGCAACATTTTCGCCGAGTTAAAACGGCGCAACGTTTACAAGGTCGGCGTCGCTTACATCGTTGCTGGCTGGG
>JBKPLX010000080.1:0-5106 GCA_046731855.1 Verrucomicrobiota bacterium | reverse complement strand
TGGTGCCAACCGATCCCTTTATCGCGTTTTAGAGCTCGCGCACGCAATTTACGAATTTTTACATCCATCAACGGTTCTCGGGGCGATGGAAACAAGTGGTCGAGTCAGTAACCGGACACAAACCGGTTTTGTGCATCGGAGGTGGCTCGCGTAGAGGAGAAGTGGAGCGGGCGATCATCTTTTTGTGATGGGTGATCGCCCGTCTTTTATCACTCGCGAAAATTCCGCGTCACGGACCAATGATTAGCATCGTCCGGGCAACCAGTCGGGTTTTCGATGCTCTTAGTTACTGGTAAATAACTCCTGTCATCGCTTCCGTATTGGGCGGCATCGTGAGTGACCCGTTCCCCTCAAGGTTCGCGTAAGCGCCTGTTCCGCCTACAATCTGCCACCTTCCCATAGGGGGGCGAGTGGCAAATTGGCATTCTTGATGAATGATGATGGCTCCATCTGGTGCTATCAACGTAACCACGCAATGAGCTCTCGTACCAAGATTTTTAAGCAATCGCTCGAGGCATTCAAAAGATCAAGCGGCCCAAAAAAGAGCCAGCACTTCAATTATTGTCGCGGTATGCAGAGCTGTATGGTCACCGTCATCCAGATCCGAGACCAGATCCAGGACAAGACCCACAACAAAGGATATTACCGAGCCAATCTGTTTCGCATCAGCTACCGGGTGCGATGGTGACTTGTGTGAAAGTCAGAACGCAGCCATCTTTCCGGTATTCGAGTCCGATGGAGTAGGCGGTTTTTTTGGCAATGGAGCGAGCGTGGTACCAGCAGATCGGTCGAACAGTCTCTTTTATTCGTTTGAACCTGCGGAGAACGGTACAGCAACCATTATTTCAGAACTACGGCTCACCGGTTGTAGTCACGGCTTTCACCTCAGCTGAGGTGGCAGCGGCGACCTTTTTCGTCCCTTTTATTTGGGGGTGCACGAAGTACAGCGGATGTGAAACTCAGCTTGCGAATGAATGTATGGCAGGGTAACACGATCATTGGTTCAACCGACCAACCCGTAGCCGATATTCATTGCCAGGATGGGGACACCAAATTTCAGGCGTTCCGGGATGATCTGTTCCTGCTGATACTAACAACACTGGTTACACAAAATGAATTGATCGTCATTGAATTGACCGCAGTGGCGAATCTTACTGGTCGATCTCACCTAGGTGTAGCTGTTGTTGATTTTCGTAAAGGACAAAAGTTAGATAATTTCAATTTTGGGATTCGGGTGCCACAACTTTGTGTGTTCGTCGATAGTGCTGTTGTCAACCCGCCGTATTGATAAGGCGCGTTCCGCCAGAGATGCTACACTTTCCCTACGAAAAACAAATTGCGACCCTAACGGGATTCGAACCCGTGTTACCGCCGTGAAAGGGCGGTGTCCTGGGCCTCTAGACGATAGGGTCACAAAGCGCGGCCAATATCAGAATTGCCATGCCTTCATGCAAGGCAAATTGCCAGATCGTTTTTCCAGCTTTTCGTTTGGGACGGCGCACAGCGCCGTGGCTACACGTCGGAACTAACTTCGTGAATCAACGCTGCTGCCCGTGCGGTCGCGCCTTCGTGCTTGCTCAAAACTTCGCGCGCGCCTTCGACGAGGCGTTCGCGCGCTTCGCTGTCGCGCAAAAGCCCGGCGATTGTTCGTTCAAGTGAATCGATATCATGAACCTGGATCGCGCCTTTTTTCGACACTAGTGCCTTCGCAAGTGTCGCGAAGTTTTCCATATGCGGACCAAACACGACTGGTTTGCCCGCGATAATCGGCTCCACGGGATTTTGCCCGCCGTGCGCCGTGAGGCTTTTCCCCATGAACACAATAGTGGCGATGACATACCAGCGACGGAGGTCACCCGTCGTATCGAGAACAATACAATCCGCGTCTGATTCGTCCGGCAGCTGCCGGACCAGTTCGCTTGCCAGCGTCACGCGCATTGGTAAAGCGCCGAATTGCGCGCGGATTTCGCGGAGCCGTTCGACGTGCCTGGGCGCAATGAACAACCGCAACAACGGAAATTGCTCACGCAAGCGCAGAAAAATGCCGGCCAGAATTTCCTCTTCGCCGCGATGCGTGCTGCCGCCGAACAACACCGGCCGCTCTCGATCCGCGTGGTTAAAGCCGCCCTGCTGCGCCTTTCCTTGCGCCTTTGAACGCTGGTCACGCCCATTGGGATCGTATTTGATACTTCCGACCGCGCGAATCCGATCGCGCGCAACTCCGATCCCAACCCATCGTTCGACATCATCCGGCTCCTGCGCGCAGACCAGATCCAACAGGCGAAATGTGGGCGCCACAAAAAACCGGAACCGACGAAATCTTCTTTCCGATCTCGGCGACAACCGAGCATTCACCAGTATCGTTGGAATTCGGCGTTCGTGCGCAAGTGCGACAAGGTTTGGCCAAACTTCAGCTTCCACCAGCAAGATCCGCGTCGGTCGGATCACCGAAAACGCACGTCGCATGATCGGCCAGTAATCGAGCGGTGTGTACATGACTTCGATCCAGGGCGGCGCGTTCTTGTTTGCCAGTGCGAAACCAGTTGTAGTGGTCGTGGTCAGAACGCAGCGCAAATCTGATTCGAGTGCGCGCAATGCACGGGCCAGTTTCAACGCGATATTTACTTCCCCAACGCTTACGGCGTGCAGCCATGTCGATTCTCGCTTCGACAGGCGATCGCGTAGTTCATTATCGTAAATTCCCACGCGTTGTTCGAACTTTTCGCGGTAACCGCCGCGACGAATCATCTTCACCAAGTAGCCCGGTAAAAAGAACAACAGTCCGATTGGCCAAAACAAATTGTAAATAAAGCGGATCACGAGAGTTTCAAAATTTGAAAGTGATGCGAGGACGCGTGCGCGCTCCAAAGCTTCGCGAAACGGGGTTCACGTTCTCAACAATTTCGCACGCAGTGGTTTGGAGTGCGGTGAGTCCTCGCACCGCTTTGAGACAGAAACAAGACTTCAGTTGCCCCGTATTTTTTCTGGCGAAGCAAACGCCACTGCTTCATTTCGGGAAGAGCTTCAGCCGGGCGCTTCTCCAGGACGAAAATTCCATCCGGGGCCAGTAATTGAGACAACGCTTCGTGAGCCAGCAATTTTTCGGCGAAGCGCCGACCGTCTTCCGTCTTTTCGTACGGCGGATCCGCAAAGATGACGTCAAACATTTCAGCACCGGAAGCGTGCCGCAGGTAATCGAAGACATCCTGCTTTCGAACTCGTCCTTTCAACTTTGTCTTGGCGAGATTGTTCTCGATGATCTCCGCTGATTGTCGATCTCCCTCAACAAAAACAACAGAAGAGGCGCCGCGGCTGAGCGCTTCAATTCCGAGTGCGCCGCTGCCCGCGAAAAGATCGAGGACGCGTGCCTCCACCATGGCGTCGCCCAGGCTGGAAAAGATAGCGCCTTTGACACGGTCCATCGTTGGTCGCACACCCCGCTTGGCAACGGACAGGCGGATTCCGCCAGCGCGGCCGGCGATCACTCTCATGGCGACGCGCCCGGCGTTAGCGTTGCGGTAGCCTCTGGCGGCGCCGCCTGGGGTAAAACAGGAGATGATGGCGCGGCGGGCGTCGCACTGCCCGAGTCGCTACGCTCAGGCGTTGGGGGCGCGGCTTTTTCGATCTGTTTCTTTTTCTTCTTTGCTCGCTCCTTTTTTCCGCCGCCAAAGAAGCTGTTTATCATGCTGCTAAGATCGCGGCCGACCAGTCTGTCCATTAAGTTTGTGCTCGGCCGGTCGATGGTGCCGCCAACTTGAAAGTTGATGGCAGAATAGCCCGGTTCGTTGATCGGTTGAAAATTCTGGCGAATCGCTTTGAAAAGCTGGCCACGAATTTTGTCATTGATCGCGAGCTCCGAATCGAGGTTCAGCTTGCCATCAAATGCAACTGTTCCCGACGCTGTGAGACGAATATTCGGAGAGCGCAAAATCAGTTCGTCAATTGTGACCAAGCCTGGACGCACGTGATATTTCGCCTCCGCTTGCTCGAGATGAAGCTCTCTCAGTTCTTCAATCTGAAGAAGCTCGCCCAGTAGCACAAGCAAGCTGTATTGTTGGACTCGACCGTCGCGAAGGGAAATCTCGCCCGTTCCAACAAACGCCTCCGGATCGGCCGTTTTGCCGGACGCCTGGAAATTTCCCTCCAATTTGCCCTGCACCATTCCCTTGGGTCCGCCTGCGTTTGCGATAATCTGATCGGCCTGCACATTGCGAAACTTTACGCTCGTGGTAAACGGAGAATCCTCCGCTTCCGGTTGCATCGCAAAATAGCCGTTGATCTCACCGTTACCGGCGCGCGCGGAAATCTTGGACAACTCCAGCACGTCCGGTTCGTAACGCAGCGGGGAGCGCAGTTGTTCCAGAAAAAAACGGTCCTGCAGGGAAATTCTCGCCACCTTCGTATCGCCGTGAAGCGCCAGGGCGCTGCGGATGCTGGTGCGAAAATCTACCCCGTTAAAACTCGCGACCAGCCTGCCGGCATGATCGAGAAAACTGAAATTGCCATTCTTAATGCTGACGCGTCGAACCTCGGGAGGCACCGCCAGTCTCGGTTCCTGCATCGGCGATGGCTTGTTGACTATTACCTGAGTCGGAGAAGGAAGATTCGCCGGAGAAATGGGCACGACAGGAGCGGTCTGCGTTTGAGAGGTTTGTGCAGGTTCGCTTTCTACGCCCGGATGGGACACAGTTGGAGCCGCTGTCTTTGTTCCTCGTGTTCTGGGTAATTTCCATTTTCCTGCCATGTCTTGCGGCCAAACTACCTTTGGATTGATGAGCGAGACTTCTTTGATCACCAGACGCCGGGAAAAAAGGGAGAGGAAACGAACGCGGAGTCGAAATGTTTTTGCTTCGAGGAAATGCCTTGGACCAACCGGCGAAGTTTGGGCAATCGTGATGCCGCTCAGCTCCAGCCCACCCCAGGGCGTCACGCTCATGCTGCGGATTCCAAGCGTGGTGCCGAGGCGGCGGCTCAATTCCTGTTGAATCTTCGCGTGCGTACCCTGCGATTGCACATACAGATTCACCCCGGTCAGGAGAATCGCGCCAAGCGCAACCACCGTCCCTAGAGCAATCAATGGAACCCGGCGCAACTTTTTCACCGTCA
>JBKPLX010000079.1:0-6149 GCA_046731855.1 Verrucomicrobiota bacterium | reverse complement strand
GGCGAAAACGGCGCATCGAGTTCGCGACGGTCAGGAAGATGAAATTCCGGTCGACGAAATCCAAAAGGGCGACGTGCTCCGTGTGCGCCCGGGCGAGAAGGTGCCAATTGATGGCGTAATCACGGAAGGCAAAAGCAACGTCGACGAATCGATGATCACCGGTGAACCAATGCCGGTGGCCAAGCAGCCGGGCGAGAAAGTGATTGGCGCAACCGTGAATCAAACCGGGTCATTTTTGATGCGCGCAGAGCGCATCGGTTCAGAGACTGTTCTCGCGCAAATTGTGCAAATGGTGGCCGATGCACAGCGCAGCCGCGCCCCTATTCAAAAACTCGCCGACACGGTGTCCGGTTATTTTGTTCCCGCGGTGATCGGCATTGCGATCGTTACCTTTGTTGTGTGGTCGATCGTCGGTCCTGCGCCCGCCATGGCTTATGCACTGGTGAACGCCGTCTCAGTCCTGATCATTGCCTGCCCCTGCGCCCTCGGATTGGCCACGCCGATGTCGATCATGGTCGGGGTCGGACGTGCTGCCCAAGCCGGAATCCTGGTAAAAAACGCGCAGGCGATCGAGGTCACTGAAAAAGTCACGCACCTGGTCACAGACAAAACAGGCACGTTAACAGCCGGTAAACCGGAAGTAGTCAGCCGGATCGTCGCAAACACCGTAAGTGAACATGACCTGTTAAAGATTGCGGCATCTGTGGAATCCCAAAGCGAGCATCCGATTGCGCGGGCAATCGTAGAAAGCGCAAAGCAGGAAAAAATTGAATTGCGCGGCGTATCCGATTTTCAGTCCACAACCGGAGGAGGAGTGTCTGCTATACTCGACGCCAAAGTAATCCTCATTGGCAAAGAAAAATTTCTCGCCGATTCGAATGTTAGATTCCCTGAAGAGCTAACCAAAGAAGCTCGTCGCTTACAGGAAAGAGCAGAAACGACCGTCTGGCTGGCGGTAAACGGAAACGCAGTTGGCGTCCTCGGCATCGCCGATCCAATCAAGCCCACAACGAGAGAGGCTGTCCGCAATCTTCACGAAATGGGTTTGAAGATCATGATGTGCACTGGCGATAATCAGCGAACGGCTGAATCTGTTGCGCGCGACCTGGGCATCGATGAGTTCAAGGCCGAGGTAATGCCGGATGAGAAGATCGACATCGTCAAAAAACTTAAGTCCAAAGGTGCGATCGTTGCGATGGCCGGTGATGGAATTAATGACGCGCCTGCGCTTGCAGCGGCGGATGTGGGAATTGCGATGGGAACAGGGACCGATGTGGCGATCGAAAGCGCCGGCATCACGCTTGTGAAAGGCGACTTAATGGGAATCGTCAAAGCGATCCATGTTAGTCGCGCCGTGATGCGAAATATTCGGCAAAATCTATTTTTCGCGTTTATCTACAACGCGCTAGGCGTGCCGATAGCCGCCGGCGTACTTTACCCATTCTTTGGATTGCTGCTGAGTCCGATGATCGCCGGCGCCGCCATGAGCTTCAGCTCGGTCTCGGTGATTGCCAACGCGTTGCGACTTCGCAACGCGGCCCTGTAACTGATCTGCTTCTGTTTGACACCTGCAATGCCGGACGTTAAGAGGTGAAGCCAATGCGTTTCACTGGCAGATCCCGGTTGCTCGCACTAACTGGCCTTATCGGCTTGTGTGCGTTTGCTGGCGATATCATTGCCGATTCGATTGCTGATTTGCGAGGCGATCATTGCGTCTCGCAGAGTTCGCAACCGGATTCACAGCACGAGAAATCGCCTTGTGCGCATTGCTCATGCGCGGTTCATAACGGTACTGTGATAACTTCCACCGTCGCGGTGGATATCAGCGGCACTTTTGGAGCGTCTGTTTTCCTTTCGAGCAGTGACCAATCCGTACCCGATCGATTGCCAGCTGCGATTGATCATCCACCTCAGCTCGCCTAACAACTGAGCGCAGGCGCGGTGTGTCCGCGCAGATTTTTCGCTCAGGTTTCGTTCGGCCTACAATGCAGACGCGCTGTGTGCTTCTCCAATTGTTTTTGCCTAACCAATGTCGATTTATTCACAAACCAAGTCCTTTGCCGCGAGTGCCATTCTGCTCGTGTACGCGACTGCGCTTGCCGAAACGCCGGAGGCGCTGGTCAAACAGGCGCTCCAGCGGAACCCGGAACTAAACTTCTTTGTCGCAGAGATCGCTGTGGCAAGAGGAGTGCGAACTGCAGGTACTCTTCGCAACCCTGAATTGAGCTCGGAATTGGGCTACAAGAATTCGCGTGAAAATTCAGGAGGAGCGAGTGGCGATGGCGCGGTGTTGGCCTTCTCTGTCAGCCAAACCGTCGAGTACTTCGGTCGAATTGCGCTGCGCAAAGCCATTGCAAATCACGATCTAGTCCTTGCCGAATTACATCTGGAACAGTTTCGCCTGACGCTGGCCGCGCGTGTTCGCTCGCTGGCTTACGCGATGACCAGCGCTCACGAGAGAACGAAAGCGGTGCAGGAGATCGCCTCGCGAACTCAAGCGCTCAATGATGTACTGAAGCAGCGACCACTCCCTGGGATCGCGCCACAACTGGAAGCGCAGATTATCAGCTCGAACTTGCTGACTTTTCAGCGCCAGGAGCGCGAATCGGCATTAGCTGAGAAGACGATTGCTGCAGAGCTGAATCAGTTGTGTGGACGATCTGCCGATGCAACGCTAGCTGTCAGCGCGAGTCCTGTCGTTTTCACCGCGGTCTCTGTGCCGGGCCTTGTGAATGCGTCCCGCTCAAATGCGTTCGATATTCGCATTCGACAGGTCGAACTCGCCCTGCAGGGCTTCAAAGTCGCGTTGTCGAAGAACGAGCGGTTTCCGGCTATTGCTGTTGGACCGTTTTATTCGGTGGAAAATGCAATCGACCGTGAGCAGCGAGTCGGACTCGGAATCTCGTTGCCGCTGCCTTTGTGGGACCGCAACGCAGGGAACATTGCAAGTAGTACGGCGCGTCAGCAGCAAGCTGAGGCTTCATTGGCTCTGGCAGAGGGCGAAGTCGAAAGACGCGTCACGCAAACTGCCGCGGCGCTGGAAACAAAGAGAGCCGAGATTGAAACGTGGAAGACCAGCACGATTGCGAAATTGCGCGAGGCGTCAGAATTGGCTGATCGCAGCTATCGTCTTGGTGCAATCCCGCTGGCGACATATGTCGAGATTCAAAAACAGTATCTCGAAGCCATCGGCGCATTTAACGACGCACAGAGGGATGCGCTCGAAGCTGCACAGGCGCTGGAAATTTTGACCGGCCAAAAGCTGTACCGCGAGGAGCAGCAACGATGATCGACAAGGTTTTGGAGTTCTCCGTGCGCCAGCGAGTCCTCGTCCTCATGGGGGCTCTCGCGCTTCTTCTCGGCGGGATTTGGTCGGCAACGAAACTGCCGATGGATGCGATTCCGGACATCACCGGAGTGCAAGTGCAAGTGAATACAACGGTGCCGGCGCTTGCGCCGGATGAGGTTGAAAAGCTCGTGACAGTGCCGCTGGAAATGGCGCTCGGCGGCGTTGCAGGCGTTACTGAAATGCGTTCGCTGTCACGCTTCGGTCTGTCGCAGGTCACACTTCAATTTACCGATAAGAGCGATATCTATCGGGCGCGCCAGCTGGTTACCGAACGCCTGCAAAGCGCCGCTGATTCTCTGCCGGCTGGCGTTACGCCGAAGCTCATTCCCATCACCACTGGGCTAGGCGAAGTATTTTATTACACCATCGACTACGCGCCGAACGCGCCAAACGCTCCGCCCACGCGCGAAGCGCAATTAATGGCGCTATGGGAAATACAGGAATACGTGATTAAGCCACAACTGCGTGCCGTCCCCGGTGTCGCTGAGGTCAACGCTTACGGAGGCTACGTTAAGCAGATCGTCGTGCAGCCAAATATCACGAAGCTTCGCGATGCGGGGCTAACCGTTAGCGACCTTGCAAAGATCGTTGGTGAAAACGTTGAGAACGCGGGTGGCGGCATCGTCAACGCGGGAAACGAACAACTTGTGATTCGTGGTGTTGGTCGAGTTTCCTCATCGCGGGAAATTGCAGAACTACCGGTTAAATTCGCCGCCGCAGTGATGCCGCTGCGGGTCAAAGACCTTGCCGAAGTTCAAATTGGTCACGCGTTTCGCACAGGCGCAGCCACCCACGGCGGGCAAGAGGCCGTGCTTGGCGTGGCCATGATGTTGATGGGCGAGAACAGCCACGCGGTTGCGGAGCGTGTTGCCAAAAAAGTGACGGAAATTCAGAAGCGTTTGCCGTCTGGGGTGGTCATAAGCCCGGAATACAACAGGAAGAATCTGGTACACCGCACCATTCGCACCGTGGCAACGAACTTGTTCGAAGGCGCGTTGCTCGTCATCGCTGTGTTGCTTTTTCTTCTTGGGAACTGGCGCGCTGCGTTCATCGTCGCAGCTGCGATCCCACTGGCACTTCTTTTCGCGATCATCGGCATGACGCGCTTCGGAATTTCGGGGAACCTGATGAGCTTGGGCGCTATCGATTTTGGCCTCATCATCGACGGCGCGGTCGTAATCGTGGAAAATGTTGTCCGGCAGCTTGGTGCAAAACAGCATCAGCTCGGACGACGCCTGACCATCGATGAACGACTGCACATCGTCATCGAGGCGAGTAAACAAGTCGGGACGCCGATGTTTTTCGGCGTGCTAATCATCGCAATTGTTTACCTACCGATTCTCGCCTTATCGGGAATCGAAGGAAAAATGTTTCACCCGATGGCGTTGACGGTAATGCTCGCCCTCGGGGGATCGCTGGTGCTGGCGCTAACTTTGATGCCAGCGCTCTGCTCATTTTTGCTGCGGGGTAATATTGCAGAGCGTGACAACTGGATCATTCGCTTCGCGAAACGCGCTTACTCCCCAATCCTGCATTTGGCTTTGCGCCTGCGGTGGCTCGTCGTTCTTGGCGCAATCACGCTGTTCGCGGTGGCAATCTTTATCTTCAGTCGTCTCGGCGCGGACTTTATTCCCAAGCTCGATGAAGGGACTTTCACGTTGATGGTGTTTCGGCAGAGCAGCATTAACATCGATCAAAGCATTGAACAGCAGCGCAGGACGGAGCAGGAAATCCCAAAACGCGTCCCTGAAGTCACTCACGTATTTTCACGCATTGGCAGCGCGGAAATTGCCACCGATCCAATGCCGCCAAGCGATTGCGACTTTTACATCTACTACAAACCGCAAAGTGAATGGCGGAAAATCGACGGTCACCCAATCAGCAAAGAACAGCTGGCGAAAATTATCACTACAGAGATCGAAGCGTTAAATCCCGGAGCGCGTGTCATGGTCGCGCAGCCAGTTGAGATGCGATTCAATGAAATGCTCGAAGGCATTCGCGCAGACATCGCCGTCAAAATTTTTGGGAACGATTATGATGTCCTGGAACGCCTTGGCTCCAAGGTCAAAGAAGTGCTTGACCAGATTCCAGGCACGCGCGAGGGCGAAGGCGAAGTTGAATATGAGACGACGGGCCGCGCACCCATGCTGGAGATTCGCGTCAAACGAGACGTGCTGGCGAAATACAACCTTCACGCCGGTGACGTAAACCAGACTATCGCCGCTGCGTTAGGCGGCCAGACCGTCGGAACAATGATCGAAGGAAATCGCCGGTTCGAGATTGTTGTGCGACTGGCGGAAACCGATCGCGAAAATCTGGAGACAATTCGCGCATTGCCGGTGCGCGTCGGTGATGCGGGCATCCTGCCACTTGGCGAGCTTGCTGACCTTGAATGGGCCAAGACGGTTTCGCCGATTTTGCGCGATTCAGCTCAACGGCGCGCGGCGTTGATGGTGAACTTGCGAGGTCGAGATATTGAGAGCTGGGTGAAAGAGGCGGACGCTAAAGTGCGTGAGCATGTGAAGCTACCGGAGGGCTACACACTCGAATTTGGCGGCCAGTTCGAAAATCTTCTCGAAGCAAAGGCCCGACTTGCCATTGTCGTGCCGGCCGCGCTCGCATTCATTTTCGCACTCATCTTCATGGCTTTCGGAAGCGTTCGCCAAGCGCTAATCGTCTATTCCGGTGTTCCATTAGCTGTGACTGGTGGCGTCGTCGCCCTGTGGCTGCGCGATATGCCATTCAGTATCTCCGCTGCAGTAGGTTTTATTGCATTGAGCGGAGTCGCGGTGCTGAACGG
>JBKPLX010000078.1:0-36241 GCA_046731855.1 Verrucomicrobiota bacterium | reverse complement strand
GAATAAACGGATGACGATTGTCTGGCTCGGCAAGCCACTCCACGTTCTCGGTCCCCTTGTTACAGGCGTCAGTGCCCAAAGCCAGGCCGACTTGCCCATTGACAGCACCACTGTCCGATTGAAACAACCCAATCAGCTCGCCTACGATGACATCTGGGCCAGGGATCGTCCCGACTGCCGGCATCGAGACTGATTGCGGCTCGCCGTTAACAAGCTGGTCGATTTCGATAGGTTGCATCGCCGCGCCAACGGAGATTTTTCCAACTATTGCGCCGGCGTCCGATGGGCGGCCGAGCGCGTTAGCAAACTCCTTTGAAACGAGAAGTCGGCCATTGGTGATGCTGAGCGATTGCGACTTGGCGTCATAATTGTACTGGTGCGCTTCAATATTAAAAAAGGTGAATCCGGTGTTCTTATCGCGCACGGCGAGGTCATAGTTTCGGTCCGAAGAAAGTTTTTCGACGACGAGATGTTGGAGAGACTCGCTTAATGTCACAGGTAAACTGTAGCCAGCCGTACGGCTGACGTTGACCCCGGCCTGTGGGATCAAGGCCATCGATCCCGGCTCGGGCCCGCGCAACTGATTGTTAAACACCAAAATGGGAAAGAAGGAATTGGCGCCTATCAGGAATTGCAATGTGACCATTCTTGACACCAATGAACCGCTTCCATTCAATCCGTTGAGATCGAGAGCCATCGTGACACTTCCGTTTTCCACGATCATCTTTTGAAATGTGCCGGTAGTCTCGGGGACTGTAGCCATGGCGGAGCCTGCTCGTGATGGCGAGGACCCTAGAGCGCTTCGATCCGCCTCAGGCGGACTGGCGGCCACAATCAAAAGCGCAAGCAACGGGATAGCGACAGCGATAAATGTTTTCTTTAACATTGTTTATGGCTCCTATGTTATTGGGCGGTCTGTTGAGCAGATAGCGGCGGAAGCCGCCTTTTTCTCATGAGTAAGGGAAACGAGTCAAGACATTTCGGTGAGTGGGGGATGATGGGCCCCGTGCGAAGCAAGAATTTTGAAAATTTTGCGCGGCTAGGACAAAGAAGATGTGGCCACGTCTGCCTGAGGCGGATGACGCTGTGCTGTAGGGAGCAACGACGTGAGAGCGTCTCGACACCGCGAAGCCGCTACAGGGCGATCCGGGGTAGTTGTAGCCACGGCGCTGTGTCGCCGTGTTGTTGAGGAGCAACGGGGTGGGAGTGCCTCGACACAACAAGGCCGCTACAGCACCCGCTAGTCAAAAGGAATCCGAACGATTTCACCTTGATATGGCCAGGCCTCCGCTGTGTCGCACAATTTTGCTCGCACCGGTTCATACGGACATATTCCCATTTCTCTGCGTAGCTTTGCTGGCTTCGCAATAGATGATCGAAAAAGCCTTCCTGCCAGTGCGGTTTGTGAATCCCAAGTAGTAGCAATTTCTTGCCGATTACGTTTCGCAGTGATTGAACCCAAGTCGGCAAGGTAATGCTATGGGGTGGAAAGGCGGCAAAGAGATGAACATGATCGGGCATGATGACATAGCGACCAATGACGACATCATGCCCCTGGCAGTAGTCGCAAAAATGCAAAAAGTGTCGTGAATTTCATCACGTGCCAGGAGCCCTTGGCGTTTGTACGTGTTGAACGTGATGAAGTAGAAAGGGCGAACATTGTCAAACAGACGAGCGAGCCTGGGAGGACGCCGCGGCCATCGTTTCATAGGCGCGCGTGGCATGGCTCTTTTTTATCGATTGTGGTGTCCGAGGTCAATTGCTGTAGCCACGGCGCTGTGCCGCCGTGTTGTTGGGGTGCAAGAGGTGGGAGCGCCTCGACACAGCGAGGCGGCTACAATGCCCTTTCGAGCGAGTCCCAAAGCGCTGCCCGTCACAGCGGGCAGGGCGAATCTAAAGCGGACCGCGCGCCCCGCTTCCCTCAGGGCCGCGGACGCGGCGTTGGGCGTTCCCTGGGTATCGGATTTGGCCTGGGCGTGGGAGTAGGGCGTATTGTCGAAGTTGGCGTAGCTGTAGGTGTTGGCGAGGGGGAAGGTGGAACTGAGGCCGTAGGTGTAGGTGTTGGACTCGCTGGCGGTGTGGGTGTAGGTGTGGGTGTGCCACCACCGCCCTGGCCTGGCGCCTGGATTTCAACCGTCGTTGGCGAGCCGGTCTTAAAGTATCCCACTGTCGCATCGGCGGTCTGCGGCGGTTGATCCGCATCGAACCGGAAGTTATACATCGTTGCCCAGCGAATCGCATTGGCGTTCTGATTGGTCGCAAAAGTTTCTGTGCTCCAGGTGACGGAGCTTGCGTCCTGACTAACGTCCCATGGTGTGCTGCTGTATCCAGCGTCTCCCAGCGTCCCATCGTGTGGCCAGCCCGGATGCTGCGGTGGCGCATGAAAGCCAATATTGGTTACATTAACCCCGGGCGCCAAAGGCACACTGAAGGATTGAATCGAACGATCCAGGTTCATGTTAAAGAGAGCATACTCATAGTGCCAGACTCCAGCCGACGGATTAGTTACTTGATAGCCCATGAACCAAATCCCATCATTACCGTGATCGGGCTCAACCTGGGTTACAGTTGCGCCCGTATCTGCCCAAGCCTGAATAGCAGGCTGCATTCGCACCGTGTTACCGGCAGGCGTAAATATGAAATTGGTAGGGCCACCGCTGGCCGTAAACTTCTTATAGGAGAAATTGTTAAACATGTTGCATTGATCCGGGTGCGCCTGGCACCAGGTGTACTCATGGGGAGTGATGTAGGCGGCTTCGCCATAATAGGTCGCCCCAGGGTTCTGGGCTGGGACCAGGTCAGTCATATTAACCAGGATCCGGTGCGACACACCATCGTGATTGTGGCCGCTGTGATCGTTGGCGTTCGCAGGAAAGGATCCGGTGAAAGGATTGACCCAGGCGCGTGAGCCGATGCTGTTCTGGTCGCCATTCAGTCCTGAGACGTAAGGGTCGGAGCATCCTGGACAGAGATGCGAGCCGGTTTGGCAACCACTGGTGTCACAAGTACCGCAGACGAAGTCTTCCAATGCCAGGAACGTATGTTTCATCCATGACTGGCCGATTTGTTCGAAGCGCTCGGTATTATTCGGGCCGCCGCTCAGCCGATACAGATTTTGTGGAACGAGCGGATGATCGGTTTGAGGCAATGCGAACCAATTGACTGGCTCGTCGCCATTGTTACAAGAATCTGTTCCTATCGCCAGACCAACCTGGGTCGCGTTGCTTCCTTGTTGGTCCACGTCTTCGATGTCTCCAACAATAACATCCGGGCCGGGCACAAGGTTTGGGACTGCGGGACCAGTTGCGTGTTGCATCGGCGGCATGACCACCGATTGAGGCTGGCCGTTAGCAACCTGTGTGATCTCGATTGGTTGCATCACCGCGCCGATGGAGATCGTCCCGGCTATTGCCCCTGCGTCTGATGGCCTGCCCATGGCGTTGGCAAGCTCTTTTGATATGAGCAGTTTGCCGTTCGTGATGGCAAGGGACTGCGCTGCGGGGTCGTAATCGTACTGGTGCCCCTGGATGTTGAAGAAGGTGAATCCTGTGTTGCTGTCGCGCACAGCAAGATCAGATCCTTGACCCGAAGGAAGCTTTTCAACTGCGAGCTGCCTGAGAGACGCGCTTAGAGCCCCAGGAAACGTCGGAACATTTTGCGGGATCAAAGCCATCGATCCCGGGACGGGACCGCGCAACTGATCGTTAAAAACCAGAATGGGAAAGAAAGAATTGGCGCCTACGGCGAAATACGCTTGCTGGAGACTTTGCGAGCCGGAGCTGATGCCACTGAGCCGGCTTAGATCGAGATCAATGATAACGCTTCCGTTCTCCACAATCATCTTTTGAAGCGTACCGCTCGCGTGTGCTGTAGCCACGGCGCTATGCGCCGTCTTGGATGAGGTTTGCGCTGAAACGCCCCACAGGGGCGTGGCTACAGTAATTGCCAGAAGCGAAACTAACGGGAGTGTGAGAGGAATCAGAATTTTCTTTAGCATTGTTTTTATCCTCCGGGTTCTTGCCCGGGTCCCGAGCCAGGATCTTCCGGGCAAGGTAAAGTTCTAGCTTTTCTCACGCGCGACGCATGCAAGCAAAGAAAAAATTTCAAAATTTCCTTGGGTGTAAGGCCGCGCCCTACAAAACGCCGCGCGAATCCCGATTCGATTTCACCACACCTACTTCTTGCCTTCCACCAGAGCCGCTGCCTCTTTATCGAGCGCGGCGTAATCCGGCTTACGTGGTTGCAAGTAAAATTCGTCGATCACGATCTGCACCAGCGCCGCAGCCGGGACAGCGAGAAAAACTCCCAGCAACCCAAACATGGCGGCGGTCGCCAGGGTAAAGAACAAAATGTTGACCGGATGCAATCGCATCTCTTTGCCCAGCACGCCCGGCACGAGAACGTTTAGCTCGACCTGGTAAACCAGCACAATCACGCCCAGCGCGAGCCAGAATTTTGTCGCGCCCAGACTCAACGCGACCAGGAGAATGGGAATGGCGACAAGAAATGCGCCGATGTTTGGCAAGAATTCACCGAGAAACGCGAACACGCCAAAGATCAGGGCGGGCTGCACGCCGATTAGCCAAAGCAATACGCCGATCGACAACCCGGTGATGACGCCATTGATCGCTACGCCACGCGCCCAGGCGGTCATTTGTCGCATGAGCCTTGCCAGGGTGTGATGCGCTTGCTCGCGGTAACGATCAGGCGCGAGCGCGAGATACCCCGCTACGAGTGGACGCGGATTGGCCAGGACAAAAACCAGCAACAGAACTGCGAACACAAAGCTGGCCGCGCCGCCGACCAGACCAAGTGTCGATCGTAACAAGATGTTTCCGACTGTTCCGGCGGCTGCGCCGGCTTTGCTCGCGATTTCATCTGTCTTCGGCAACGCTTCGCGGACTGCCGGATAATTTCGCGTCACCGATTCGATACGGGTACGAATGCCTTGCCACGTCGCCGGCGCATTTCGTACCAGTTCCTGTGTTTGCCTCGCCAGTGGCGGAATCGCGAAGACGACGATCGTAGTGGTGACCGTGATCAGGGCAAGCATGATCAGGATCACACTGACAAAACGCGGGACACGACGTCTTTCGAGCCAGAGAACGATTGGATTCAGGACCATGGCGAGAAGAAACACCAAGGCGAAAAGGAGGATCACATCTTGTAGCGCGCGCATGATCACCCAGAGGATGATCAGCAGAAAAACCAGACACACGATGCGCCATGCGTCGTGATAACTCAGCGGCGCGCGCTGATCCTCTTGATCGGACCCTTTCATGCGATGCGGCCCGATCTTCGCGCCCTAAAGTGTCAATGACAAGAACGCACTATTGCGATTTCTCAGATCCTCAACGCGTTGGCAAAGCAATGCGGCTTGCCGCCTGATATTGTCGCCTTCGGCCGATCCTCTTGTCATCGTCTTGTGGACAAGTCGATTCACCTGGGCTAAGCCGACCAAATTACCGCGGGGTAGGCCGGAGTCGTGGGGCCGGGCGGGGCCTTGGTGTAGGTGTAGCTCTTGGCGTAGTCGTTGGAGTAACTGTTGGTGTAGCTGAAGGTGAAGGAGTCGGTGTAGGCGAAACCGAGACCATAGCATACGCACGAATATCGCCATTGTGAACACCGGTGCCGACGATGACGTTATCCTCGCTAATGCCAAGCGCTGATGAGAAAGTGTTCGTCGACAAGTCCCAGCCTGAGTTTGGCGGGATGAGGTCGGCCAAACGGTAGCTTGTTGTGCCGTTATAGAGAAACGGAACAGCAAAATTCCCAGAATCAGTGCCCACTACCCAACCGTTGGAGTTGACCCCTTGAGCTGTCCCCTGGGAGGTGCCTGAGACGAGCGGAATTGCGACCATCCCTCCTTGATCCGACCAGATGAAAGGCAGGCCGGAGCCTTGGTTCAACATGCTCGAGCCAACTATGTAACCGGTGTTACTCACGCCGAAAGCAAGCGCGCCATTCATTCCCGGCAACGCGCCGACGTCAAAGGCCATACTCTGGCCGATATCATAAGCGATCCCAACATTGCGGGCGGCATGGACTGGATCGATGCCCTGGCCCACGATCCGACCTGAATCATTAATGCCAAAGGCCGTAAGGAAGTAGCTTCCATCCGGTGTCGTCTGCGTGATGATGGTCGCGCTGCCGCCGTCGTAGATTACTCCGCGCTGGTCGCTGCCAGCGTTGACTGAGCCCACAGCAACATTTGAAGCGTTCACCGAGTTCGCGTCGCCGAGCGTTTGACCCACTGGCAGAGGAAGCTGCGAAACACCGCCATTCTGCCAAATCACCGGTAATCGGCTCGACCCAAAAGCAGTAGTAGCTCCAGTACCAACGACAATGCCACCGTCGTTCGCGCTGTTAGAGACGCAGTAACCGCGACCGTTGAGGTTCGGTAAACCAACAAGACCGCCGTTGAGGGTCCACGTGAACGCCTGGCTACCATCGTTGCTTAGCGAGCGACCAACCGCAATTCCTGCACGCGAAACACCGAGTCCCTGCGAGGCCTTATCGCCCGCTTGAACAACGCCGATGTCAAAGATCTGATACTGCGGAGTAGGTGCAGAAATTGCGGAAATTGCCGCAACGCATGATAAGGCTGATGGGATCGCGCCGGCGAAGATACGGGATCTGATTTTGATTTTCATATTAGCCGCCATTTTACCCACGAATGAGTACTAATCCTATAGAATGACGAAATCCGAATGTCGAATGTCGAACGAATAACGAAGCCGAAATATGGAAGCCAGGGATTCATTCAGTTCACACATCACTGTACATCGGTGCCCGTCCTCTGACGCGGTGTCGGGCGAGGATGCGGAGTCGGACGTAGCCTGGGTGTGACTCTGGGAGTAGCAGTAGGTGTACCAGTACCTGTCGGGGTGGCAGTCGGACTCGAAGTGGGAGTAGGTATAGGTGTTATTGTAGCCGTTGACGTAGCAGTTGCCGTCGGAGTAGCACTGGGCGTGGGAGTCGGCGTTGGGCCGAATTGGCAGGTAAGCTTCTGATTACTGGTTGTGCCAAACAAAAAATCAGCCTCAGAGCTGAATCCGCCGATAACATAAAAACTTCCGTTCAAGACCGCGCCGTTCATACGCGCACGCTTCTGGGGCATATCTGGCAATGTAATCAACCCGCTCTCACTCAAGTAAATCACGGAGGTCGAAACGTTCTCGTCGTCGACACCGCCCACCAAACCATCAGCTATAATGACGCCGTTGCCGTAAAGTGCCGTCGCCGCGCCCCAGCGCGTGTCGGGCAGGTTGGGCAAGGAGGCCCAAACATCGATCGCCGGGTCATAACTATAGATTCTATCGGTTGCAACCCCGGATGCCACTATGCCGCCGGCGACATAGATCAGACCATTCTCTGTCCAGGAAGCTGCGAAACCTGCAGGTTCCGGTAAAGGAGCTCCAAGTGACCATGTGTCGCTAACGATATCGTAGCGCTCCAGTGCCGTCTGGTAACCACTGGCGTTGTTACCACCCATTTTGTAGATGGTGCCATTCCAATAGACTGCCGACTGATTCCAAGTCCCGACGGAAGTCGAAGCCAACTGTGTGTAACTATCGGTGTTCGGATCGTAGCGATAAACATCTGTCGAATAGATAGCAGGGCAAAATGTGGTCCCATTTATGATGTAGATAAATGTGCCGTCGGTCACTGCCGAAGCAGACTCCACTCCGCACGCCGACGGATAAGGTGCGATTGGCGTCCATGTCATTCCATCAAACTTGTAGGCGTTTGGAACGCCCTTGCCTTCACTGACGCCGCCGAACGTATAAATATTACCGCCCAGTTCCACGGCTGCTTCGTCCATAATTGGAATCGAAAACATGGCTGCGGATGTCCAGACGCAGCCGGGTGGAGGATCACCGCTGATGGATGCTTCCTCGTTGTTCGTTTCCTGTCCAGAGACGTGTTGGATCATCTGAACGACGAGCAAATTCAAGCCTAGGATAAATGCAATCCGAGGTGCTCGCCTCAGGATCGCGGACGGCCGTTGATTACCCATGTTAAGTAATTCCTTAATTCAAATCCGTCACTAACTAGTTTATCTATTTTGTTGTTGCCTTCTACGGTGATGTGGGCCGAGGGTGCGGAGTTGGACGTGGCCTGGGCGTGGCTCGCGGTGTAGCAGTAGGTGTTGCCGTAGGGCTAGGTGTCGGTGTTACTGTAGGAGTGGGTGACGGAGCGGGTGTAGAAGCGTTGTACAATTCCGCGCTTGCGTTAATGGTGGGAAAATCCAGTCCTCCTGCGGCTAGCACCATCCCATTGGACAACAGAGTTGCCGTGTGCCGGCCGCGCGCGTTGTTGAGGCTACCTGTCACCGTCCAGCTCCCACTCGCCGTGTCGTACAGTTCTGCGCTCACCGAACTGACACCGTTGTTATCAAATCCGCCTGCGGCCAGCGTCATCCCCTTGGGTAACAAGCTCGCCGTGTGCCCGGAGCGGCCGGTGCTGAGGCTGCCCGTTGCTGTCCATGTTCCGATCGACGGATCGTACAGTTCTGCGGTCGCAGAAGTAGCACCGTTATCGTCGAATCCGCCTGCAACCAGGATCATCCCGTTGGGTAGTAAGGTCGCTGTATGCCCATAACGGGCGGTGTTGAGATTACCCGTGGCTGTCCAGGTCCCGCTTGCCGGGTCGTAGAGTTCCGCGCTAATTGAGGCGCTTTGACCGCTATCAGCTCCTGCCGCGACCAGCACCATCCCGTTGGGCAGCAAGGTCGCCGTGTGCAGGTTGCGCGCGGTGTTGAGATCACCGGTGGCAGTCCAGGTTCCACTAACCGGATCGTACAGTTCCGCGCTTGCGGAAGCGGTGAAGGTGCTATCGGTTCCTGCTGCAACCAGCACCTTCCCGTTAGGCAGCAAGGTCGCGGTGTGCTCGGTGCGCTCAGTGTTGAGGCTACCGGTGGCCGCCCAGGTGCCCGTTACCGGGTCGTACAGTTCCGCGGGAGGAGACGCATTGCCTGTGTTATCACTCCCTCCCGCGACGAGGACCTTCCCATTCGGTAACAGGGACGCTGTGTGCTCATAACGCGCCGTGTTGAGATTGCCGGTGGCAGTCCAGGTTCCACTAGCTGGATCGTACAGCTCCGCGCTCGGAGTAGCATTGAAAGTATTATCAAGTCCCCCTGCAACCAGTACAACGCCCCTGGGCAGGATGGTTGCCGTATGCAGAAAGCGCGCAGTGTTGAGGCTACCCGTGATGGTCCACGTCGGGCCGCCCAGCCTCGATGGCTCTTCAAACTGCAAAGGTCTCTTGCTGAAAGCTGGTTCCCCTCGCTGTCCGAGTGCGCGAGGCATCAGCTGGATGCCGATGAACAACAAGGCGACGAAAAGCGCGCCCCAACGGAGATTCCTGATGATGGTGGTGGTGTTTTGCTTTTTCATGGTTCTATTTAGCTTCAACCTACAAGGTCGAATCCTCTGATCACTTATCACTGATCACATCTCACTCTTCTTCTATGGCGGCGTTGGCCGAAGAGGCGGAGTCGGGCGCGGCCTTGGAGTGACTCTTGGCGTAGGTGTCGGAGTTGGTGGCGGACCGGATTGCGCGCAATATCTTCCCCCATCGTTGAAATAGTTGGGGCCATCAGTACCTCCCCAGACGATCATTTCGCTGTCGGTCCATACTGCGGTGTGCTCAGCACGACCAACAGGTACGTTGGTCGTGCTAGTCGTTGTCCAACTGTTTGTGTCTGGAGTGTATCTGCCGCCGGTATTCATTACCCCGATCGAGTCATCGTACCCGCCCCAAATGATCATTTGGCTGCCACTCCACACTGCTGTGTGAGACTCTCGACCAGCGGGCGCGTTTGTTATGCTAGTGCTAGTCCAACTATTAGTCGCGGGATCATACCGACCGCCGCTGTTTGAGAAGCTACCATCGTACCCACCCCAAATGATCATTTCATTGCCGGTCCAGACCGCGGTGTGACCGTACCGGCCTGAAGGCGCGTTTACAGTGGCGGTAGGTGTCCAACTATCTGTGCCAGGATCGTATCTCCCGCCCGTATTCAAATCGGTGAAGAATTGATCTTGTCCACCCCAGACGATCATTTCATTGCCTGTCCAGACTGCGGTGTGACTGATTCGCCCGTCAGGTGCGTTGGTGATCGTCACAGCAGTCCAACTATCCGTGCCGGGGTCATATCTGCCGCCGGTGTTTTGAAAGCCTGTGCCACCCCATACGATCATTTTGCTACCCGTCCATACCGCGGTCTGGGAAGCTCGACCCAGAGGTGCGTTGATGATGCTCGTCGGTATCCAATCATTCGTAGCAGGATTGTACCTGGCACCGGTATTTGCGAGCGTGCCGTCGTGTCCACCCCAAACTATCATTTCACTGCCAGTCCAGACTGCCGTGTGAGCGATTCGGGGAGTAGGCGCATTAGTAGTACTGGTGGCTGTCCAGCTGTCCGTGGCGGGATTGTATCTCCCGCCGCTATTCAAATAGTTGATCGATTCATCAACGCCACCCCACACAATCATTTCGCTGCCTGTCCATATTGCCGTGTACTCGATTCGCGCACTCGATTCGCGCCAAGGGTGCATCGATCAGGCTGGTAGCTATCCAAGTATCATCAATGCATCCGCCGGCCGCATCTGAAATTGTTGGGAGCCTGTAATTGGCGGTGGCAGCTCCAACCCCGGTTTGGTTGAACTGTTTCACTTGGTCGGCGAGAGAATACGGCAACAATCGTTCCGCGAGCGTAGGGCGAGCCAGGCATTCGGCGATTACAAAAGGATCGTTTCCAAGGGCTTCAAAAAGTTCCTTCAACACCTCTGGCTGCCTTGTGTGCTGTGCCATGCGATCCATCTCAGTTTGTAACTGCTCGGCGGTGATAGGTCGTCGCCAGTAATCTTCCAGCGCCAGTGAATTGCGCAGATAATCCATCACTTTCTTTTCCAGCTGCGCCTGGGACATTACCGCATCGAGCGAAGGCTTGGGATCGGGGCGCTCCTTTGGCCATATACGATGACGCCAGTACACGTCTTCGATAGCTCGTTGATACGATACGCGTTCTTCGAAAGTGAGCGTTCTTTGCGGAGCGCTCGAAGGCGCCTGAGGATGGAGGAACGCCAGTCCCGATCGTATCGGAAACAGGATAAAACAAGCTGTCGCCGCGCAAAGGAGGAGACCAACTAAGACGCGCGAATTAAGGAAGCCGGATGAGGAAGTGGATTTCTTTTGCATAGCAAGTGGGTGATGTGGGGTGCTCGTCGTAGCTGGGTGCGGAATAGGTGTCAATGTTTTTCATATTGTTCGGATTTATTCCGCTTTAACTGTGGTGGCAGCCGCGCTGGGCGAATGAAATTGACTATGCAGGCGACACGTCTGCCGCTATAGTCACCGGGATCATCGATCCCGGCTACAACGCCCACTTGTACCCCTTATTAGGCTCTTAACATTCAAGCTGTCATGTCATTCAATCGTTTTGGACTTTCGCCTGAAGTAGTGCGTGGAACGCAGGCGATGGGTTTTGTCGAGCCAACGCCGATTCAGCTCCGCGCGTTTCCCATCGTGCTTTCCGGTAAGGATTTGATCGGCACCGCGCAAACGGGCACCGGTAAGACCGCAGCGTTTGCGCTTCCCATCCTGACGTTACTCGCAAAACACGGCGCGTTCCGATGTCTGGTGCTGGAGCCCACTCGCGAGCTGGCCGCGCAAGTAGAAACGGCGTTCCGTGATTACGGGCGGTTCACGGACCTGCGCGTCGCGCTTGTGCATGGCGGCGTCGGTTACGGGAAACAACGTGAGGAACTCAAGCGCGGCGTGGATGTTCTTGTCGCTACCCCGGGGCGCCTGCTCGATTTACTGGAACAACGCACGACTACTTTGCAGTCGGTAAAAATTCTCGTGCTCGACGAAGTGGACCGGATGCTGGACATGGGTTTTCTGCCCGACGTGCGCCGTATCGTTGAGAAAATCCCAACAGAGAGGCAGACTCTTCTCTTCTCCGCCACGTTACCGCCGGAGATCGAACGTCTGGCTGCATGGGTTTTGCGCGATCCGGCATTGGTTGAGATCGGCGCACGCAGGTCGCCGGCAGAAACGGTCACGCATGCAGTATATCCGGTCGCCGCCGAGCAAAAGTTCGACCTGCTCATGGCGCTTTTGGAACGGACAAATTTTGACAGTGTTCTGATTTTTTGTCGGACGAAACAAAACGCAGATCGAGTGGCGCATTCTCTAAAACACGCGCAGCATGCGGTAGCTGTTTTGCATTCCAATCGGACACAGCGCGAACGGATCGAAGCGCTCGAAGGTTTCAAGAGCGGCAAGTACGAAGTGATGGTCGCCACCGATATCGCGTCGCGCGGACTCGATATCGCTGGTGTAAGTCACGTCATCAACTACGATGTGCCCGAGCATCCTGAAGATTATGTGCACCGGATCGGGCGCACCGGACGCGCTCAGAACGTGGGCGATGCATTCACGCTCATGAACGGCCAGGAGCTGCCCGCGTTGCAAGCGATCGAACATTTCATCGGCCAGAAAATTCCGCGCCTAAAGCTGGAAAACTTTCCCTACTTGTACACCGCGCTCTTTGAAGCGGAATCAGCCACCAGCGGGCGACGCGCAATCGGAGGCGGCAGAACGCATCGCGGATATTCCTTTGGGAGAAGGCGGTGAGGAATGACGAATGCCGAATGTGGATTGACGAATTAATGGTCAGTTGACCGCTCCGCCCGTCTTGTTTCGGGCTTCGGGCTTGGTCATTCCCTCGTCATAAGTCATTCCGTTTTTCGTCATTGTCGGCTGTAAGGCTTGTAATTTTGTTCAGTTGGACAAAAACTTGGTTATTGCTCTATGTCCGAAAGAAACATTGCCGCCGACTCACAAGCTGAATTCGACCAACTCCAAAAGAAGCTGGTGCCGCTTTGGAAATCGATTGAGCGCTTCAATCAGGACCCACAGACGATCGTGGTCGTGCCATCCATGTCCATCGACGCCATTAGCTCCGGCGCAGTGATGCAGGCGTACGAGGAACGCTTTTTGTTTTTGTTACTGCTGCTGCGTCAGCCTCGTGCCCGGCTGATCTATGTGACTTCACAAACAATTCTGCCCAGCATCATCGATTATTATCTTAGCCTTCTGCCCGGTGTTATCCCGAGTCATGCGCGGCAGCGCCTTTTCCTTATCTCACCTCTCGACCTCTCCGTGCGTCCGCTGAGCGACAAGCTCCTCGAGCGGCCAAGGCTAATGGAACGTATCCGTTCGCTGATCATTGATCCCGATCGCGCGCACCTTGTTCCCTTTAATACAACCAATCGCGAGAAGGAACTGGCGTTGCGGCTCGGAGTTCCCATGTACGGAGCAGACCCGAAATTGTTCCCGCTGGGCACAAAGAGCGGCTGCCGGAAAATCTTCATGGAAGAAAATGTCCCGCATCCTCGCGGGGTCGAGAACCTCGGCACCAAGGAGGAATTGATCGAAGCTATCGAGCAGATACGGGCGAAAAAGCCTTCGATGAAACAAGTCCTGGTAAAGCTTAACGAAGGCGTCTCAGGCGAAGGTAATGCTGTTATCGACCTGACTGGACTGCCGGCGCCCGGTGATTCGAAGGAGAAGGCGATGCTGGAGGAGCGCCTTCGCGCGATGCAATTCGAGCTCGCTCGTGTTACTTACGATAGCTACATGACAAAACTCCGGGAACGCAGGGGAGTAGTGGAAGAGCGAATCATAGGAGAAGAAATCAGGAGCCCCAGTGTTCAGCTTCGTGTTACTCCGCTGGGCGTGGTGGAATTGTTATCGACGCACGACCAGCTCCTTGGCGGCCCATCCGGGCAAAGTTATTTGGGCTGCGTCTTTCCGGCCGACGCTGGGTACGCCGCACTCATCACCCGCGAAGCCGCCAAGGTTGGCAAGCGTCTGGCAAAAGAAGGAGTCATCGGGCGTTTCGCGCTGGATTTTGTGGTGGTACGCTCGAATGGAAAATGGGAACCCTATGCGATCGAGATTAACTTGCGAAAAGGCGGCACCACGCATCCATTCCTAACTTTGCAATTTCTTACCGATGGATGCTACAACTCCGAGACGGCGATCTTCACTGCGCCTAATGGGCAGCAGAAGTTTTTTGTTGCCAGCGATCACGTCGAGTCGCCGTCATATCGAACGCTGACTCCGGATGACCTCTTCGACATCGTGGTGCGGCACGATCTGCACTTTGATCAAACACGCCAGACGGGTGTCGTTTTTCACATGATGAGTGCCCTGGGTGAGCTGGGAAGAACAGGGCTAACCGCAGTGGGCAACTCCCATGAGGATGCCAAGGCTACCTACGAGCGCGCGGTGGCTGTGCTCAATCAGGAAGCTGTAGCCGGGGAGCGGTAACCGGGGCTGAGTGCGCGATTACGCTGCAGGTCGGCCGCAATCAGCGGCACGCGGCGACAGCGCCTGGTCACGGCTACCGCGCGACAAGGGAAATTCTAGTTAATCACCAAGTGACGAGGTGAAAAAGAACGGTCCGTTTCTTGTTTCGCTATTTCGTCGTCCTCCGTGCCTTATTCTTGCTTTTGGAGATCTCGTAAAAATTCCAAAAAAATCTTGACTTGTTTCTCTCGCCCCAGGTAGGATCGCGGACTCTACCGCTTACAGAAAGCTTCTACAAAACCCCATCCTATGAAAAAGAGATCATCTTCGCAATCTGCATACCTTAATCTTCGGGTTCTAATTGGGCTCGTCGTATTCCTCTCCGGCGTCTGTCTGGCGCTGGCGGGTCTTGGGACCTTGTCCAATGCGTCGCGCCAATCGAAGCAAACGGCGCAACGTTCCGGCGGAAAACCCGCCGCCGGGCCGAAGTCCTCCTCTCATTCCTTGGCGCACGCTGCGGGCAGGCGTGACGTGCAGTATTCACCGGCAGACAACGACGGCCGGTTCCGTTACATGATCGAATTTGCCGAGAAAGGAATGCTCCAGCGGCAGACCCGCGCCCGGGGCCAGCGTTTCCAGGCCAATTCGCCGCAAGCGCAGACACTGCGCGCGGCGGTGATGGGGGAACAAGCCGGTCATATTCAGGCCATGAATCGAGCGCTGGGTCACGATTTGAATGTGTCGCATTATTTTCTAGTGACGCATAGCGGTATTGCGGCGCGTCTGACTCCCGAGGAAGCGCAGAGTGTTCGCGGATTGCCGGGCATCAAGTCAGTCGAGCGCGAACGTTTGTATCACGTGACCACCTTTCGCAGTCCGGAGTTCATTGGCGCCAATCAGATTTGGGATGGCACTGCTGTTCCGCCGGGCAGTTCCGGGACGAGAGGTGAAGGCATAATCGTTGCAATGCTCGATACTGGTATTGATCCAACTCATCCCTCTTTCGCCAACGATCCCGACTGCGGCCACGGCACCACTGAACCCGACAAGCTCCTAAGCGCTCTGGATTGTTCCAGCACCGATCCCAGTGGGTTGTGCAACGGGCCTGACCCAACGGACCACGTCGATCACGGCACCCATACCTCCAGCGAAGCCGCCGGGAATACGGTTGGGACTGATGCCACGCCACCGCCTTTCTTGCAGATCTCAGGTGTGGCACCGTGTGCCAGTATTCGTGCTTACAAGGTTTGCGCGACTGATACGTGCTCCGACGCGGACATTAACGCTGGCATGGATAGCGTGCTGATCCAGGGCGACGCTACGGTAATGAATTTTTCCATCTCTGGAGGAGACAGCCCATGGGTCGATAATGACCGGCGCAAACTCGATCTCGTAGACGCCGACGTGTTGGTTGCGGCCTCAGCAGGCAACACTTCAGCCGGCGTTCCCGATCCCGTCGGTCAGGTGAACCATCTTGGTCCGTGGGTGCTGACAGTGGCCGCATCCACCAAGGACCAGGAGATCGCCGCGATTTTATCAGCCAGCGGTCCGGGGAGTCCTCCGCCGGAGATCCAGAATATTCCCATGAGCAAAGGGAGCGCCTCGCCCGATGGCCCCCCGCTGAGCGATGCTCCAATTCGCCATTTCACCGGTCAAGATCCGGACTTCGAGGGATGCAATGGACAGCCGGCGTTCCCGCCCTTTAACGGCGCCGTCGCACTGATTCGTCGCGGAAACTGCACGTTCACGGAGAAAATTACCAACGCATTCAACGCCGGAGCCGGGATGGTGGTAATCCGGAACAATCAGCCTGGGACGTTAAATATGGACACTACCGGACAGCCCAATGTCCCAGCTTACAGCATCTCCGATCAAACAATCGGCGATGCTTTAGCCGCGTTTGTGGATGCAAATCCCAGCGATGCAACGGTCGATTTCAACCCGCAAGGAACCGTTCCCGTTCAGGGCGACATTCTGGCTGATTTCAGCTTGCGCGGTCCCGTCCCGGCGCCGTACCAGGACATTCAAAAGCCGGACACCACTGGCCCGGGCGTAAACATTTATGCAGCGATCCCCATCAACCTTGGGGCATACGGCAACATCAGCGGCACATGGATGTCCAGCCGCATAACGCCGGCTCGGCGGTTCTGGTGCGAGGAGTGCACAGCGATTGGACCGTCTCCGAGGTAAAATCGGCCATGATGATGACCTCGTTCAATGGTGGCACTAAGGAAGATGGAACCACTCCGTGGGACGCGGATGACGTCGGCAACGGCAGAATTGATCTAACCAAAGCCGCGCTCGCCGGTTTGGTGATGGACGAGACCACACAACATTACCTCGACGCGAATCCCAATACAGGCGGCGATCCCAAAACCCTAAACCTTCCGCACGTGCGCAACATGGATTGCACGCCCAGTTGCACTTTCACGCGCACCGTGCGCAACACGCTCACGTCTGCTACGAGCTGGACGGCAACAGGCAATGCGATTACGCCGGGATTCACGGTCGACGTTTCGCCATCGAGCTTCAGCTTTACGGGCGGTCTCGGCGAGACGCAAGAGCTGACCATCACCGTGACGCCAAATACCAACCTGACCTCGGCGGTCGCTTTCGGCGAAGTGGTGCTGCACGCGGGGGCGAATGGCGGCGACGCACCCAGTGGCGTCATCATCGTCCCCGATGAGCGCATCACTGTGGCGATCGAGGGTTCGACCGGTGGCGCGTCACCGACACCAACTCCTGGCGGAAGCTGCCCGCCGACCATTACAGAGTCCACAAGCCAGGAGATTACGGCGGCCAACTCGGTGGCGTGCTCCAGTGACAACGGGATTACTACGACCGAGAACCACTACTGGCGCGCCTTTGACATGAACACCTTTACTGGTGGTCTGGAATACGATGTGACCTCGGTTAGCTTTGGAATTGAGCAGGCAACCTCCGGAACCGGGACAGGACAGCAGCTCACGGTTAATCTTTATGCTAACCACGGAGCGCCGTTCCCCGGAGGCGACTGGCAGTCGAACCTGATTGCTAGCGCTGGGCCGCTCAACATCCCAGATCAATCGCTGACTATCTTCGATCAGCCCATAACGGCCACAGTTCCTGCCGGAACGCTTGAGCTTGTCATGGAAATCACCAACCCGGATGGAACGGCTGCTGGGAACGCGTTCTTTGTCGGTTCGAATGCGTCAGCCGAAACTGCGCCGAGCTATCTAAGCGCTGTAGACTGCGGCCTAAACGATCCTACGCCTACCGCAGACATTGGTTTCCCGAACATGCACATCGTGTTTAACGTCAATGGCACTTGCCCGGCTGGAAGCCCCACGCCGACACCGACAGCAATCGCGACGGTGACGCCAAGTGTAACTCCGACTGCTACGCCGACGGGGACGCCGATCCGGCCTACGCCAACACCAAGGCCGCGCCCGACTCCCCATCCTCGCCCCTGAGGAAATTTTCGCCGTAGATGACAATTCCCCGCGAAGTCATTAGTGAAGTCTGAATGGTGACTGGAGCCGGGGTCGGTAACGCCGACTCCGGCTCTACCATGTAGCCCGGATCGCATGCTACTCGCGGGCCTGGCTGTTTCACCGACGACATTCTGATTATCGGGACGTTGTTCGGAGTCTGACTTTCAAGTCCTCACCGCTGAAAGGCGGAGTATCCGATTTGAAATGCGGTCGTGAGCAACAACACCGCGCCCAATGGGACAAGAAAGATGGCAATGCCAGGATCGTCTTTGAAATGCCATAGACCGGCAAGCAGGAAGCCGACCGGTAGGAGCACTACGGCCGTGCGCAGTCCGAGCGACGTTGCCCGTCCCAATCGAATCAGATCGAGCCGGGCACAAATTGCTGCCGCGATCAACACCAGGTTAAGCAACGTTCCGTGAGCGTGTGCGAGGCGAAACATCTCGCGACGGACCGAATCATCCAGCAAGCCCGGAGACCGAAAACCGATCAAGCCTTCAATCAAAAGTCCGAAAACAATCCATGTTGCAAGAGAAATCCAGCCCTGGCAGACCATCCCAGTGAATTGAGATGGTTGAGGACTTGATCGCATTTTTCTCATCTGCTATCGCGGATCAACTATCAGCTATCACGAACAGTTCCTTACTCGCCAACTTCGACGTCGACTTCCATGCGGTTGGCACTCAGGCGCTCGCGGGCTTCTTTTGCCGCGCGTAACCGATCCGGCGCGTACAGCGAATACCAGCTTTGGAGGGCTGCATTGCGCTTCTCTGGGCTGGCCAGATAGTCCGGCTTGGGCATGGCTGGATGCTGAGCGGCAAGCGCGTTAGCCGCGAAATAGCGAACAATCGGATATCGATCCTGCATTGCTTCCAACAGCAAAGGCGCATTCATATCATTCGCAGGAGTCATTGCGGCAGCAGTAAGCGCTCGCATGACTGCGTCGCCTGCGAAGAGTGCCCGTTGAGCTTCCGGCTCATCAAATCGCTTGTCTCCAACCTGACTATCGGCATACGCATTCGGCCACAGACGCTGCGACGCGGCAATCGCACGATTTACCGACCAATCCAGATGACATTGATTGCAGGCATTCGGTTTGTCGAAGCGCGCCGTTTCATCCGGGCGCGGAATGGTAATATCATGCGTCCGATGCGCAGACATCACGCCATAAACAATTGACGGCATGTGGCAATTGTAGCAGGAGCTTCCGCTCGATTCGGCGGAATGTTTAGTGTGCTCGACCAGCTGCACCGGCGTTGCAAATTGCTGATGACACTGAGTACACGCCGCGTTGGTTTTCATTTTCTCTGTGAGCTGACCCCTTGGATCCCCGCCGTGCATCTCATGGCACGAGATGCAGGTGATTCGCTGACCGGGCTTGCCTGCGCGAAAGCACATCGAGCGCGTCATCCCTTGATACTCATACGCAGTGAGCCTCGGCGAGCCGTCGCGCCAGAAACGTGGCGCAAAACTGAACGAGCCGATCTTGTCTTCGCGTTGCACAGGCCTGTAGAACTCGAGCAAATTCTTCCCGGCGTCGTACGGATCGCCCTCGCTCATCATTTGATGAATTCGATCGCGTGGCTCCGGAAGACGTTGTCCATGGCAATGTCCGCACACCATCGCGGAGCGATCGGAATTCAATTTGGCTGGATTCGTCACCGCGAGAGACGGAGCTCCCGAATCTTTCACATGCCAGCGATAGCGTGTCACTGGTGACAGCGCCTGTTGGGCATGATCGCCCGCCGGGCCGTGACACGCGCCACAGGCGATGCCTAACTCGGCCACCTCTGTATTCCACGATCTGTCAGTCCAATCCAGGTGTGGTTGGGCTTTGACGTTATGACAAAAAACGCAGTTCGAATTCCATTCGGCGACATGCTGCTTGTAATCGCTTCCGTCGGGGTAAAAGAACGACCCGTTCAGATGCATCCAGCGGCGCTGAACAAGATCGTACGCGATCGGAAGGCGGATCCATTGGTCGCCGTTTTTGGTCAGATACTGTTGAATTCGCCGGGAACCAACGGTGCGCCCGATTTCGAGTTGTTGTTTTTTGCCATCTACGCCGGTCAATTTCATCCAGTAACGCCCATTCTCGCGAACCATTTCGGCGCGAACGCCCTGATATGTGATTGTGTTGTCGCGCTCGAAATCGCCGAGGACACTTTGGGGATTTGCTTCCTGAGTCATGGTGCGGTGAAAAGTGGCATGCCACGTCGCGTAATTTCCTTCGTGGCATTTCCGGCAATCATTTGATTCAAGGTAGCCAGCATCGACCCGCCCCGCGCGAATGCCGGCGTAGTCGGGAGTAGCCACATAGACCGTGGCGGCGACCAAAGCGATGGCCAGCAAAGCAAAGCCACAGGTCGTGACGGCAGAGGCAAATCGGGGCGTAATCATTGCAAATACATTCTGCCAATCATTCGCGGTCCATGCAGGGATTTTGATCCTTCTGGTCCATCAGTTACAGCTTTGGGTGACCCTCTCGTCGGGTTTAAAGGCTATCACCCGTTACAATGTTGTAATAATAAAGCTGATGTCGTCCAAGCTGGCGTAACAAAATTCGCGCAAAAAATATCTTGCCAGTCATTACAATTCTGTAATGATAACGCAGATACCTGCAGGGCTGATAACCCCGAAAGCCTTCGGGGTTGCTGAAGTGGAGAAGCCGCAGTCCGGTGGAGCGGACTGCGGCTGCCCTTTTATCAGACTCACAGACACGGTGCAGGGAACCGAGCATCAAAGCGAAATCGACAAGAGAAGCGCGACCGCCTCTGCATTTTTGAGTAGCCCTTCGAACACATGGCGACTGCGAGGCCCTGAATACGCCCGGAATGGCATAAGCACGCATTCATAGGATTTCCGCAAAAAAATATCTTGCCAATTATTACGGTTTTGTAATTATGCGCGGCACTTATGAGAAAAATGTCCCTTTTTCGTGGATTTGCGCAGCGGTGGGTCGTGCCGCTGATCGCATGCGGGTGTTTAATATTTCCTGCCGTTAGTCATTCGGTCTTCGCGCAGGAAGTAACGCTAAGAGAGGAGCCAATTGTCGTCACAGGGGAAGAAGTGCCCAGTGCTTACGGCGCGCCACCCGCGTTTTCGCGGAGCCGTTTTTCCAACACAACGCAAGCCTACGTATTGCCGCCATGGGCATTTTTCTTCGGCGAGCTTTTTGAGGGCCAGGGATTCCGCCACGGACCACCAGATTATCTTTTCACCCAAGAGATCGAAATGGGGTTGCCGTACCGTTTTGGCGTTGCCGCAGAAGCACAGGCCGAACGGTTCAATGGTGGCGGCGGCGCGCGGTCAGTGAGTCTGGAAGCACGATGGGCTCTGGCTGATTGGAACAAGATTCCGCTCAATCCAACACTCTTCGCTGAATACAAATTCGGTGTTGGCACTATTCGACACGAAGAAGTCCCACCTCCCGCCGGAGAAGGAGGAGAAGAAGAGGAAGAAGAAGAGGGCGGGCCGCCTAAAGTTCCCGATGCTTACGAATTTCGTTTGCTCCTTGCCCAGGATTTCGGCGAGCACGTCGAGTGGGCCATGAACTGGTTCTTCGAAAAAGAGAATACCGGAGACCGCGGCCGCGAATGGGGCTTCTCCCAGAGCGCCATGGTGCCGGTCCTCCTCCCTAACGAGCGCCTGAAAATTGGTTTGGAAATGCAATATAAAAATCTCACCGTCAAAGACACACGCGGCGATCCCGAAAACATTTTCGTCATCGGTCCAAGCGTCGCGTGGAAACCAACACCAGGTACGCGCATTGATATTTCGCCGTTGTTCGGCTGCACGGACGACTCACCAGTGGCTGATGTCTTTGTGGCCTTTTCCTGGTTGTTCGGCGGCAAACGAGGCGAGGCTGAAGCCGAAGCGCCCGTGTCCTCGCGGTTCCGTTACCTCAGCAAGGTTTCCCGCGCGGATAAAGATGCAACTAAGGAAATGAAGCAGGTCGCGCCGCCGCCATGTCCCGAATGGTATGGCGACAATGAATGGAATGTGAATCTATTCGGCACGTATGCTTTCACAAACACTGAGTACAATCCCAATCTTTGGCTGGTCGACGTCGTCCAAAGTACCAGTGAAGGCAACCCCGTGCTGGGCACTTACGACCATTATATTGGAGGCGATCACGCCTGGGGCGGCGGTGGCGATATCAAATACTTTTTCCATCGCTACTTTGGCGTAGGCATTGAAGGATTCGCTCTGGATGCCAGCAAAAATGGTTTTGATATCTTCGAGGATCCGACGATTCCGGTTTTTACTACTAACAAAATCAATCACGATCACACCGTAGGCGCTGTTCTAGGAACGCTCACGTTACGCTATCCGATTTTCTGCACACGTTTTTCACCTTATGCTTGGGCTGGCGTGGGTGCGATCTTCGGCGGTGGCGAAAGGGATATCCTTCACACTCAGGGGCCCCCAGATGCGTTCGCCGTCCACGCGCAGACGGATCACTTCGGCAGCGAAACCAAGGTGCTCGGCCAATTCGGAGCCGGTCTCGAAATCCGATTCGCGCGGCATGTCGGTTGGACTAACGACTTGAGCTTTGGCGTGATCGATGGACCGAAAAATAATTTCGGAATGATCCGTAGTGGTCTCAACTTCGCCTTCTAACTGGCGATCACTGTAAAAACGTTTTGGCGCAACCCTTGCAAAAACACCTTCAGGGCTGACAGCTCCGAAGCGTTCGGAGTTGCTGGAGAAGCCGCAGCCCGGTGGAGCGGGCTGCGGCTACACTTCAATAATCGAGCGGCGTGTGTCAATGATGTGGTGATTGGCCCGGACGTGTGGGACAAGCGTTACTACTTCCTGGGACATTTCTTGACCGCATTTCATCGCGCCGATAGTTTCATTTCGGAAAGGAGATTGTCGGTGAAAACCGAAGTGTCGATCGAATACTGCGTCGTTTGAAACTACACGCCGAAGGCCGTCAGTTTGGCGACCAAGATCCTTGAGCTCGGCGAGCGCATCAAGTCGCTGACGTTGATTCCCTCGGGCGGCGGCGCTTTCGAGATTCGCGTTAATGGCAAATTACTCCATTCCAAGCTCGACACCGGCGATTGGCCGGACTTCGACGCCATTGTCACGGCAGTCAAGAAAGCAAAATGACGCGGCCAGTATTCCGATACAGGCCGTTGCGCCTTGGCCATTAGGATTTTTCAACACCCAACGCTCAACGCTCAACGCTCAATACTCAATTCAGACCGTTGGACGTTGGATGTTGGCCCTTGAACGTTGGGCGTTTTTGCCTCGGAGAGTGAAGGGTGCCTGGTGGTCCTCGCGGTCTTCAAAACCGTTGTCGGTTCCGCATACCCGGGACCGGGATAGGTTCGATTCCTATCCTCTCCGCCAAATTTCTGTAGCCGCGTCGGTGTATCGAGCCGCACACAGAACTCGGCGATGCACGGCGACACAGCGCCCTGGCTGCAGCGTTTTCACAAAGGAGGTGGTCATCGATGCCGCGTGAGCAAGTCCGCAAACTTACTTCACTTTCATCCTGCGCCGGGTGAGCTTCCAAATTGAGCCAACAGGCCCTGCGACAAGTTTTGCCGCAGCTTCCGCTTTCCCTGGACCGAAAAGTTATCGTGAACTCGACCACGTTCGACGATGCCGGTGTTTATCGCCTGGATCGCCATCGCGCCCTCGTGCAAACCGTAGATTTTTTTACACCCATTGTGGACGACCCTTTCTCCTACGGACAAATCGCGGCCGCCAATTCGCTCTCGGATATCTTCGCGATGGGCGGACGTCCCTTGACCGCGCTGAATATTGTTGGTTTCCCGGCAGAATTAGTTCGGCCAAAAGTGATTGCTGCGATTTTGCGCGGCGGTCTTGCCAAAGCCGCCGAGGTGGGTTGCGCCATCATCGGGGGTCATTCCATTCGCAACCCCGAGCCAATTTACGGACTGGCTGTCACCGGAATGATCGATGTTCGCCGTCTGACAACAAACGCAAATGCCCGCCCTCGCGATCTGCTTGTGTTGACCAAGCCGCTGGGCACAGGCATCGCCACCACTGCGATCAAGCGCGGCGTTGCATCGCGCGCACTGCAGAAAAGGGTTATCGCCCTGATGTCGAAAATAAACACTGTAGGCGCCGAACTGGCTGAACTTCACCTGGTGCGCGCAGCGACAGACATAACTGGCTACGGATTGATGGGCCATTTGGTTTCGCTGTGTCGCGCCAGTGGCGTTTCTGCTGAAGTCGATTCGAGTGCAGTGCCGACGATCCACGAGGAGATCCCCGATTTAATCGAACAAGGCTGTATTCCCGGGGGCAGTCGCGAAAATCTCGTCGCCACGACCGTAGCCGTCGATTGGGGAAGCACGCATGATTCGCGACGAACTCTCCTAACCGACGCGCAAACCAGCGGTGGATTACTGCTGTGCGTCCCCGAGGCAAAGCTCGAGAAAGTGCTTGGAATTTTGCGGCAAAGGCGAACGCCTTGCGCTGCTGTCATCGGAAGAATTATTGCCCATCGACCTCGTGGTCCATTGATATGCGTGAAAGGGTGAAACCGCGTTCGCGCCGGGAAATTCCTGCCGTTAATAAGGTTCTTGATGCGCTGAGCGAACACGACCTCGCCACGGCCAGCAAGCTGCCGCGTCCACTGGTTGTCGATCTGGTCCGACGGGAACTGTCGAAGATACGGAAAAACGGAGAGACCCCAGAATTTGGATGGACAGTTGAACAGCTCCATCGATCGCTCGAGCTACTTCGCGGCAGCCGGCTGCAACAGGTTATCAACGGAACTGGGGTTGTAATTCATACGAATTTGGGGCGCGCGCCGATTGCCCCCGAAGCGATCCGCGGTCTTTCCGAAATCGGCTCAGGTTATTCCAATCTGGAATACGACGTTGCAACAGGTGAACGTGGCCACCGCGGCGCATATATCGAGGATGCGCTCGCGCTGCTTTGCGGAGCTGAAGCCGCTACGGTAATCAACAATTGCGCCGCAGCTCTCGTTCTAATCGTTCACCATTTTGCAGCAAGAAATAGAAGGGCGCGAATACAGCCTGCCCGCCGCGACGGAGGCGCACCGTCTAAGAACGAAATCATCATTTCGCGCGGCGAGATGGTGCAAATCGGGGGCGGTTTTCGAATTGGCGAGATAATCGAGAGCACAGGAGCGATCGTGCGCGAGGTGGGCGCTACTAACAAAACGACACTCGATGATTACAGACGCGCGATTGGTCCCAGAAGCGCAATGATTCTGAAAGTTCATCGCAGCAATTTTTTTATGAGCGGTTTTGTCGAGTCGCCGTCCGCCGCATCCATTGCGGCGCTGGCGCGAAAAAAGCGGATTCCTTTCGTGGAGGATTTGGGCAGCGGCGCAGTTGTGCCGACTGAGCAATTTGGGGTCGCCGAGCACGAACCGACCCCCTCGGAAGCGCTGAAAACCGGTCCGGATCTGGTGTGCTTCAGCGGCGACAAACTCTTTGGCGGACCCCAGGCGGGAATCATCGTCGGGAAAAAACGATTCGTGGCCGCCTTGAAATGCGAGCCTCTATTTCGAGCTTTGCGTTGTGACAAGCTTTGTTTCGCCGCGCTGCAGGTAACGATCGATCTTCATCTCAATCAAGCAGCAACGGAGATACCGGCAATTGCGATATTGCAAGTCACCGAGGACGAACTGCGCGATCGAGCTACGGCGATTAGCAGCGACCTGACTGATCTGCCGCTGCAAATCGCAATTGGACGCGGCGCAGCGAGGGTAGGAGGCGGCACATTGCCCACATCGACGACGTCGTCCATTACGATCGAAATGGTACCGAAAAATTGTTCGCCCGTAGAATTCGCCGCTCGTTTGCGCAAGTCAGCGCCTCCGCTCATTGGTTATATTGCGAACAACCGCTTGAAGATCGACCTCCGCACGATTTTCCCGCAACAGGATAAAGCGGTGATCGAAGCAATTCGCGCAGCATGTTTCGAACGTGTTTAAGTACATTCGAGAGTGTCGTCATCACGAGCGGAGCGAGGGATCTCACCGTCGAAGGTTGGGAATACTCTTTAACGTGTGTGGTGATCAATCAGCCTGCGTGAGGTCCTTCACTTCGTTCAAGATGACACCGCGTCTTTGACTTTGGGGGCCAGATGACAATGAAGCACTTCATCCTCGCGACTGCCGGGCATGTTGATCACGGTAAAAGTGCCCTGGTAAAAGCGCTCACGGGCACTGACCCTGATCGGTTGCCCGAGGAAAAGCAAAGACAAATCACAATCGATCTCGGTTTCGCAGAGTTGAGCCTTGCCGGGGCTGACAGGCAATCGTTCCAAATCGGAATCGTCGATGTGCCTGGTCACGAAGATTTTGTTCGAAACATGATTGCAGGTGTCGGCTCGATCGATCTCGCGCTTTTGGTTGTTGCCGCTGATGACGGCTGGATGCCGCAAACTGAAGAGCATCTGCAAATTCTGACCTACGTCGGAGTCGAACGGGCTGTGGTCGCTCTCACAAAAAGCGATCTGGGAGGGATCGAGCCTGCCACCCAGCAAATTCGTGATCGTTTGCGCCACAGTCCCTTTGCAAATGCGCAAATCATAGCGACGTCGGTTCGCAACGGTGATAGTATTGAAACCCTGAAAAGCGCGCTCGCCAGTGAGTTCGCCACCATGCCCCCACCGCGCGATTACGGAAAGCCGCGCTTATTTATCGATCGCGTGTTTACCCTGCGCGGAATCGGCACCGTTGTTACGGGAACATTGACGGGCGGACAATTGCGCCGTGAGCAGAAAATTGTTGTCCAGCCCGGCCATCTCGAGCGGCGCATTCGCTCAATTCAAAGTCACGGGCGCGATTTGGATGTCGCCGAACCAGGAATGCGGACGGCGATTAATCTGCCTGACATCAGCGTCGAACAGATCGACCGGGGAAACGTTGTCACGATTACGGATTTCGCGCCTGCAAATTCCACGCTCATTGCTCTCCTCGAAAAATCACCGCGACTTTCTCGCGAAAATCCCGGCGTGAGGCCGCTGAAAAGCGGTTCGTCGGTATATCTTCATCATGGAACATCGCGCATCGCGGCGAAGATCACGCTCCCAAAAAATCGACTTCTTGAACCAGGCGTAAACGAGATCGCGCAACTGAGACTCGTATCGCCAATCTTTGCATTTGCCGGCGATCGTTTTGTTATTCGCGATCCGTCTGAACAACACACTCTTGCTGGCGGAATCGTCCTTGATCCAAATGACGCGGAATTTCGCGATGAAATGAAACGCAAATTGCTGATGGGTCGCGCCACGGCTTCGGATGACGTCCATCTTTGGGTGCGCTCTGAAGTTGGACTGCGCGGATTTGTGCTGATTCCGGGTCTCCTTGGTAAAACTCACTTCAGCAACAGCGAGATCGCTGACGCCCTACTGGACCTCCAGCGCCATGAAGAGATTGTGATACATGAAAAAATCGCGGCTAGCCCGAGCAAATGGCGGGCTTTGCGAGACCGCGCCATTCGTTTGATCGACAACGCACTGAGCAAGAATCCCGAACGCGTCGGTTACAACTTGAGCGATCTGCGCGCCGCGCTGCGCGACAAATCGACCGATGTTTTCGAGGCGCTGATGGCGGACCTCTGTTCGTCTGATTTCATTCGGAAAGAATCAGCCATTACGCGACGCTCACATCGGCCAGCTTTGCCGGCGAAGCTGGAGCCTCTCGCAGCGAAAATTCATGAAAACTTATCCAAGAAACCGTTCGATCCGCCGCCGCGCAAAGAACTTGAGCGGGACATGGACGAGCAACGAGCTCTCAAATTTTTGATAGAGAGCGGAAAAGTGATTGAAATCTCCTCGGACGTGGTGCTGTTGCGCGAGAACTTTGAGCGCATGAAAAGTGTAGTCACTGATTTCATTTCCAAAAACGGACCGGCAACGGTGAGCGAATTGCGGCAGGCCCTGGGGAGTTCCAGGCGAATCATGGTGCCATTTCTCGAACGACTCGATCGCGAAAGTTTCACCCGCCGCGCGGGCGACAAGCGCAGCTTGCGATAGATCCGCGGTATGGGACAAATGGGATGTATGCCCCAGAAACCCAACCAAGGAGGTTCTACCGAGCGAATTTCCCTCCTCCTCTCCCCTTCGCCAGAAGCGGCATGGGAGAATGTCATTCGGCCCTGGTTCGAGAAGATCGCCACTAGCGGTTTGCGAGAGGAACGACCGATCGGGGTCGTAACTGCGTCACGCAGCCAAGCCTATTTCTTTCGCAGTCGACTACTTGCTGAGGGCAAATCGCTGCTCGGGGTGAAATTTCTTTCCCCTTCGCAACTGCGGGAACTTTTGCTTCGCGGCCGCGACCTTTACGTTCCCTTGCGGGAACATCTTCGACTTTTTCTTGCGATCACGGCCGAAGAGCTTGCGAGCGGGAACGGCAATAACGAAGCTGCGCTTATCGCAAAATCGATCGCACGCGATCCGGATCATTTTTTGCGCGCACTCGATCAAATCCGCGCCGCGGGCTGGAGTTTTGAGGAAATTGACGAGCCGCCATTGCGTGCAATCGCTACGCAATTCGAGAAACAAGTACGCGCGTCCGGATTCACTTTTGTCTACGACGCCGATCGCGACGCAGCCCGATCCGCTCCGCAATCGCCACCTCTCTTTAGCAGCCTGTTACTGTTCGGATTCGACGCGGCACATTGGCCGCTCTGGCCGCTCCTTCGAGCGGCGACCCTTTCGTCAACTGATTCCACGATTGTATTGAACGATCCGCGCGATGAAGCTCGAGATCTCGATGAGACCTGGGTCGGAACATGGGAAGAAACTTTCGGTGCAGTCGAAATCGTTCCACCTTGCGAAAAATCAGCGTCGTCCTTCGCGGAATCGCTCCCTATCCCGCCATCGAATATCCATTTCGTGGTTGGCCGCGATACAACGCAGCAAGCAAGAGCGATTGTTGCGCTCGCTGCAAAATTCCTCGCCGACCCGCAGTGCGAACGCCTCGGTATTTTGTTTTTGAGGCCGAGTGCGCTTACGCGATTGGTGGCGACGTTTCTGCAATCGGCCCAAATCGCACATAACGACGGCATCGCGCATCTTGCGCCGAGCGTGTTCGACGACCATGCCTGGCGCGCGTGGGGGGAATTGCAAGAAGCGCCGCGCCTAAAACTGTTGTTTCGATTTCTGCGCGCGACAAGCGCCGAGATTTTCGAAAAAACATCGCTTTCGCAGATCGAAGAAACCTTGAGGCGCGCTTATGACGCGATTCTCATCGATGATATCGAGTTGCTGGGCGATTACTGTGCGAGCAGCCTCGAGTTGCGACATGGCGTCGCGGTCGCGCGGGGCTTGAAGAAAATCGAGTTCCTGCCGGAAACTGCGGTCTTCGTCGAATTTCTTTCGCAGACTCGGAAAATCTTTTTGCAGCTCGGTTGGAAAGAACGTTGGCACGAAGTCGAGCGACTCAGTCGCAACTGGAGTGAACGGTTACCAAGCAAAGTTTCGAGAAACTCCTATCTGCGGTGGCTGCGCGACCTTTTGGACGCGCCGTCATTCGAGCGCGATGATTTCGGAGCGCATCCCTATGCCCGGGTGCACCTGCTCAGCTACGCGGACGCGCAGGGACAGCCATGGTCGCATCTGATTTTTGCGGGATTAAACGATGAGGCCTGGGCGGCATTAGACGGGGAGCTTACGTTTGTTCGCGATGAGCGGGTCGTTGAGCTAAATCGCCAGAACAGAACATTGAACCGGCGCGCTTCGAAGCGCGGGCGGCACGGTGAAGGCCATTGGAGCGTGTGCGAAGGCAAAACCCTCCTTCTTGGACCCAATGAGCAACGGCAGCTTCGTCACCGACAGTTCCTGAACCTGGTGGAATCCGTTAGCAACGCGATCGGCGCCACCGCAAATCTTTATTCCGAAACCACTCCGAGCAGAATTGCCAACCCGAGCGAATTTTTTTCCTGGCTTTACTTCAGAGCGCGTGGACACGGCGTTTCACAGCGAACGTTGCAAATGCTCGAACAGCAAACGCGCGGCTGGTTGAAGGATTGGTCGCCAGTCGACGCTCAGAAGGTTGATTCGATCAGCGTCGGCCGGACGCGATACGCCTTCGATCAACGCCGGCAACTGCGAGCTGCCAGTGAATATGAATTCGCCTTTCGAAATCCGACTGAGCGTCAGATTAGCCTGCGCGTTACGCAATGGGAACAAGCATTGCGCTGGCCGGGGATCGTCTGGATGGAGATTTTTCTCGGCGTTGAACCTGACGATGACAACGGTGACGCGTGGGCTGTTGCGACTGGACAATGGGTCCATCGCTGGCTCGCCGATAGCGTTCCCGACGGCGACGAACGAAAATTTGTCGACGTCAATCGGGCAGACGAGATCCGCCAACGCGTCGAGACTCAGGCGCGAAGATTTCGGGAACGGGTCACCAAACTTTGCGCCGACCGCAGCAAAGCTCTGCCTGATTGGTGGCGCTCCGGTTGGAGCAACGCGCTTTACATTGCGGATTGCCTTGCGGCGAAGATATCCGATCTACGGGATTGGTCGGAAATGGGAGTCGAATGGCCGCTCGATGAACCCAGCTTGATTATCGTACGCGAAAGCGAGACACTGCGCGTTCGCGGTCGGATTGATTTGATTCTTGCGCGGCGCAAATCTAAGCAGGCGAAAATTGGTTTTAGCGATCTCTGGGTTGTCGATTACAAGACCGGCCGGCAACGTGGTTTTCGTTTGAAAGAGCTGCGCCGCAAGGACACGCCCGAACGAAAATTCCGCAGGCAATTAATTGAAGGTCGGGGTGTTCAGCTCGCGCTGTACGCGCTCGCGGTTCACGCCTTGGGCGGCGAAGAGGTACGGTTAACATTGCTTTCGCCCACGGAAGAGTTCGAGCCGCAGTTTCATTTGGCTGATGTGCTCGCCCAAAAAGATTTTTGGCTGGAGCTGCACCGGATGCAGCAGACTGGCGTCTTCGGCATGCTCGGTCCAGTTCACGCTGATTTCGGATACGTCCGAAAATATCCGCTCGCGACGCTGCCAATTGACTCTGATCTGCTCGACGAGAAGTGGGCGCTGACGCATCGGGCTTTTTCCGTTGAGGACGAGGAGGAAGCGAAGTGACGTCCATTGCCGATGAAACCGCGCGGAATCGATTTGCGCACGAATTAAATGGCAATTTCTCAGTGATTGCTTCCGCCGGCTCCGGAAAAACGCGCTCCATCACCAATCGCATCGTAGAGATTGCGAAAAATCGACAACGTGCGCTTGAATGGCTGCCGCAACTTGTGGTTGTTACCTACACGAACCGCGCCGCTGATGAAATGCAGCAACGCACACGGCAGCGGATTCTCGAAGCCGGCCTGCCGCTCGAAACAGTGGAAGCGTTTGGTCGCGCGTTTTTTGGAACGATCCACGCGTTTTGCATGAGGCTCCTTGCAACGCATGGACACCATCTCGGGCTGCCAGCGCAGCTCGAAACGATCACCGACGATGACGATTTGTGGAACGAGTTTGTCCAACGACAGACGGAGATCGGGCGCTCGTTAGGCCCCGAGAATCGGCGTCTTCTCTTGCGATTGATGCAGGCACGGCAGCTAATGGACCTGGCGCGCAGGCAGGATCACGATTTCACCGCGCCCGCATCTCTGGGACGCTGTCCAGAATGCGATTTCAGTAAAGTCGAAGCTGCCTTTGAAAGCGCGCAGGCGAAAAATATTCCAAAAGCAAAAGCGCAATTACGGGAATGGCTAGACCGCTGGCGAAAAACTGATGAGTTCGCGCCCTGGCCATCGTGCGCAACGACTGCGAGAGAATTTACCGCGCGCTGGCGAGAAGCGTTTCGGCCGTTGCGAGAATGGGCCAGCGCATGTGCGTCGTGCGTTGCCGCAGAAGTGCAGTGGGATTACCGCCAGTTCCGTCTCGCTCGCGGCGCGATCACCTACGCCGATCAAGTCGCGCTGGCAGTGGAGTTGTTGCAACGGCCGAACCTCACGCAACGAATTCGCGAAAAGAATTATCGTGTCCTCCTCGACGAAGCGCAGGACACCGACCCGCAGCAGTTCCTTGTGCTCGTCGAGGCCACGCGTCCGCTCGAAGCCCGCGGTGAGTGGTTGCAAAATCGACAATCGTCGCCGCGATCCGGCCATTTCTGTATGGTCGGCGATTTCCAACAATCGATCTACCGGGATCCGGCGGATCTCGCGCATTACCGACGCCTTCATCGCGCGCTTGTTGAAACCGGTGCGGTCGAAGAGCTGAAGTTTTCGGTCACGTTTCGACTCGACCGAGCGCAGCTTGATTTCGTTAACAACACATTCGGGAAAATTCTCAACAACACCGAGGGACAGGTTGAATTCGTTGCCATGAATCCGCGTCCCGAAATTCTACCAGGGCAAGTGATCCGCTTCGAGCTCGGTGCCGACGTCGACGTTTCATTGCCTGAAAGCCAACGCGCGCGGATTGAAGCTGAGCGACTGGCGCAGTGGCTACACGAGAGGGGTCCGCGGAAATTGCGCGCAAGATGCTGGCGCGAAGTCGCGATCCTCTGTCCGCGCAAGGCCTGGCTGCGCGCCCTGCGTAGTGCGCTGCTCGAGCAACAAATTCCCGTCGAGGTCCAATCGGAAAGCGATCGACAAGCCGAACATCCAGCCTATGCCTGGCTGACCGCGCTGCTGGCCATCATGGTCGATCCAAACGCGGGCTACGAAGTCGTCGGGGTTCTGCGCGAGGTATTCGGAATCTCGGACGACGAACTGGCGCGATTTGCTCGGGGCGACGGATATAAATTTCAGATCGAACGCAAGACTGCCGGTCGCGGCGTAGTCGTTGACGCATTGAATCTGCTTACTCGGCTTCGCAGAACGCTGGCCCATCAGCCGCTTTTCAGCGCCGTGCGCGAGATTGTACGAATGACGCAATTGCGCGAGCGGCTGCGCACATTGCCCCGCGAAGAATTTGACGATTCGCTCAACGAACTCGATAAATTGCTCAGCGCCGCCGCGGCGGCAGAATCGCGGCAAGAATCGCTGGTTGATTTTGCGCTCGCGCTTCGACGCAACTTTGACAAGGTTCGCGAGACCGAACCGGCCGAGAATGACGCGGTTCAACTGATCACCGCGCACAAGGCAAAGGGATCAGAGTGGGACGCTGTGATCATTCCATTTCTCGCGCGCGAAGCGCGCCTCGGGGGAAACATTCGTTATCCGATGGTGTTGCCCGGCGAACCGCCGTTCATTGCCTTCGATCGGAGTGATCGCGCTAATCTGGAAGAGGAGTTGAAACGAATTCAGCGCCAGGAAATGGAGCGGTTGCTTTACGTTGCCCTCACTCGGGCACGTCACACGCTTGTCTTCGCTGTGGACGTCGATTTTTTTCGCGGCAAACGCGGCGTGTACGGCGACACGCAGTTAAAATGGCTCCAGGGCGACGCGAACGAGCCGAACGCGGAAATTATTGCCGCAGTTCCAGAGGAACCAACATCTTGCGAGGAGACTGCTGCGCGCCAGCGCGAGCGCGAACCGGAATCTGATGATGATACCTTAAGCGCGCTACCATTAGAGACCGGGTGGATTGACATCGCGCGGCAACGAGCGGGTTCTATTATCGAGACAATCACCCCCAGCCAGTTCGCTCCGAAAGAAGAAACAGGCGAAACGCCGAGCACCGAGGAATGGATCGAGATCGAGCCAGAGCTACGACCGCCGCGGATCGATAATCCGGCGACGCGGTACGGAGTATGGTGGCACGATTTTGCGGAGCAGATCAGTTGGCGCTCGGAGCCGGGGGAGTGGCAACGGACCTTCGATCGTGCCGTCGCCGCATCGCCAGATGTCGCGCGGTCGAAGCGGGAGTGGCACCTCTTGCAAAAACAGATCGAATCGTCTGAGGGACTGGCCTGCAATTTGCGTGCCGCCAGTTTGGTTCGGACCGAAATGCCTTTCTTCTGGACGATCAACGTTCCGAATCGGAATACCGGAAAATGCCTCGAAGGAATTGTCGACCTTGCGTTGTTCAGTCAGAAAACGAACGAAATTTTTATTCTCGATTGGAAAACGAACCGGATCACGGCAGACAAGATCGACACCCTCAAGGAACTTTACCGGGCGCAGCTGGCTGCATACTGGCAGGCGATCTCCAGCCTCACGAGCGCACTCGTCAGCGTCGCAATCTATTCGACCGCAACTGGGCAGTTTATCGTTTACCAGCGTGATGAGCTCACGCGAGAATGGGAGCGATTGTGCGATTTACCGCCGGACGGCCTCGTCGCGACAATCAGCTCTCGCGCTCTCCCCGGATGAATTGCTCGACACAGCGATACGCTTCGTCATCGGTCATTTGAACCGGCGGATGCTTCGAGAAATAAGCAGACGGGGAATGCAACACGCCGCCGATGCCCCGATCCAGCGCAAGCTTGCAACAACGGATGGCATCGATTGCGACACCGGCTGAGTTTGGGGAATCTTCGACGGAAAGTTTCACATCGATTTCCATCGGCACATCGCCGAAGAGCCGGCCTTCCACTCGGATAAAGGCAATCTTGTTGTCGAGTTGCCAGGGCACGTAATCGCTCGGGCCGATGTGAATATTTTCGTCTGACAGACGTTCGCCGATCACAGATTGCACCGCCTCGGTTTTCGAGGTCTTTTTCGACGCCAACCGGGTGCGATTGAGCATGTTTAAGAAATCGGTGTTACCGCCAGTGTTCAGCTGGTAGGTGCGGACAAGCTTCACGCCGCGCTTGTGAAAAAGATCAACCAGCGCCCGATGCACGATCGTAGCGCCCATCTGCGCTTTGATGTCATCCCCTATGATCGGCAGATTCTTATCGGCAAATCGCTTTGCCCACTTTGAATCGCTGGCGATGAAAACAGGGATGTTATTGACGAACCCGAGCCCGGCCTCCAGCGCGCAGCTGGCGTAAAAACGGGTGGCCTCTTCGGAGCCCACCGGCAGATAATTGACCATCAATTCCGCGGAAGAGTCCTTGAGTTCAGCGATGATCTGTTCGCGAGTAGATTCTTTTTCCAGGGGGAGGAATGTGCGGAGGGGATCCTGATCGCGCATGTGCTCGGGGTACCCATCAAAAACGCACCCCATTTTCACGATGGCACCGGTGAGCTTGATCTTTTCACAGAAGACCTTCGTGCAATTGGGAGGGGAGAAAATGGCTTTGCTGACGTCCAGGCCTACCTTGCGCCGGTCGATATCAAACGCGGCAACTATCTCGATGTCGCCCGGCCGGTATGAACCGATTTGGCGGTGCATCAATCCGATGCCGTCGCTGTTGACGGAGGAGCCGTCATAAAAATTGATTCCCTGGACGAGAGAGCTGGCGCAGTTTCCAATGCCGACAATGGCGATTCTTATTTTTCTCATTTCTAGATTGTTAAAGCTGAAAAACTACCTGAATTAGATTATTCGGAGCAAGACACAAGTTAGGCCGCTTCAGTCACGATAGTTGTGCCTGCCTGTAGCGGCTCCAAATATTGTAAGCGCCGAATGTGTCCGAAGTCGCGCCCGCTTGCAAGAACTGATATAAGGGCAAGAGTCACGGGCATTCCTGGTGCAAGGAAGGCCCTCGCAAGGAGATATACGAAATGTGTTCGAAGTTTGCGGCAATCGGCGTAGTGATCGCTGGTTTGGCCGTCTCGTCGCAAGCATTCGGGGTTCCCATTTACACGATCGAACAAGCGGTCGCGGTCGCTCAGGCGCACAATCCCGAAATCGAAATTGCGCGCAAGAAAGTACAAGGCGCGCACGGTGGCTGGGTGGAGGCGCGTTCGGGATATCTTCCGTGGCTAAGCTCGTCAGGGCTGGTCGATAAACGACAGCAACAGACGGAAACTCGCCTCCGCGATGAAGATTACAATGCGATACTGAAGCTCGAACAGAACCTGTACACTGGCGGAGCAGTGCCCAGCCAGGTGGCTATCGCACGGTTAAATATTGAGAAGCAGAACTATGAGTTGCAGGAGACCGCCAGTCGAGTGGTAATGGATGTGCGGATCGCGTTCAACGAACTCCTCTTGAATAGGGCGAAGGTGGGTGTGCGGCAAAATTCCGTGAGAGTCCTGGAGGAGGAACTCAAGAGCCAGCAGCAAAGCTTCAGTGCCGGCATTGTTGGCAATTTGAACGTACAGCGCGCTGAAGTAGCTCTGGCCAACGAGCAGCCAGAACTTTTTAACGCGCAAACGCAATTGAAAAATTCCTATCTCCGACTTGGCGACCTTTTCGGCACGGAGGTCCCGCCCAGAGGCGGGACAGCCCCATTTGAGATATCGGGAGAATTACAATATCAACCGAATCATCCCGATTTGAACGCTTGCCTCGCGCGCGCGGACGCAAATCGCCCGGTCATCAAAGCCCGGCAAAAGGACATCGAGATCGAGGACCAGCAGTATAAGCTCGACCGGAGCGCGATGCGGCCACACGTCCGGGCTTTTTCCGGTTACGAAGTTTACAGCGAGCGCGACCCAGAGGTCGGTCAGGAATTT
>JBKPLX010000077.1:0-7219 GCA_046731855.1 Verrucomicrobiota bacterium | reverse complement strand
TCGCCCGGCTGGCCGAAACTCTGCCAGGCCCACCACAGTTAGTGAATCTTGAGCCAACAAGTCTCGCGGACATTTTCGATGATATTCGGCGCGTCGCCCAAACATGCGGTGTGCCGGGACGCGCGCATAAAATCATCGCCAGGTTATCGGAACGCGTCGAAGTGGTGCGGCGCCGCGCGGATCGCATTTCGTATCGACCACGCTGTTTCCTGATGGAATGGGTGGATCCGCCGTTTTGCTCGGGTCACTGGGGCCCAGAGCTCATGGAAATTGCCGGCGGCCGTGATTCGTTAGGCCGCAACCATCAGCCCTCGGCGCAAGTCGATTGGCGGGAAGTAATTGACGCGCGTCCCGAAATTATGGTGCTCGCTCTCTGCGGCTACGATATCAATCGTGCGCGGTGCGACTACGAGTTGCTCCGAAGCTTTCCTGGTTTTGATTCAATTCCCGCTGCGCATGACGGCGAGATTTATCTCGTGGACGCGAGTGCATATTTCGCGCGTCCGGGACCGCGTATTGTCGATAGCCTCGAGATTCTCGCTGGAATCTTGCATCCACGAGAATTTCCCGAATTCGCTTCAACGGGGCCTGACGATCCGCGCGTTGCTCGCGCCGGCTAACGAACCTTCTGTAGTGGTGCGCCCCTGAGGCGGATGTCGGCTGCAAAGTCGTGGGATTCTGGGCGACACGCCCGCCGTTACACCTTACTCGCCGCTCCGTTTCGCAGACTCGAGTTGAAGCTCCGGCCACGCAGCCGCCAGCGCCAGGGCGACGACTATTCCAACTGAGACTTCGAAGAAACGGTGAAGGGCGACGATCCACGCGGGGTTAGAACGCGGGATGAGGACAATGATGGCGAGCGTGATACCTGCATAGCGGTAGGCAGTTCTCTCCATCCGAAGCGCTATACAAACAATTCCGATCACAAACACTGCTGCGGCAAACGCGAACACATTGCCTGTAAAATAGGCCGCCAGGAGCGCGCCGACGAGCGCGCCCAACGCAGTCGCCGCGATGCGTTCGATTGAAATTATCAATGTCGCGCCGAGCGTTGACTGCATCACTACGAGGGTTGCGATTACTGCCCAATAGGCTTCCGGTAATCGGAAAAGCTGCGCAACCATGAATGACACCATCACTGCGATGGCTGTACGGGCCGAGTGTTTAACCGACGGAAGATTTTCCGGTTCCCATTTCCAAACTTTCACAAGAGCGACCTTTCTCACGCATCCGAAATCCGCAACAGCAATTTCAAGCGCCTGCGGGCAGGAATACCTGCGGTTTCGGCGAGCACGTTCGACGAAATGTAGAAGCTACCGCTAGTTAGGCTCAGGCGTGCTGGCCATGTCTGCAGTTGAAACGGGTCAGGCTTTCTTTGCGCTCCAGTGCAAAGCCAATGCCGGGACAAAAAAGAAAAAGACAATTACGATCCGTACGTTCGCGAAAAAGTTCAGCGTAAGCGCACCCAGTTCTTTTTCATCAAGTTTAAATCGTTCGATCAGCCATGGAACATAGGCATGCCACAAAATCAGAGTGACAATCCAGTAGAACAACGCGAAGAGAATTCCAACGACAACGGCCCGCAGAAAGAAGTTTCTGAAGAAGATGATTTTTTCGCGTTCCACGTTTCATCACTTATTTCGGACGGAGGGATTGATGCGCGCTTATCCGGCCCACGAAATCTGCGTGAATAAGCGAAATCAATGTATCAGTTTAGGGCATGCGAGTCAGCGAAATGAATTGGATGATGGTGGAGAAATATCTCAAGAGCGACGATCGCGTGGTGTTGCCGCTGGGCTGTACCGAACAACACGCATACCTCAGCCTGAGTGTGGACAGCATTTTGGCAGAACGCCTGGCTGCCGAAGCAGCGGCACCGCTGGGGGTACCAGTGTTTCCCGTGCTGGCCTACGGGGTCACGCCGTATTTTCGCGCATTTCCGGGAACGATCACCCTACGTGTCCAAACGTACCTGTCGGTTCTGCGCGACATTCTTGACGTGATGGCAGAGCAGGGGTTCAAGCGAATCTTGATCGTCAACGGACATGGGGGCAACACGCCCGCACAAGGATTGGCAGGCGAATGGATGGCGGACCATCCGGGCGTGCAGGTCAAGTTTCATAACTGGTGGAACGCGCCAAAAGTTTGGACGCAAGTGGAGGCGATCGATCCCGTTGCATCGCACGCATCGTGGATGGAAAATTTTCCGTGGACGCGTTTGGCGAATATCGAGATGCCGCGCGAGCAGAAGGCGATGACCGATTCAGAGAAATTACGCCGGCTCGATCCCAAGTCGCTGCGAGAATACCTCAAAGACGGCAACTTTGGGGGTCGTTATCAACGCGACGATGGAGAGATGATGAAGATTTGGAGTGCAGGAGTGGAAGAAACGCGGGCACTACTGACGGAAGAATGGGATTAAGGGCAACGCTTAAGCGGGTGAATCGTTAAAGCGATGCGAGGGCGCATCGCACTCCAAAAGCACTTCGTGCGAAATCGATGACACATGCTGCCTTTTCGCGATAGCTTTCGGAGTGCGTACGCGTCCTCGCGTCGCTCTTTATCTTCCCTGTGTCGACGATAAAGACCTCGGAAGTGTTCTCTTCCAGGAGAATGACCGTGCCTAAGCTCGGCCAAAGACCTGTCGCAATTCCTCCTTAGCCCGCTCGAGAACGCGCTTTTGGTTCTGTGGAAGATTTTTCCCAGCGCGATTGATGTAGAAGTTCAACATCGACATCGCCGACTGATAGGGCGTGCCTTTGCGTCTTTTGCTTCGTTCGGCAGAACGTTTCAACGCCAGCGCAATGCGATGCGCATCTTTCCCTTTGAAGACGTCCTCCTTGAGATCGAGTGCGTCGCTATACTTAGTGACTTCCGCAGACCAACGTCGCGTTTTTGATGACTTCTTTGGCGTCTTCCTCATCGACCCGTTTACGTCAAGCAAATCACTCCGCCGTGCCCATGCGCGTGGCGTTAACAAACTCTTCCGTGTGATGATCGATCTGCCGTCCACTGCGCCCGCGATTTTTGTGAATGTACATCGCGCTTCGCTCCACGCTGGTAACTGACGGCGGTGGCAGATTGATTTCGTATTTCACCGGTTGACGGTGATCCGCGAGCTGAAGCTCCGGACGATAGACACTGTCGAACTTCCAAAGCATCCGGATGAAATTCGTCTGACCGCGCAGCAATTGCCTGACAACGATGCGGGCGCAGTCGCGGAGCGCCGTCCAGCCAAGATGCTTGCGGGCGAGGATGCGCTGCGTCTCGACAAGCTCCGTGTAAAATTCGGGCAATGACAATCTGGTTGGTAACACGGCGTGTTGAATGTCGAACAGCCGATAGTCGCGCGTGGTGAGACGACGCGATTCGGTGTGCCACGTTTCCGTTCCGGGATAAGGCGTGTTAATACTGATGTTAACGACTTCAGGGATTTCCAGGCACCAATTGCGTACGACCTTGAATCGTTCGCGGTCCCAAGCGGGATCGGCAATGATATTGACAGCCACCGATATGTCGAGCGAGCGAGCAAACTCCAGCGCCTCGAAGTTCTTGGAGAGCGTCACCCGCTTGCGATAGCGTTTCAATCCTTCTTCATCAATCGCTTCAAGGCCAAGGAACATGGTATTCAGACCGAGCCGCTTCCATAACTGGAAGACTTCCTTGTTACGCAGCAGTACGTCGCCGCGCGTTTCCAGGTAATAGCGTTTTCGAATTCCGCGGCGAGCAATGGCTTCGCCGAGCTGCATGCCGTGCTCGGCTTGAATGAAAGCTACGTCGTCTACGATAAAAATGCCGGGCTCGCGAATTTGCGCCAGTTCCTCAACGGCGCGCTCTGGCGTCTTTACCCGGTAGTTGCGTCCGTAAAATGTCCACGCACTGCAAAAGACGCAATCCCACGGGCAACCCCGGCTAAACTCGATCGAAGCCGCCGGGTCTAGTGCGCCGATGAAATACTTTTCGCGATGACGAACCAGATCGCGGGCGGGCAACAAATCGTCTAGCGACTTCACAAACCCAGGTGGCGGCCCGCGATGGTCAAGTGTTACACAGCCGGGAATATTTTTCAGGTCTGGTGGATTCTCCGTGAGAGCTTCGAGCAGGTCGGTGATCGCGGTTTCGCCTTCACCGATGAGCACGCAATCAACGGCGCCGCCCGCGTGCTGCAGGATTTCTTCGGGAATAAACGAAACACTGTGTCCACCAACGCAGATGAATGTTTCCGGCGACACTGCACGTGTAGCACGAGCGAGGTCGATGACTTCAGGAACGTTAGCGAGGTAATTGACAGAGAACGCGATGACGTTCGGTCGCCAGTGTTTGACCAAGTGGAAAAAGTTCTGGTGCGGTTCGCATTGCAGATCAATCAAACGAACTTCGTGACCTGCGCATCGTGCCGCTGCAGCAACGAGTTCAAGGCCGAGCGGTTCGAGCCGGAGATAAATCTTCGAGTACATCAGGCAGCTGGGATGAACCGTGAGGAATTTCATTTGCTTGATCCGTTATTTCTTTCGCGTGATCTCCGGTGTCCGGGCGTATATTGAATAACTTTGTTGTAACGGGGTTGCAATGCTGTTGCCGGGGCGTTGGTCCCCCGGGCTCATCTCTACGATGCTTTCTCAGCCGACCTCAGGTGAATGTTGATCTCCGATGTGAGCGTTCGATGAACAGGGCATTTCCCGGCGATCTCCATCAGGTTCGCGTGTTGCTCTGCGCTCAAAGGACCGGTTAGTTCAATTTCAATATCAATCCTGTCCAGCATGCCCTCCTTCGTTTCGCATTCTTCGCAATCCTTTGCGTAAATGCGCGAATGCGAAAGCGAAACAGCGATCTCCTCAAGAGGCATTTGTTTCCGGCGCGCGAACAAGCCGACCGTCATAGACGTGCAGGCCCCGAGTGATGTCAGCAGATAATCGTACGGATCGGGGCCGGCATCGTCACCGCCTGCGATCACTGGTTCATCCGCGACAAGATTGTGCTTCCCAGCAATGATCTGTTGTCGGAAGCTACGCGCACTGCCGTGCACGACAACTTCCGGTGTTTTGTTACTCTGTTGTGCACTCATGTCGAAATCAGGGGCGTAGAATTCCCGCGAAGCGATCGCGATATGACCAGACGAGAAACAATTCAAGAATCGTAACCACGACCGCCGGTGGCAGTCCCTCCGGTGCCATCAAAAGGTGGAACGCCCAAATGTTCACTATGATGGCACCGAGAATCGTCAGGCCCAGCGGAACGAAGCGACCGATCAACAAAAGCAAGCCTCCGATTACCTGGAAGCCTCCGATGACGTAAACGTAGCCGCTGGCGAAAAATGAGTGCAAATATTCACCAGTTACACCTTGCGGAAGCGGCGGCATCGGAAGGAAATGCAGGAATGCATTGGAACCAAAGAAAAGGAAGATCAATCCAAGAAGGATCCGGACGACGATAGTAGCGATTTTCATTCGAGGACAGTGGCTTGATCAGGCCGGAAGTCCAATCCTGAAGTTGTGAATGCGGATCGAAAGCGATCGCAGTTTAGGTTTTCTCCCGAAACAATTCGTTCAGATCGGCTGATGCAGCGCCATTAGCCAAAAGATTGAATGTGCCGTTTGCTTTGATGTCTTTGGCGGCGCGTAGGAACGTGCCCCATGCAGCAAGGGCAAGGCCGGAACCAACAGAGATGCGGCGTACACCAAGATCGGCTAATTGGTGAAGGGAAAGCTGGTGGTTAAATCCTGAGACGAGGACATTGACAGGCTTGGGCGAAACCGTCTTCACAATCTGCGTAATCTCATCCGGTTTGCTGACACCTGGCGCATAGAGACAATCGGCGCCGGCTTCTGCATAAGCAGCAAGCCGGTCGAGAACCGTATGGAAAGGGTCGGGATCGTCGACCAGCCACGCTTCGCAGCGCCCGGTCAGGACGACGCCAATCCCCGACGCGTCAATCGCCGAGCGTGCCGCTCCAATACGATCGATTGCCAGTTTTTTCTCGTAGAGCGGCGAGTCTGTCCGGCCCGTGTTGTCTTCGATCGATAAACCAGCAACCCCGGTTTCAATACAAAGTCGCACATTCGCTGCGACGCCTTCAGGTTCGTCGGCGTATCCGGCCAGGAAGTCTGCGTTTACCGGCAACGTCGTTGCTTCCACAATTTCCCGGATGTGCGCGAGCATTTCATCGCGCGGCACACCGCCATCGCGTTTTCCGCGCGAAAAAGCGAACCCTGCCGAAGTGGTGGCGAGTGCTTCGAAACCGAGATTCTCCAAGTAGATCGTTGTTCCGATGTCCCAGGGGTTTGGAAGCACGAAGCATCCTGACTCGTGCATCTTCCTGAACTTTGCAGTGCCAGAAGTTTGTTTCGCTGAACTCATGTCGAAAACGTATGCCGCGTTGGCTTACGCGCGAGTTCTTGAACTGTTTCGATTTGGCAACAGCGAATTCCAAATGCGTCTCAGTGGACCTTCGGTTCCGTAAATCGGATCGTTCTTCGGCATTGGCAAAGCCGCGATATTATGATCGGCCTTCGGTCGTTCGCCTGGTAATCCCCGCAGCAAATCCCAGCTGCGTCCGCCAGGATACGCCCCCACAACGCCAAAATCATCACTGACGCGGACGTTTTGGTGCGCGACTCCGGCTGGGATGACTATCACGTCGCCAGCGTGCACCTCGACATTCCTGCCGTGCTCGCCACCGAGGCGAAGAGTCGCAGAACCAGAATAAACGCCCAGCACTTCATGCGAGGTGCTGTGGTAATGAGGAAAGGAATACACGCCGTCTCGCCACGAGTTGGTCCAGTCGTTTTCGGCAAAACGTTCTTCAAAAATGGACGCCGGATCTTTGGCATCCGTTGTAATTGCCCACCGATAGCACAGCAAGGGAAGGGGACTATTTGGGAAAATACCATCGTCTTTGAAATTTAATTGCTCCGGCTGAACGAAGTCGTGTTGTTGCATCATATGCCGCGTTCTCACCGAAAATATAACGCAAGAAAAGTCCCGATCGGCCTTGGTAACGGCGGAATTACGATTATTGCCTGTTCAAGGCGTCAGACAAATGTTGTAGCCGCCCCGCTGTGTCGAGGCGTTCTGGCGGTGTTGTTTCCTCGCGACACGGCGGCGCAGCGCCGTGGCTCAACTCCCGCGAACCGTCGGTTTAGACGATCGAACGGAGCACACTGCCATCGGCGCGTAAAGCCGCGCCATTGGTAGCAGATGAAAGAGGGCTCGCCACAAA
>JBKPLX010000076.1:0-23300 GCA_046731855.1 Verrucomicrobiota bacterium | reverse complement strand
TTGCAGTGCATACCCGAATGGCATCTCATCCACAAGGCTTTTTTTGAATCGCCGTTGCACCTCACACCAAGTTTAAGGATGCTGACGCCATCGCGAACGCAATTGGCTGTGCGCCTTTGCCCGAAATACTCATCCAGAAGTTTCTAATCGCGTGGTTTGAACAAGGTTCGCGGTACGCTCCTGCAAAAACCGCTATGACGGAACCAAATCGGATTGTGTCGCCATTCTTCAACTCAGCCTCAGTGACAAAATCGCCATTGACCTGTGTCCCGTTTGTTGAATTTAAATCTTTCAGCGAATAGGAATCGCCGGTTCTCAGAAGCGCGGCGTGCTGTGCTGATACCGTTGGATGGTCAATGACTACCTGGTTCAATGGAGAACGGCCAATCATGACAGTGTCGCGACGCAGCTGACGCATTACAAGACCAACTCCTTCGCAATTCACAATCAAGCGAGGCATGTTACCAACCGAACATATCGGCTGCTGAACGTCAAGCGGGCGCTCAGGATCAGGCTCGGGAACTACTTGGATTTCCTAAGCACCATTTCTGTCCCAGCCAACGCGATAATGGAGTATTACGACCAACGCTCGAAGCCTCGCCGGGGAAGGCTCCTAGTCCAACTTTTCGGAACCGCTATCCTGAATGTCTGGGGCGGTGCTTATGGTGGAACAACGCTTCATCTAGGCTTCGCCGATCAAAGATTTCAAATGAACTTCGTTCCGCCGTTTCCGTAGAAACCAGGTTGGAAGGACGTGTTTCCTCCCCGCGCGGTAATTGTTGCTTGGAGTTTGGCCGCGCGTCAGGAGGCACGAAAGCACGGCTTACATCTTTGTCGATCCGGAATAGGGAATGTTCAGTGGCTGCTTGTTAGCGACATGAAGTAAGACTTCCTCCAAGCTTAACATCTCTCCGCAGTGCGGGCATTGCATAAAGCGCTCTCGGTCTGCGGCCGGGAGTTTTTCGTATTCGTCCGACGTCATGTCTTTCCATTGGATACGTGGGTGAAACCGCCATCGGTCGCCTGGCTGACAGAATCGCTTCACTTATGGGTCAAACACCTACACCGTTAAGGGTTGCATGAATGGCAACGTTGTCGGTATTTCGAGGCCGACGGTCGCTCCGCCGAAGGATGTACGCAGATCGCAGCGCCCAAAACGCGGTATCCGAATCGACATTATCCAACCGCGCGTTACGTAACCGTGATAAGTATCTTTGCGGTTATTGAAACAGCTCTCATATCAAGCCCGCATCGATGCGGCGTCAACAAAAAGACAGGGACGCGGGTGCACTGCCTCGCCCACTGCGTGCTTGACTGCCAGGAGTCGATATGTTCACCCGAACACCGATGCGAGCCGCACGGTTTCAGGAGGCCCTGGAACGGCTCACGGCGGCGATCCGGGACCTCGAATCCGAGGTTGCGGCAATGAAAGCCGAACACGATCCGCTGGCGTCGCACATCTTCGTCTCACGCCGTCATTATCGGAATGTCAGTGACACGAAAAGCGGGAAGCGTCGCGAGACGACGGCCCGTTTGAGCTTCCATACTGCCTGCGAGCTTGGCTTAGGCGGTCTGCTTTGCTTTTATTCCTGCTCGCCTGCTTTGCGCTTTTGCCGCGAGCGCAAGCAGTCAGCCCGCCACCCGATGGTGGGTACCCCGGAGGCAACACGGCGGAGGGCGAAGATGCGCTTTTAAATCTGACAAATGGGCGCAGCAACACCGCGGTAGGTAATAACGCTCTTCTTAGTGATACAAATGGCAGCTTCAATACTGCTGTAGGTGGTAGCGCGCTCTTGAATAATACGACCGGGGAAGCCAACACGGCTGTGGGAAACACCGCTCTTGGACTCAACACTACGGGGCACAATAACACAGCTATCGGAAGCGGTACGCTAAACAGCAATTTCACCGGCAATTACAACACGGCCACCGGCGACGCAGCATTGCTTTCGAATGTGTCTGGCAGTTCCAACACCGCCAATGGCTTGGCCGCGCTACAAGCCAACGAAGTCGGAAATGAAAACACTGCCACCGGTTTTTTCGCGCTTTCATCCAACACATCTGGCAGTCAAAACACGGCCACCGGTGTTAACGCACTCTTTAGCAACGTAGCTGGTCTCGCTAACACAGCCACGGGAGAAAGTGCGCTCTATTCTAACTTCGGACATTTCAACACGGCTGATGGTTGGCTTGCTCTCCAGAGTAACACGAGTGGCAGCAACAACACAGCCTGTGGCATTGGCGCGCTCCTTGGTAATACGACCGGCGAAAACAATATCGCGCTAGGCGCCAATGCCGGATGCAATCTCACTAGCGGCAGCAATAACATCGACATCGGGAATGACGGTGCTCGCGGCGAGGCCGACACGATCCGCATCGGCACACAGGGAACGCAAACGAAAACCTTTATCGCCGGCATTAGTGGCGCAGCCATTGGGGGTATGGAGGTTCGGGTCAATCAAAACGGTCGGCTCGGCATTGCCCCCTCCTCGGAGCGTTTCAAGGAGCTGATTAAGCCCATGGACAAGGCCAGCGAGGTGCTGCTGGCACTTCGGCCAGTGACCTTCCGATACAAGCCGGAGATCGACCCTGAACGCGTTCCGCAGTTTGGCCTTGTCGCCGAAGAAGTTGCCAACGTCAATCCGGACCTCGTGGTACGCGACAAGAACGGCGAGATCTTCAGCGTGCGCTACGATCAGATTAACGCGATGTTGCTAAATGAATTTCTCAAGGAGCATCGCACCGTGCAAGAACAGAAGGCGACGCTCGCCCAGCTAAAAGCCACGGTTGAGAACCAGGAAGCAACCAACGCACAGCAGCAGAAACAAATTGAAAGACTCACTGCGGGCCTGCAGAAGGTGAGCGCACAGCTTGAAGGGAGCAAACCTGCGCCGCAAGTATCAACAATCCCTAAATCAGGCCGTGCTGGTTCGTAGCTGAATCTCGTAAACGTGTGCAGAAATCGTCGTGTGTACGATAGGATTTTGTCTGATTAGACAATCATTCGTAAGCCCGATTGTGTCCTTTAATTAATTGAATGAGATTTCCGCCCCACACTCCATAGGTATGCCAAGGCGCTTTATGGTTGTGCCTTGGACTAATGAGCGGCGGGTTGGGAGCTCCCGCCGCTCTTCCTTCGGCTAACCCGGAATTGAAGGTAACATGGCTCGCTTGATTCTGAATTGCGAAGGAGTTGGTCTTGTAATGCGTGAGTTAGGTCGCGACATTGTCATGATTGGCCGTGCTCCATTGAACCAGATAGTCATTGATCATCCGACGGTATGACCGCAGCACGCCGCGCTTCGGTTACTCCACGGTGATGTTGAATGTGGTGTCGATGGTGAAGTTGAACTCGTCGAATGTGCCGCCAACATGGATCGTATGGCTTCCGGGCCTGAGCGGTGCCAGCATCAGATAGACCCCGGCATCGACGGCGGGTGACGTCGTGCCGGCGGGCGCGCCGAGTACATTGTCCGCAGGCAGGGGGCCGAACTCAAACAGTGGCGACTCGACGCGATAGGCGGCCAAGTCTTGCACGGGCACGCCGTCAATTACGGCAATCAGCCCTGATGTGTGATCGATGTGACCATTCGCACAGGCTCGCAATTCGGCTTCGTCATCCCCGTGGAACGGGTCCGGTTCGAGGACCGAGCACTCCAAGTTGATAACCGGGAAGAAGAGTGACGTCCCGGGGCGAATCGTCACATCGATGGTAACTCCGCCTCCTGCGGCCGCGAGGAAGACTACTCTTCTTTCTTCTCCAAAGGCGCCTCCGCTAAATAACGGGTGATCGCCATCCACGACTGGAATGGAGAAGATGGTTTTCCACCACTGTGCTCCCCACTCGCCATAACTTTGGCCGCGATACGTGCTGCCGGGTGGAATGATGCCCGGGTTGGGATTACGTCCAGAGCCTTGAACGGGCGACACTGCCATGAGCAGGGCCAGGACGGTTGCTGTCAGTGCCGACTTCAATGCGAGCGGGCTGAGGGTTGTATTTAAACTCTTCATGTTTCTTCGAGTGGTTTGAAGGCCGTGGTGGCGCTGTGGTTTCATTGTCATTTTTTTTGTATTCATTTTTTTGGTTGAGGTTGGATTGTTTAACTGCAATCCAGTTCTACGCGGAACCCAGAACAAACCCTTACAAGGCGCTTTGAACAGCAGCCTGACTTTCGGCTGACTCAAGGCTCCACTTGGATCCTGGAGATTGCGCTAAGCGGCGGTCCCAGCGAAGGTCCAGCCCCACGAGCCTCTTCAGCCCGGCCGAAGATGCGTTGAAACGTCGGATGACGTAACCGAGGAGATTTTTACGCGGTCCGCGACAGTTTGTCGAACTTTATTTCACGCCCTCCGCAATCCTCCGGGCGTTCTGCCGCACGCCCTCTCAAGTTCAAGAAATGCTGTCAGCTTTTCATCTGACCGAGTGGCAAACCTTTTGCCGTTATCGCGGTGTGCATCAACAACCCAAGCGTTCGCCCTTTCGGAATCCACGGCTGAGACCCAACCCAAACTCCAATCGGCCTTGCTGAGCTTGTCGGCGATTCTCTCCCAGTACTTCACGCGATGAATCATGCCGTTTTTGATCTCCATACGGCGATGACAAGTGATATGAATGGGCACAAATGAGGCGTGCGACAACGTCACCCGCCCTCCCGTATTATACTAAAGTTCAATAGACAGAACGGCCGGCGCGTCTCTACTCTTGGCGTTCTGATGCCGGAACCACACTCAGAATTTCTCCAATCTATCCGGAGATTTTCGCAATCCTGAGCAGGCAAATCTTGGATAAGAATGATGAAAGGAAAGTATGAAGATCGCATGGCAGCCTTTTGCCTTCCGTTGTTTTCCAAAAAGGATTGACATTCCGGTCGCTCTCCGGGACCAGCCGTTCGATGTTTGCCAGACGTCAGCGCGTTTAGCCCATGTGTTGCGCAGATCGGGCATTCGCGTTCTTGGGGACCTTCAAGGGCGGAAGGTAGGCGATTTTGCGTCGCAGAGAAATTGTGGATTCAGTACGTTGCATGAGTTGGATTCACTTGTACGCCGCGTTCAATCTCTGGCAGAGAACGTGTCTCGTGCGGGAAATGGAACTTATAGCCGTCGCCCTTCCTGCTGCGCCGTAGCGCAGCGAAGGCGGTTGAGCAAAGCGCGCGCTTCGCACAGAAAGGCAGGCACAGAACCTAGGTTTAGCATTCCGGAATCAGTTTGTAAGTTGCAGTTTGACGAATTGCCGATCACAAGACGTTTAGCAAGTGTTGTCCGATCGATCGGGGCTCGGACCTTGGGCGATCTAAATGGGCTCAGCGCTTGTGAGTTGCTTCAATGCAAAAATTGTTACTGGCGCACTGTGGCCGAAATCGAGCAGCTGATCGAGCGGGCAATCGCGGGCGAGTTTGATCTGGCGCATATCGAAGAGTCCGAGGCAGCAGCGGAATTATTGACTTTACTCGAGCGCGGAATGGCGAAGCTATCGCGCCGGGAATATCAGTTTCTTCTTGCCAGAATCAGAGGCCAGACCTTCGCAGAGATTGGTCAGCGATTTGGTTTTACGCGAGCGTGGGTGCATCACGTCACCGCCAACGCACTTCACGCTCTCAGGAAGACATGGGGTCCACGAGTGCCGCGTCTCCTCGATATGGTGAAGCGTCGCTTGTCGGTTTCAAATGCTTCGGAGCTGACTCCGGCATTGCTCGAGCAATGGGTCGGTGAATCTCCACGGTGCTTGCGATTATCAAGAAAAGCGCACGTGCGTTTGATCGCCGAACTGGATGCAGACATCCTCCTGTCGACAAAGATGGAATTTTTGTGCTGAAATACTCGTGGGTGCCTGATCGCGGCAAGCGCGAATCACCGCTTCAAGTTCTAGAAACGCAGTCAGCTTTTCATCGGCGCGCACAAGGAAACAATCCCGGTCATTAGTCGAAATTCCGGGCATCGCTATATGCCTCGCCGAGCGGAGAAACATGGTATTGCGGTGCTTCCAGGATGGCTTCCTTGGTCACGTTCACGAATACCTTGGACTCCTCGACAGGGGACTCTATCATTTCCGCGGACAGTGGACTCATCTAAAGACCTCCACTGCGGGGATTCGAAAAAATGCAGAGGCCGAACTGGAGGAAATTCGCGAGCTTGAAACGCCGGACAGAGATGGAGCGACCGGAACGGACATCGAGAATTTACTCGTGGGCATTGCAGAACACACGCGAGCAAAGCCTGAAAAGTTCTATGGGATTCGTCATTTTTTTGACGGTTGTGTTGAGGTCGGGCGACAAACGCGAATTTATGAAATTCTGGCCCGCTTTGCCGAAAACCTACCAGGGCGCCGATTCGTGCAACGGTCCTTTATGTTGAAGCAACGTGAAGCTCGCGAAATTGCAGGGTGGGATGCTAAACTCAGAGCTCTAGACTAAGGTCGCAAGGACCTGCAAAGCAGAATTGGCTTCATGGACATTGGCGAACAGTGGCGGAAATCACGGGACATGTTATGACTTTAAAGCACTCCCGTTATGACTTACGGAGTGATTTACCCTAAGATTTCGTAGGCGAAACAGCGGGTGAGGGGAATCGAACCCCCGTGTGCAGCTTGGGAAGCTGCCGTTCTACCATTGAACTACACCCGCATTTTCGAAGAAGTGAACTCCGAAAGTTTTCGCGAGTGAATGGTGACTGGTGATTAGCAAATAGTCAATACGCCGACGTTGCTGATGTAGCTTGCGCTTTCATGAAAGCATACAGATGCCGACGCGCAGGAATCATTGCCACGAAATCACGTCATCGGACGCATTGAAGTTGTCGGTTCCGCCATTGTCAGGTGCTTTTTGGTCTTTTCCAGCAGACCAACTCATCACACCGATCGATGCATTTAGGGGCCCGGCACCGGTGTCCTCGGCATAGGGGTTAGCGAGTTGGTTATTATAATTTCCGTCGATTCTAAGTCGGTACGGAGTTCCCCACGGATCGTAATATTGGCCATCGCTCCCAATTCCGCCGCGCGGATTCACCGTGTCTTTGACGTTCGGCGGACTGATGAAAACGATCTGGCGCGGGTTGTTCGTCGCAACTGTCGCGCGCAGCACGTTCATTAAGGCGGCGTTGTTTGTGATGATGACGTCGTCAGTTGCCAACGGATACTTTCCATACTCCGTGTAGTACGCATTCACCGCGTTGACGATTTGGGTGAGATCATTTTTTGCCTGTGTTCTCTTGGCTTGATCCTGCACTGCACGAAAAGCGGGAAAGAGCAGACCGATTAACACCGCAATGATCGCGATAACGACGAGCAGCTCAATGAGGGTGAAGGCCTTTTGTCGGCAACCTTGGGTGAACAGATGAATACTTCTGATTCGATTCAAAGATCTCACGTTAGCGGCGAGAGGTTAAAACAGTCAAAACGGTTAAAAAAGTTAAAACATCTCATCTCTTTAAACCTTGTGAGCTTTAACAAATTTAGCCGACTGCCCATTGTTTCATGGAGTGCCTCTCTATGAATGGAGCATTTTGCTATGGACAATCTCTTTATCGAGCCACACGAGGGTTAAAACGCGCGACCAAAGAGCGCTGGGCAACGTTCCACTGTCGTTGAAGTTCGTCGTCCATCCGGTTACGTTATAAACGTATTAACATTTCTAACTCATTCCCATCTCCTCATCTGCTCCGGGAATGGACATTGCGCGCAGTCGGAATTATCCCGCATACAAAAGTCCTCGTAAATCTGGAGCAAACCCTGCTGGTTCGCGACAGTTTTCAGGAATTGCTTCCGGCACGGATCGTTTCCGAAAAGACGCGTTGCCCCTGTTTCGAGCCGGCGGTTCGATAATTGCGCCGGTAGCTTTGCATATTCAGCCCACACATTTTTCCCTAGCGACGCCGAAGGATCGAGATCGTGTGCGAGCCAAAACGGAAACAATACATTAGCCAGGATATCGGCAACGCGCGCTTCGCCAATGAGGGCCATTTTTTTTGGCGCGGCTTTGGAAGTAAGCGTGCAGTGAAAATTCCAAAACGGATGATCCAGGGATTGAAAGAAATGCCGGGCTGCGTCGACGCTGCTCTTACCTAAGGCGCGGTGAAGGCGAGGCCACTCCCGCGCCAGGCTCGCTAGCGCTGCCAATCGGCGCTGTGGATGATTCAACGGCCGCGTGCTGCTGAGGTGCCAGATTTTGCCTGGCAAAATCAGCCGCTGCAACTCGTCACGATGCGGCCACCAGCGGTCCCACAACTGGCGGACATATTCGCGTGTCGATCGCTTGTAAACATCAAGATCTGCGGTTTGCAGGAAGCCAGCCACGCCAAACAACATCGATTCAATGTCTGACGTGGCTTCGCGCAACAATTTCAATGACAGTCGTTGCGTGATCAGCGTGAAAGCGAGTTTGTTTTCCTTGTAACCAAGCGCGGCTGCCAGCTCCTGAAAGAGCACTTCATCGCGTCCGCGGCTGTCAATTTTGCGGCGGATGCGCGCAGCTTTTTGCCGCAACCGAAATTGGGCTGCTGCATTCAGCACGGAGCAAACGCGTTCTTCCGGTAAACCTTTGAGCGGCGCCTGGCAACGGCCCGGTCGCGCAAGCGGAATATTCGCAGTGAATGCGTCTGGTAGAACTGCAGGATCAATATGAACCTGCGGCACGTTGCGGTTCGTTTTCGTCCGCGTAAAAAATTCGCGTTCGCTGCTCTCGACAAACACGTGCAACACGGTCTTGTCAAACGCTGGATTGGTCGCATGACCGTGCATCTCCCAGTTGCGATCCAGAAGATCGATCTCGATGCAACCGCGCATGGGGTCACGGCCGTTGACCCGAATCGCAGCATCACGAAAGTCAGGTCCTGCTTCGCGATTCCATGTACCAAATTGAACCACCTCGATTTCATCTCCAGCAGTGCTGATGAAACGTTTGCCGAAATCTCCGGCAAACCAGCGAGCTTGCAGCTCCAACTCCGATGGGATTTGCGGTGAGACAAACAGCGCTCGTTCGTGGACGCGAGTGAGGTGGCGTATTTCTGCGTAGCGCTCTGCGGGAATCGTCACGCGCGGATTATTAGAAATGCAATTGCGAATGTCACGCGTGCCGTTCACGAGTCTGGTAGGGTCGGCGCGTCGCGCCGACCGGACTCCTTCAGGGCGTCGGCCTTCGTTGCGTCGAAACGATCTCGCAAAAACGTTGCCTCCGGACACGAGGAGCGAAAGTCCGCGAAGCCAGGACGGCTTCGCCAGTACGCGAGACGCGTGCGCTACCCAACCGGAGCCGCGGAGTCCTCGATGACTTGCTCCCGCAAAACCGATTCGCTTAACCGCCGGTTTAAATCCTCCACGATTTGTTCGACCAAGGTCGCATGCGGTCGCGCGAAGACGAACAAATACCTGGGGCCCTTTCCAGTCTCAGGAAAAATGACAAGGTTTTCGGAAAGAAATTTCGGTTCGCGAGTGACGTTTAACCCCTCCAGATCGATTGCGCGCGCGAGTGGGCGACCACCTTTTCGTGCGACAAAAATGAGCCTGCGCGGCTCTTCAATCGTGGCGACAAGAGCGCCGAATAAATTCGCTGGAATCTGCCGGCCGCGTCCGCTGACGCATGGCACGGCCCAGGCGATCGTTTCGCCCAGAACATTTTCTTTGCCGAAAACGGGTGAGAGCCGCGCTGGCAACGCCGATGGCAATTTGGCAGGTATGTCGCGATCGGCCGGGCCGTTCAGCTTCCTCCAAGCCAGCCATATCTTTACTTTCATCGCGCGTAAAATTCTTGGCGCAAAGTAGAAGAACGCGCCGATACAGATCAGAAAGATGACCAGGGCAAGAACGGGATTGAAATGCACAAGAGCAAGGCCACCGACCACTGCTGCATCTTCGCCCAGACTCAACCCGATATTTGAAAATGGTTCTGGTGTCGAGTTACTAGCGAGCCGCGTAGCCGCCTTTGCGGTGTGCGCCACCAGGCTGGTGCCACCTGCGAGCAGTGCCACGATTACAGTGTAAGCAGGACTTGGATGGCCGAGCACCTGAATTGCAAGTAGTGCGCCGCCAATGGGACGGATCACGGTGTGAACCGCGTCCCAGACCGAATCGACCCACGGAACTTTATCGGCGAAGAATTCCAGGAAATACAAAATGCCGGCAATTGTGATGATCCACGGGTTAGCGAGGATCTCGAGCGATTGGTACTGCGGCGCAAGCGTGATCCAGTGAAAGTGAATTGCGAGGCCGGTGGCGAAAACTGTCAGGTAAAGGTTGATCCCGGCCAGCGCGGCAAGACCGAGAGCGACGGCAAGAAGATCAAGTCTTTCCACAGGGAGACTATACAACGCAGTTACAAGGTTCAAAGAGTTACCCGCCTCAGGCGGGTCATAAAGGCGGCTGTTTTTAACCCGCCTTAGGCGGGTAACATTTGTAACGTTTTTAACTTCGCTGATAATCTTCGCCATGCTCGATATTCGCTTGATTCGTGAAAAACCCGATTTTGTTCGTGAGCGCCTTGCGACGCGGGGAGGGGAGGACGAAGCCAAGATCGACGATGTATTGCGCGTGGACGCCGAGCGGCGTCAAACTGAAACTGCGCTGCAACAGCTAAACGCTGATCGTAAACGTTTGAGCAAGGAAATCGGCGGCAAAAAGTCGCGCGAAGAATCGACGGACGACTTGGAGCAGCGTGTGCGCGGGTTCGGCGAAAAGATTGCTGAGCTAAATGCGCAGGCAACGGCTGCTGAAAAGAAGCAAAATGATTTGCTTCTTCGGATCGCAAACCTGCCGCATGAAAGCGTTCCGATTGGAAAAGACGCAGGTGCCAACCGCGTGGTGCGCACCTGGGGCGAGAAACCGCGATTAAGCAAGCCCGCCGACCACGTCACTCTCGGCGCGAAACTAAATCTGTTAGACATGGAACGTGCCGCAAAACTGAGCGGCAGCGGTTTTATTTGTTTCACCGGCGCAGGTGCGAAGCTCGAGCGCGCGTTAATCAATTTCATGATCGATTTGCACACGCGGGAGCATGGTTACACCGAAATCAGCCCGCCCTTTTTGGTTCGACGCGATTGTATGATGGGCACATCGCAGCTTCCGAAGTTCGAGGAGGACATGTACGGTTTGGAGGAAAACCAGATGTTTCTTGCGCCAACTGGAGAGGTTCAACTAACGAATTTTCACCGCGATGAAATTGTGAGCGCGGCCGATCTTCCCAGGAAGTTCGTTGCTTATACGCCATGTTTCCGACGCGAAGCTGGCGCGGCGGGCCGCGAAACCCGTGGCATTCTTCGCGTCCATCAATTCGATAAGGTGGAGCTGGTCAAAGTGACCGGATCTGAAAAGTCGTATGACGAATTGGAATCGCTTACGGCTAACGCAGAACGCGTATTACAACTGCTCGGCTTACATTATCGGGTCGTCGAGCTTTGCACCGGCGATCTGGGTTTTGCGTCAGCTAAGAGCTACGACATCGAAGTCTGGTCGCCGGGACAAGACGCTTACCTGGAAGCATCTAGTTGCTCAAACTGCGAAGATTTCCAAGCGCGCCGGATGCAGCTCCGGTTCAAGGACCGCGACGGGAAAAACCGGTTTTGCCATACGCTGAATGGCTCTGGCGTGGCGCTGCCCAGATTGTTTGCCGCGTTGATCGAGAGCTATCAGCAAAGCGATGGCTCAATTCGAATTCCTGAAAAGTTGCAGCCTTATTTCGGCGCCGAGGAGATCAGAACGACGAATGACAAATGACGAACGTCGAAGGAATGATCAAATGACGAACGCCGAACAAGACACGTTGTTTTCGTTTCGTGATTCGGGTTTCGTTATTGATTGGTCATTCGGATTTCGTCATTGCTGCAGCCCGGGTATTCCAAGACCCCCGGTGATTTTGCTCATTTCTGATTGCGCGAGCGCTTTTCCCTGTTCCGCCGCCTGCTGAACCGCGCTGAGAACCATTTCTTCAAGAAATTCCACATCGTTTGGATCGACCACCTCTTTGTCGATCTTGATGGCGAGAACGTCACCGGCGCCGTTTGCTGTCACTTTCACTTTTCCGCCACCCGCGCTCACTTCGACAGTCTTGCTTTCGAGCTCGGCCTGCGTTTTGGCCATTTGCTCCTGCATCTTCTGCGCTTGCTTCATTAGCTTGTTTAGGTTCATGGTGCGTGTGTTACGGTGGGCCCTGCGGTCGCGCGCTATCTTTCCTGGATTATCTGGGCGTTGAACAGACCGATCGCTTCTTGAATAAGCGGATCTTCCTTGAAATTTTCCTTTGGAGAATCCTGCGAGGCCAGTGATTGCCTGGAAGGAAGCTTGTCGTTTACAGAGAGCCTCACGCTCCAGTCCTTTCCTGTGATTTCGTGCAGCAGTGTTTCGAGAAATCTTCGATTGGCTGACGTATCCAGGATATCCATCATCGCTTTGTCGTCCGGAGCAAAACCGATCTGGAAATTGCGCCCTTCGATTCCGAGAACATGTGCTGCCGCAGCAGAATTTCGCACGAAAGCTTTTTGCGCAGGAATTTCCGTAAGAATCCTTTGCCAAAGTTCATTCGCGTCAGGTGACGTTTCAGCCACGCGTGTCGCGCTCGTGTTGTAGCCGCTGTCGCTGACTGTGGCCGTCCCCGCGCGTGAATTCTCGCCGCCGCGGTCAACGCCCGCGGCTACAGGCTGCGCAGAAACAGCCGACGGTCGTGAACCACCACCACGAAGCTCGCCAAGTTTTTCAATTACTTCGTCCAATGTTGCTTGTCCCAGGCTTTGAATAGCCTTGATGATTGCCACTTCGAAATGCAGCTTTTTGTTTGGCGCCCATTTCATGCGGCCTTCGGCAGCGGCAAATTGATCGATGAGCTCAAGCAAGCGATCCGTCGTGACCAGCTCCGCGTGTGTTGCGAGTGATGTTTGCACGTCAACCTCCACGTCTTCCTTGAGCGCATCCGGCTTTGCCTTAAATACGAGCAGATCGCGAAGGTAAGCGATCAAGTCCGACATTAAGCGCATCATGTCCTTACCGGCTTCGCTTTGCTGATGCAGCAGATCGATCGCGTCTGGAGTTTCACCCCGCAAAATCCGCCCGGTGAGACCGACAACGGTTTGTTCGCTTGTGAATCCAAAAACATCGAGCACATCGTTCTCGCTGATTTTCTCTCCGCAAAACGCGACGAGTTGATCGAGCATCGATTCCGCATCGCGCAAACCCCCCTCGGCTCCGCGCGCAATCGCATGCGCAGCCGCGGGCTCAAGCGTGATTTTTTCCTTTCCAGCAATGAATTGCAGGTGCTTCGCGATGAGGTTCGCCGGAATGCGGTGGAGATCAAACCGCTGACACCGGCTTAGAATGGTTGGGAGAACTTTCTGCGGCTCGGTGGTCGCGAAGATAAATTTCACATGCTCGGGCGGCTCTTCCAATGTCTTCAACAGCGCATTAAAAGCCGCTGGTGAAAGCATGTGCACTTCGTCGATCAGATAAATCTTGTAACGCCCCTTGGCCGGTGCGTATCGAACGTTCTCACGGAGTTGTCGGACGTCTTCGACACTGTTGTTGCTGGCGCCGTCAATTTCAATCACGTCAAGACTATTGCCGGCGGCAATCTCGCGGCAGTTATCGCATTCGCCGCATGGGGTCACGGTCGGTCCTTTCACGCAATTGAGTGATTTCGCCAAAATTCGCGCGGTCGATGTTTTGCCGACGCCGCGCGGCCCGACAAACAGATACGCATGGGCAAGACGGTTTTGTGCGACGGCGTTTTTTAGCGTGCGCGACACGTGGGCTTGCCCCACCAAATCATCGAATGTCTGCGGCCGATATTTTCTGGCGAAAACCTCGTAACTCACGCGCTCAATCTAAATGCGGCATGGCCTTCGCGAAAACAGAAAATAGAATTCCAACCACGAATCGACACGAATGTGAGACACCAGAATTTATGGATTTTTGATTGAACTTGGGCGTTGAGCGTTGAGCGTTGGACGTTTTCTCCATGTTTGAAAGGCCGACACTCAAATTAATCTTCGCGTCTCTGCTGTTGTTCGTAATCGCGCTCGATTCCTACGCGCGCGAGCCGATCAAGCGTCCGCCAGCCACGCCTATTATTGAACGCAAGACCGTTCGCGCGCGCGATCTTGGGATTCCATTTGAAGGGACACCGGGAAAGTTCGACGCCGTCACAGACGTGCCTGGTGTCGAAGTCGGGTACACGACGTTGATCAGCGGTGAAGGAAAATTAGAAGTCGGGAAAGGCCCCGTCCGTACTGGTGTTACTGCGATTCTACCGCGCGGGCACGCTTCACTGAATGATCCGGTCTACGCCGGATTCTTCAGCTTAAACGGCAATGGCGAAATGACGGGCACCGCGTGGCTTGATGAAAGCGGATTTCTCGAAGGACCGATCATCATCACCAACACACACAGCGTTGGAGTGGCGCGCGACGCGGTGATTGCCTGGCGTGTCAAACACGGCGCCGCTGATAAGACTGGCTACTGGTGGAGCTTGCCCGTTGTCGCAGAGACATGGGACGGCTGGCTTAACGACATCAATGGCTTTCACGTTAAGCAGGAAGATGTCTGGCAGGCACTCGATAGTGCCCACGGCGGTGCGCTGGAGGAGGGGAGCGTGGGCGGGGGGACAGGCATGATCTGCTATGAATTTAAAGGCGGAAACGGGACGGCCTCCCGCAAAGTCGAAATGCGACCGCAAGGCGCCGGAAAAGACGCTGCCGAACAGATTTTCGTTGTCGGCGTGTTTTTACAGGCAAATTTCGGGCGGCGTGCGCAGCTCACGATCGCCGGCATACCCATTGGAAAAGAGATTCCAGGTGACGTTTACAAACAGGAAAGCGGCTCGTGCATCGCGGTGGTTGCGACGGATGCTCCGCTGCTGCCAAATCAACTAAAGCGACTTGCCCGCCGGGTGTCGCTCGGGCTTGCTCGAACCGGAGCCATTTCGGGAAACGGATCAGGTGATTTATTTATCGCATTTTCAACTGCGAATCCGAATGTCGCAGGTCCAGATCAAATCACGCATAGCGTGAAGACAATCCCAAATGATCTGATGGATCCGATATTCGCTGCTGTTGTGCAAGCGACCGAAGAAGCGGTCGTGAATGCGTTAGTCGATAACCATTCCATGATTGGCCGCGACAATCATCGCGTCGAAGCGCTCCCGCACGATCGGCTGCATGAACTCATGGAGCGTTTCCGCTGAAGCCCGTCAATGTTGGACGGGAGGGTGCGGCTAAATCAGTGCGATTGCTACCCTCGCAGCTATCTCCAGAACACGAAGCGTCAATTTCTCAGCGCGTTCCTGCGCCTCCGCCGGCTGGCTGTCGACAAAAACCCTGAGATCGCGTTTTTGATTTTCTACGAAGAAATCGAAGTCCTCCTTATCGATCTTTCGTTTTTTTAGAAGAACAAGGCGCTCTTCGAGTTCCTGGGCGTTTTGCCGGATTAGCTCGCTCGTGTCGCCTTTCGCTTGTGCGAGTAAATCCTGAAATTCCTTCGTCGAAGCCGCCACCGATTCATCAGTGATCTGATCGAGAGCTGAGTCGAGCGCTGAACTCTTTCGAGAAGCTTTTCGCGATGACTTCTTGCGTTTGCGTTTATCGGCCGAGGGCATGGTCGTAAACTTTGTTGACGTCCTTTTTCATCTCGGTTGCCAACGAAGAGGTCACCTTCCCCCTACTGGCCTTGCTTCGCAGATGTGCTGCATCAGCGTCGAACTGGCCCTTGAGATCCACCAGAACGGGGCGGCGCGCTGTGAATTTCTCGTCGGTAATGGCCTTTTGAAATTTTGCGTTTCCGTCGTTTACCTTCGCGTCGAACGCGGCGGCATCAAACCGTTTGCCGGGTACAGCAAACTGGTCGATAAACGCGAGTTCAAAATTTCGCAGACTTTCGATTTGAGCGTCGCTTCCGGTTTTAGTGAAAGTCGCGGTGCCGCAACCGGTGATAGCAATTGCCGCGGCGCAAAGTAACAGGTTTCGGAAAGCGAAATTCTTTGCAGTATTCGAGTTCATAAGGAGCGGGGTCGTTAGGCGCCGATCTTGCGCCCGCTCCCTTCTGGATGTCAAGGCTCGAACCGCTTTACCAGGCGCTAAACCTTAACAGCGACGAGCCATCACTGAGTTATTTCGTTACCTGCTGCAGTGATGTCGGGTCATCCAGCAAGATCCATTCGATTACAGACACCGGGAGACTGCCGTTCTTGATAAGGTCATCATGGAACTGACCGAGGCGGAAGTTTTCGCCTTGTCGATCTTTGTAACGGCCGAGCAGATTCATGATCTGCCATTTGCCGGTGATGTAGCTGATCTTTTGCGTTGGACTGGAAGCTGCCCCTGCCGCTTCGCCCTCGGCCGCTTCGCGATCCAGTCCGCCGGCATCCATGAAATATTTGACCGCTTGCTCGAAAGTCCATCGGCCGGTGTGCAGATTCACGTCAACTCCGATGCGAGCCGCACGATAGCGGGACAGGCGCAGAATTTGTCCCTGCGCCGGCGAGTTGTCCGGATAAAGCCCGGTGCGCATTAACATCTCTTCTCCATAGAGGGCCCAGCCTTCGATGAATACGGAATTTCCATGCTGGCGGCGGATCTCGTCGCCTAGATGATTGGCGATTGAAAGTTGAAGGAAATGTCCGGGAATACCTTCATGTCCAAGGATAGGTCGTGGGTCTTCAATCGCCGCGCGAATGTAAAAATTCTTCGATTCCGGATTGTAGGCGGGAATGAAAAAGAATCCGGTTGGATCCTTGTCGTAAACACCGGGAGGATTCATGAAACCGCCGGGGCTGGTCGGCTTGAAGGCCTCAGGCAACTGTCGAATTTGAAACGGACCAAGATAACCTGGCAAAGTCACAAGATTGTGTTCCTTCAAAAAGCTGATCATTTCTGCTTCACGGCTTTCGTATGCTTTCAGGAACGATTCCTGATCGGGCGGAATTTGAGTAGCCCGTTTCGGATCCGGGTCGGCTAGTTTTGGATCAGGCAAGAGCGCCTCTAAGGCGCGATAACGCGCGAGCTCTGCCCGCCCAATCATCTCTACCTGTGTAGCGTCGAGTGGCAGAAGCAAGATGTGCCTGAGGTAATAATTGTAGTTTGCTTCGCCCATCGGCGTGAAATCGACCATTTTCGGCAGGCGTTTCTCCAACTCGTCGGCATAACTGTGCACAGCACTAAGAGCGGTATCGCGAGCTTTGATCAGGTCACCGTGTTCGTTAGGCGCAAGACCGACATCAAGCGCCATCAAACTTTCATTTAAAAGCGGATCGATTGAGCGCGCCGATTGAATAGCCAGCTGCGTATAAAGTTTTACGGGGTTTTGCAGATTGGTCAGGCCTTGTTTCAGCAGCCCCGGCATTTGTTTGAGGCGCGAGGTCGCAGCGAGGGCCCGTTTCCTTGGCGTATCGTATTCCTTTTTCAGCAGCGAAAAGATCGCGTCCGCGCATTCACCAGCGTAAACCTGCGGATTAGTGCGTTCGAATTTCAGAACGCGATCACCAAACTCGACATTCTCCAATTGTGCGCGGAACAGAATCCAGTCAATGCGGTCGTTCTTTGGCCAGTTATCGGTTTTCATCGCGCGCACCTTTTCCAGGATCGAACGCACGTGTTGCGCGCGCTCCGTGATTTTCGCCAACGAATAATCAGTCAGCCGGTCGTCCCAGGTATGTAGTCCAACATCGCTGCTGCGGACCGGATAATTTTCGTTCCGCCAGGCATAATAGTCCTCCGCCATCTTACGCAGGGCGTCAGTGGCGTTGGCACTCTGATTCTTGAAGGCGTCAGTACTTATGCTGGGAGTTGATTTCGTGATCAACGCCTTGTTTGAAACGTCCGGATTACGCTGGGAAGGTGACTGAGCGCGGCCAACGGCGAGCGTTATCAAAAGGAATATGGAAGCGACGGGTGACAAATAGGCTTTTCCCATGAGCCGAACTCTAATGCCCGCCGCCAAATCGCAAAACGCAAAGCGATGATGCTGTAGCTGGGAAATGGCTTGTTACGCCGTAGCTGATAAACACGGATGATTTCGGCCGTCACAAATCGCCAGCATCGAGTTCTTGTAACAATTGCTGCTTTAAATGACGACGCGCGGCCTTCTTTATCGCCCGCCGCTCGGCGGCCACTGCTTCCTTCTCCGCCTGGCGTTCTTTTCGTGTCCGTTTGTCGACCGACTGTGCTAAATGCGAAATTTTCGGGCGACGCACACCGACTTTTTTCTCCCTTGGCTTTGCGTAGGGATCCACGACGAAACGTTAGCGTTTTCTATTCGCGATAAAAAGGACGGGAATCGCAGCAAGTTGAAGAGTGACCGAGAACAGTACCACAGCCAGGATCGATTTGTCGTATAAGAGTCCCATCGCTGCGCTTCCTAAAAACCATGCAATTCCGTATCCGGTATCAAACACGCCGAAAGCCGTGCTGCGTTTCTGTGGTGGAATAACGCCAGTAAGCATCGCTTGAAATAGCGACCCTTGAGCGCTCATCCCGATTCCCCAGAAGATCATTCCAACTAATGAAAAGATCGATGTGCCTAAAAAAACAAATGGAGCAGCAGCGGCAGAAATGAGAAACGCGAACAACGATACATTTGGACCAAGCCGGTCAAATAGCCGGCCCAAAGGAATGGATGCAAGGGCACTGGCTGCCATCGCAACTGCATAAAACACTGGAATCGAGTTTCCCCGCACAACGTGCGCCTTTTGAAAGTGAAAACCGATCAATGCGAAATCGGCGAAACCTGCGGCGAGCAACGCGCCTGCTGCGAGATAAATCCAGTAAGCTCGCGTCAGATTAGTAGTCGCAAAGGTGTGTCCAGTGCCTTCTTCCAACTCGTGCGGGCGGGGGTGAAGAAGTCGCGCCAGGATCAAAGTCCCAAGACAAAGCAACCCTGGAATGAGCAGGATACCAAAACCGGTTCGAAATCCACCATTGAAATAAAGCACCAGTGCCATAAGCAACGGTCCGATCGTCGCGCCTGCCTGATCGAGTGCTTCGTTTAGTCCAAACACCCAGCCGGCGCCGATCGATCTGCCGGCGTACGAAAGCATCGCGTCTACAGTTGGCTTGCGAATGCCTCGCCCAATGCGCTCGGAAACCACGAAGCTGGCGGCGATCGGCCACTGTCCGGTTAGCGCCAGGGCAGGGACCGCGAGCATGTTGATGGCATAACCCACGAACGCGAAAGTCCAATGTCTGTGCGACTTGTCCGCAAAATATCCCGAGACCGAGCGCAACCCATAGCCCATGAGTTCACCGAGGCCGGCGACAATTCCAACAGTTGCCGCGCTGGCTCCTAACGAACCGAGAAACGGACCTATGATGCCGCGTGCGCCTTCATAGGTGAAATCGGCGAAGAAATTCGCAATGCCAATAATGAGGACAAAATGAAGGGCCGATCTGTTTCTCATTAACCACCAATGACCATGCATTCTGAAATGCCGAAGCACGAATGTCGAATGACGAATTAATGACGAAGTTAGAATGACAAAATGAAGGGCGCCGTCTCTCAAGCATTTTGTTTTTGAGCCGTTTCTTCGCGATTCGTCATTCAGATTTCCTCATTTTCTGAATTCGTGTTTATTCGTGTCCACGTGTCACGCCTTAGCTTTAGCGGAGGCGGATGGTTAACACATGAAGACTCTCGGAATCATTGGCGGCCTCGGCCCTGAAAGCACGATTGATTATTACAAAAAGATCGTCGCGCTCTATCGCGAGCGCACCGGCGATGGGAGTTATCCGCAATTCATAGTTAACAGCATTAATCTGAAAAAGGGACTCGACTTCATGGATGCAAACAACCTCGCTGGAATGGCGGATTACCTGGTGGAGGAAATCGGCAAGCTCGCGCGGTCCGGTGCAACTTTCGGCCTCATTTCGGCGAACACGCCTCATATTGTGTTCGACCAGGTTGCGTCGAAGGCACCAATTCCATTAATCAGTATCGTCGAAGCAACTTGTGCAGCGGCGAAGGCGCGAACGTTGAACCGGCTCGCCTTGTTCGGGACGCGCTACACCATGCAGGCCACTTTTTATCCAAAAGTTTTCTCGCGAGAAGGAATCGAGCTTTTCGTGCCGGGCCCGGAAGATCAGACTTACGTTCATGACAAGTACCTGAATGAATTGGTTTCAGGGAAGTTTCTGCCGGAGACACGCGCCGGCTTACTGGCGATCGTCGATCGCATGAAAGCAAAGCCCGACATCGACGGTGTCATCCTAGCTGGCACGGAGCTGCCGCTGATTCTGCGTGATCGAGAGCACAAAGGGATTCCGTTTCTCGACACGACAGAGATTCACTGTGAAGCAGCAGTGACTGAAATGTTATCCTAGGTGATGACTCACTCGCGAATCTGTGATGAGGGATAATTCGAGAAGGGTCGTTACCCTTGTGCTTCTTGGCTGGCTATGTTTCGCGGTAGGGCTGGCTAGCTGGTTTCACGATGCAAGGGCGCCAGCAGTGGCAGTGACAGTCTGGACATTGACAGCGCTTGTCCTTCTCGCGTGTCGGAAAATCGCCCCCATCAGGCTGTGAGCGTTGAATGTCGACGTTCGCTGGCTGGTATTATTTCACCTCTCGCGGCTATTTGCCGGCGTGTACTTTCTGGTTGTTTGTCAGCACGACCAATTGCCGTGCAAGTTCGGAGGACCCGCGGGTTGGGGCGACATCGTCGTTGCTGTGCTGGCGTTGGCCGTAGTTGGCGCGACACGCATTCAATTTGCAAAGACCCTTTTGCTTATCTGGAACACGATAGGACTTATCGACATCACTTTTGTTGTCTTCAGCGCGCTCCGATTTGGCTTAAAGGACTGGCAGTCGATGCATGCGCTCCGGGAACCTCCGCTGAGTCTTCTCCCGACATTTCTCGTGCCGCTTATTCTCGCGTCACATATTTTGATTTTCGTCCGGCTGACGCGAGCGGGAACTGATTTGCAGTAAGTACTAATTTGCAAGCACTGCGACAGACAGATTCACACCAATTTAATCTTGCTAAAATGCCGGGGTTTCAGACACGCTGCCAATCATGGATAGGAGAAAGACGAAGTTTGTCGTTTCGTTTGCGTTCGCTCTTGTGCTGTTTGTAGTGGCGTTTGCTCGCGACATCGCGGCTGCTTCCAATAGTACGATCTACTCCTTCGGCGCGACAGAGCCAATCGATGGAGCTGTGCCAAAAGGGTCGCTGACGTCTGTGAACGGCTTGCTTTTCGGGCGCACGACTACGACCATTGTCACGGCCAGGCCTTCGCCCGCGCCCACGCCCATCGGCAGCTACGGTGTGATCTTCCACTTTGATCCTAACAACGTAGCGTCGACTTATACAATCGATCACATGTTCGCCGGTCACGACGTCGATGACGGTGATAATCCTCGTCACGACGCGATGACCCCGTTTAACGGTCTGTTATACGGGACCACTTTGGAGGGTGGAACACACAACAACGGGATTATCTTTTCGATCGGCCAGGATGGTACGAACTATCAGGTGCTCCTGAGCCTTCACAACTCCATCGGCGATGAGTCGCACAGCTGTTTCGTAGTCGTAAACGACAGTCTTTATGGTATGACGGCGTCCGGAGGCGACGAGGGCGAGGGTGTCATCTTTTCGTTTAATCCGTCCACGCCAACGCCTACTCCTACAGCAACGGCTACGCCGGCGAATTTCCAAACCTTGTTCTCTTTCGCGTGTGCATCATCAACGGGCAAGGAGCCGCATGGGCGTCTGACGCTGGATCCCAATGGGAGTACCTTGTATGGGATGACGCGCAAGGGTGGCGACCACGACTTCGGGGTCGTGTTCAGCATCGACACGAACGGCACCAATTACACTGAACTGCACGACTTTGCTGGCGGAGATTCAGACGGCGCGACGAGCGACCACGGTTACGTTGTGCAGTCGGGCGACCACCTCTACGGTATGACAACCAACGGCGGCCATCACGATGACGGAGTGATCTTCAAAATCAAAACCGACGGTTCATCATTCGACTTGCTTCATAAGTTTGGTGAAACCCATCACGATGGCAAAAATCCCTATGGCTCGCTTCTCTTGGTGGGCAACAAACTCTACGGCACGACCGCTAACGGCGGCGACAATGACTTGGGCACTGTGTTCGTCATCAACACGGATGGTAACAACTACCAACGGCTTTACAGCTTCAGTGGCAAGACAAATAATGGGGACGGCTCTAAACCGATCGACAACGTGATTCTCGTTAACGGATGGCTCTATGGCATGACGACTGAAGGTGGCGCCCACAACCTGGGAACCATTTTCAAGGTGAGTCCAATCCCGTCAAGGAGTCCAACCCCAGCGCCCAGACCAACGCCGCCGCACTAGGTGCTCGTCCTCTTGAACTAAGCAGTGCCAGGACTTGAAACGTGTTACTGGAATCGGCGGAATCTTCTTTAAAGCAAACGATCCAGGCAAGTTGCGCAATTGGTATCGCCGGCACCTTGGCATCGAATGTGAAAAAGAAAGCAGTACCATATTCAAATGGCGAAAAGCGGACGATCCAAACTCGGAGCGATACACTGTCTGGTCGCCATTTCCTGCCGAAACTGATTACTTACGCCGAGCACAAAGCCTTTCATGATCAACCTGCAAGTCGAGAACCTGGATGAAGTCCTGGCACAGTTGAAGGCTGAAGGCGTCAATGTCGATCCCAAGGTGGAAACCTGCGACTACGGCAAATTTGCCTGGATCATGGATCCGGAAGGAAACCGGGTAGAACTCTGGAAACCAAAGAATAGTTAAAAGAAGATTAAACTGGGCGGTGAGGGTTTCGAACCCCCGACCCTCTCGGTGTAAACGAGATGCTCTACCACTGAGCTAACCGCCCCGATTTGCCCATGAAAATGGCTTCTGAGCAAATCCACCAAAAAAGCGCGCACCGGGAGTCGCCAAATGCTCCCGGATTTCGGCCACAAGCATCGCGCAATTTCGGGCTGCCAGCAAGCTTGAGTCCTTGCGGCGTGCCACTAGCGGCCACGTAAAGTACTTTAGTTATCCCGCGCTGGCTCCATGTCCGAAATGTGGCGGCGTAAATTTGATGCTTCCGCGATGCGTTGCGCTTGTACTTCTGGCGTTGCATCGCAATCGGATGCGCAAAGTTTTACAGCCGATCACATGATGCCTTAATCCGCTGCGTGTTACCCACGCAAATCAGTGGCTAACAGTAATCGTAGTTGTACTACAATTCGCAAATGTTCCAGCAGGAATACTTTGGAAATTGATTAACTGACCCGGATTTCCAACCTTGGTAATGTTGATTTTTCTGAATCCAGCAGCTACCCAAGTCGAAGTAGCTCTCCTGATGCGAGTCCCTATAAAGTTAGGAACCACGCATTGCGTTAC
>JBKPLX010000075.1:0-34446 GCA_046731855.1 Verrucomicrobiota bacterium | reverse complement strand
TTCTTAACTGATTCGGCAGAAATGCGAGCATTGCCGATATTGATTAGAGGCTTTACCTCCACCAAGGCGTCCTGAATTTGATGAACGATCGGAAGGTTAAACTCGGACATCGCCTGCAGCCTTGTCTGAAAATAGGTCAACAGATCCGGCTGATGCAGAAGCTCAGCGCCGTCGTTGGAGAAATGCTGTTTCACCACGGAGGTGAATACTTCCGTGCCCCTAAGCCACCCGCCCAGACTAACGAGCTGCGACAGCTTTTCATCGTGCACTTCGTTCATTGCCTGTTGAACGCTGTTTTGAGTGCGATCCAATTCCTGGCGCACATTTTCCCAATTACGCTTGTCTGCCGCACCAATGATCGCGTTGGCATGTGGTGTGATCGAATTTCCAACGCCAATTGCCTTTGCGAGTGTCATGACGCGTTGCCCAATCTCCTTTACTGTCGGCGCGTCCTCCGCTTGCACCGCAATAAAACCATCGGCGATCACTGTCCCCAGCACTAGCGCTATACGCGGGCGCTCGGTGAAGCTCGGTCCATTGTCACTACGGACGTGTTCTTTCCAATTAACTGCACCTAGTTTATTCAGTGCCCCGAAAATTTCATTCGGTAACGGCACAACAACGTCTTCTACAGTCGTGGATAATTGGTTAATATTGATGTGCTGTGGGGCCTGCGCGCCATGTACGCACAGTGTAAGACCGCAGACTCCAGCTACAGCTAACTTCAAATGCCTAGTAAACAGAATCATTGGGAGCTTTGACTGTTGATTTCGGATTCGTATTCAGGATTTACTTAAGCGAACATTAACCAGAACCCGTGCTGTAAACGATCGAGTTTACCCGATCTGTAGCGAAAAGCATAACATCATGCGGATGGTCTTATCAAAAAAAAGAGTTCCGTTCCATTGTAAATTTCTCCAGACGGGGTCACGCAATGTGTGGTTAATTGGTTGCGTAGTTTGAAGGTAGCTAATTGCACCGTTAGCTCAATTGGCAGAGCAAGTGACTCTTAATCACTGGGTTGCAGGTTCGATTCCTGCACGGTGCACGATACTCGCTTAATCCACATACCTCTGCGCAATCGGCATTTTGCGGCCCATTCCAAAGGCGCGGCTTGTTACTTTCAATCCGGGCGCGGATTGTTCCCGCTTGTATTCATTTAGGTCAACGCGGCGCTGGATCCAGCGCACGGTTTTCTCTTCGAGACCGCGCGCAATGATGTCGCGCGCACTCAAGTTTTCTTCCACGTAAAGCTGCAGAATCTCATCGAGAATGGCATAGGGCGGTAATGTGTCCTGATCTTTCTGATTTGGTTTCAACTCCGCGCTCGGCGGTTTTTCGATTGTGGATTTTGGGATGATCTCGCGATCGCGATTCATCCAGCCCGCCAGCTGGTAGACCATCGTTTTCGGCACATCACTGATCACGGCTAAGCCGCCTGCCATGTCGCCGTACAGCGTGCAATAGCCAACAGCCAGCTCGCTCTTGTTGCCGGTGCTAAGCACGAGGTGACCGAACTTATTCGAGAGCGCCATCAAAATCATCGCGCGCAGGCGCGGCTGCATGTTTTCTTCTGTCTCGTTTTCCGGCAGGTCTTCGAAAATCTTCTTAAACTGCGCTTTGAAAATCTTGAAGGCGTCGGCGATCGGGATTTCCAGAAATTGAATTCTCAGATTGCGCGCCAGCGCGCGTGCGTCGTCGATACTACCGCGGGACGAATACGGACTCGGCATGGAAACGCCCGTTACATTCTCAGCTCCGAGCGCATCGACCGCGATGACCGCAGTCACAGCTGAATCGATGCCGCCACTCAAACCCACAACTGCGGAGCGGAAGTTGCACTTTCGACAATAATCACGCAGACCAAGCGAAAGCGCGGCAAAAAGTTGTTCCGGCGTTTTGCGTTCGCGAAATTGGATCGCGAGTTTTGAGTTCGTCTCAACGATTTTTTCTTCGTCACGAAACGCGGCCAACTGCGCGATCAAATTGCCCGAAGCGTTTACGGCGATCGAATTTCCATCGAAGACGAGTTGATCGTTCCCGCCAACAGCGTTGCAATAACAGATCGGCCGCTGATAGGCGCGCGCCTGCGCCGCGATCATTTCGAGCCGACATGCCGGCGCCCCAAGGCGAAACGGGGACGCGCTCAGGTTCAGAATGATCTCTGCGCCTTGCTCCACCAGGCTGCGCATCGGTTCGACGTCGTAAAGCGGTCGCGGCAGATAATCGTCCGTCCAAATATCTTCGCAGATGGTGACACCAATTTTTTTGCCATTGAGCTCGAACGGCTCGATGCGACTGGCCGGCTCGAAATAACGGTCCTCGTCGAAAACGTCGTAAGTTGGCAAAAGGCATTTGTAAGCTTTTCGGATCGGTTTGCCGCGCTCGAGTAAAGCCGCAGCATTATGAAAGGGTTTGCCGCGCCCTTCATTGCGATCCACGAATCCGACCAGCAATGCGGATTCTCCCACCTGAGCATGCAGTTTTTTCAGCAGAGCAAGATTTTCCGGAACGAACCGCGATTTAAAAACCAGATCCTGGGGCGGGTAGCCGGTGATTGCCAGCTCCGGCGTCAGTACTAATTCCGCGCCTGCGGCCGCGAGCCGCTGATACGCGCCGCTGATCAGTTCACAGTTCCCTCTCAAATCCCCGACAGTCGGGTTAATTTGAGCAAAACCGATCTTCATGCTGCGATAGGGCAGATTATGCGCAACATCGCAAGCAGCAATGTTCTTTTGCCGGGCTAACAGCTTTTGAATTATCTGCCGTAGCTCACGCGCCAGATGGTGCCGTTCCCGTCTTCGCTGAGGAGGAGGGTGCCGTCTTTTGCAACGGTGATTCCCACCGGTCGACCCCAGACTTTGCCCTCGGGCGTAACAAAACCAGTTAGGAAATCCTCATATTCCCCGTGCGCTTTGCCTGTGGAATGATCGAACAGCACGCGCACGACTTTGTAGCCGGTGCGTTTCACCCGGTTCCATGAACCGTGGAAAGCGGCGAAGATGTCGCCTTTATATTCAGACGGGAATTGGTCGCCCGTGTAGAAACATAAATTAAGCGTGGCCGAGTGCGCCTCTACGAGCACATCCGGAACAATGACTTTGGAAGCAAGCTCAGGATGTTTTCCTTTGTGTCGCGGGTCCGGATGGTTGCCAATATAAAACCAGGGCCAACCATAAAAGCCGCCGGGTTTCACGCTGCTGATGTAGTCGGGTGGCAAATTCTCGCCGATTTCGTCCCGCTCGTTTGTGCTCATCCAGAGCTCATTCGTCCCGGGACGAAATGCGATTCCGACAGCGTTACGAATTCCCCAGGCGTATACCTTTTGCCCCGTGCCATCGGGATTAAACTCGAAGATGCGCGCGCGATTTTCTTCCGCGGCCTTATCGGAGACATTCGAGCGCGAGCCGATCGATACGTACATCTTTTCGCCATCGGGCGAGAAAACGATGTCGCGTGTCCAGTGTCCGCCGCCGCGCAATAATCCGCCGGGCGAAAGATGAGCAGCCAGTTGTTGCGCTGGTCCGCGCGCTTTGAGGTCGCCATTGCGATATGGAAACCGGATTATCCCATCGGTATTTGCCACGTATAAAAACTGGGGGTCATTGCCCGGCGGATAGAAAGCGATACCGAACGGTTTGTTCAAACTCTGTTCGGCGAATGTTTCGGTGACGTCCGGTTTTCCGCTGCCTTTGGTATCACGCAACACTTTAAGCCGATTGGCGCGACTTTCTACCACGACGATATCGCCATTGGGCGCTGTGAGTAAAAAACGCGGGTCGCGGAAGCCGGTGGCGTACAATTCGGTCTTGAAACCGGGTAGAACCTGGGGCTGAGCATTTGCAGGACGATCAACGACGCGCGCCCGGTTAATTGCCAGAATATTCGAACTGGGCGGAGGTAAATCCTGGACGGTGATTTTGCGTCGCACCCCGGGCGCATCGTTTGTCCAATCGCCCATGGCACCCTTGCCCGTGAGGAGAGCGTCAGTCTCCGCGGCTGTGACTCTCGACGCAGCCGTACCAAGGGCGAGGAGGATCGAGATCGAAGAAGAAAGACGAGCTAATCGGCGATTCCACATCACTCTGGGGAATCGGTTGTTAGTCGGCGATCGCGTGGCTTAACTCGAGGTAACCTGCCGGACCTGATTTTGCGATCGCGCGAAACAGTTTTTCCTTGCGAGTCCGAGCTACCCCTTTAGCGCGAAAACATTTTAGGCGGTAATTTTTCCGCAACTGCTTTCCCTTTTTTCCGATCGTTGATCACGAACGTATTATTTTCGCCGTGAGTGGCCCACGGACCGCGCGGGACTTCGCTGAAATCTACAAACTTCCAGTCGGTTACGTCTGTTTCCTTTAATCCGAGGTAATCGCGCACGGCAGGCGAGACATCGAGGCCAGCGCCTTTGTTCAGATTCGGCTTTGGGCGTTCGTTTCCGAATACGTATTGCCAATGATCGGTGCGGAATGGACCAGCGTCTTCCCATTGCGCGTAAGCGGTTCGATTATCTTTGCGGATGGCGACCCATCGGCCCTTGCAAGTTGAGAAGGCGGGTCCTTGATACGCTTCTTTGAACCACGGAACAACGCGCGATGCTTCCGGGCGATGACCGGTGCGCGCCTTGTCGTTATAAGGAAGCGCGCAGTAGAATGGGTTCTGCCCTGGCGTAAATTTTACCGGAATATAATTGCTGCGATGGGCAGGATTCGGATCGTCGCTGCCGCCATAATTTTTAGTCCATTGTTTGTCCCAGCAGCTGGTACGATTGGGCACCAGATTGTTCCCTCCCGCTTGCTCGCCAATCCAGAAAATTGTTGTCACGATATTGCTTTTCCACGTAAAACGCTGTGCGGCGTCCGATCGCGGTTTAAATAATTGCCCCGGGATAAATGAGAGTGAAGTCGCGCCGCTTGAACGATCGTCTGCCGATTTATCGGATTTCTTGCTGAACTTAGTTTTGGCAGGTTCAGTCTTTTCTCCGGTGCCGTGCGCAAAAAGGGACGAGATCGACGAAAGAATGACCGCAATCGTGTGAGTAAATTTTCCTGGTTTCATTGGTATGCTGTTAAGGCAGGGCGAGAAAGGAAGAAGTGCATCTTTCTTTATCTTCGTTCACGAGGACGCGGATGCGCGCCAGTCGCGGCGAATTCGATGCGCCGTAAAATGCTCGGCGAATCTCGATGGGGATTCAGATTAGTCAACAAACTTTCCCGGATTTAAAATTCCGTTTGGATCGAGCGCTTGTTTGAGCCGGCGATGCAACTCGCGTGCTACGTCGCTGGTCGACTCCGGCCACCAGCGTTTCTTCGCCAAACCGATACCGTGTTCACCTGTAATGACGCCACCCCAAGCCAGCACTTGAGCGAAGAGATCGTCGAGTGCGTGCTCGACCTTTTCGCGCACTACGACGTCGCGATTGTAACGGTCGGCCATGATGTTGACATGAATGTTGCCATCCCCGGCGTGCCCAAAACATGCGATCGGAAATCCATATTTAGCCTGGAGCGTTTCCGCGAATTCCATGAGATCGACCAGATGACTGCGTGGCACGACCACATCTTCATTTAATTTGGTCAGGCCGGTCGCGCGAAGTGAATTACTGAATTGCCGGCGCAGAGCCCACAGCTTTTCGCAATTAGCCTCACCGATGGCCGTTTCCAGCGCATTCGGTTTTCTTTTTTCCAGCAACTCACGAATCGCGGCGGATTCGGCGCGGACACTTTCTTCTTGTCCATCGAGATCGACGAGCAAATGTGCGTTCCCCTCGGGCACAAGCATTTTCCCAAGGTCCCGTCGCGCCGCTTCCAGCGTGAAATGATCGGCGATTTCGAGTGAACAAGGCAGAAATCCCGCCGCAAAAATTGCCTGTACCGCTTCGGCAGCTTGCGCCGCGGTCGCAAATGCAGCCGACAAAGTCGCACGTGCCGGTGGAAGCGGAAGCAAACGCAGGGTGATCTCGGTAACCACGCCCAGCATTCCCTCCGAGCCAACGAACAGGCCAATCAGATCGAATCCGGTCTTGTTCTTGTGCACGCGACCGCCTGTTCGCAGCACTTCGCCATTGGCCAGCACCACTTCGAGCCCGATGACGTAATTGCGCGTCACCCCGTACTTCAAACAGCGAGGGCCCCCGGCATTTGTGGCGACGTTTCCGCCGATGGTACAGTCCTTCATGCTCGCGGGGTCCGGCGGGTAAAATAATTTTTTCGAGCGCGCGGCGGACTTCAAATCAGCGGTCAACACTCCCGGTTCAACAATTGCAACGGCGTCGGAGAAGCTGATTTCCTTGATCCGATTCATCCGCGCGAGGGACAGCGCGATCCCGCCACGCACTGGCACGCATCCACCTACATAACCAAATCCGCCCCCCCGCGCTGTGACCGGAATTTTTTCGCCCGATGCAAACTGAAGGAGTTTGCTAACATCGCTTGTTGTTCTTGCAAGAACAACGGCATCCGGTTTGTGAGCTGCAAACCACTTGTCACCGCTATGGGCTGTGATGGTTTCAGGATCGTCTGCGACAATTTCGTTGCCCAAAAGTTCCCCAAGCTTCGAAGCGAGTTGCATAGGACTAACGTGGCGCACCGGCCCTACAATTGTCTCAAATCGCCACGCAATAGTGTCGAGCCGGCTCCATCCGTGTGAGAAGTTTTTCGACCCCCGGAAAAATCACTGGCTTGGTCTCGTCGGGGCCGGCGAATTCGTTCACGGCGTCCATTGAATCGAATCGAAGCAGCGTGACGAATTCCATTTCGTCGCCATCTTCGCGGATGAACAACTCGGCGCCGCGATACCCTTTGATGTTTCGCGCAGCAATGCTCGGGAAAATTTCGTCGCGGAGCATTTCCTCGTACGTCTTCGCGTCGGCTTGCTTGGTCCAGCCATGCCAGATCCGGGTGATCATCGTTGTCATAATGGCAGGGCGCGACCGCCGGGCGCGCCGTTCCACGATTCGATTACGAGCACGATCACGAGCAGGATGACAGTCACATTCCCATTATTTGGTACCCGCCATCAACATAGATTACCTGGCCGGTTATTGCCGCGGCTCCATCGCTGGCAAGAAAGACTCCGGTGGCGCCTAACTCCGCCGGATCACAACTGCGTTTCAAAGGCGCGCGTTCCTGGTAATGCTTCAACATCGACGTAAACCCGCTGATTCCACGTGCGGCCAGCGTCTGTACCGGTCCGGCAGAAATGCAGTTTACGCGGATTTTTTTGGGGCCGAGGTCGTAGGCGAGATAACGCGTGCTCGCTTCCAGACTGGCCTTGGCTACGCCCATTACATTGTAGTGCGGCACGACCTTTTCCGCTCCGTAATAAGTCATCGCCACGATGCTGCCGCCATTTGTCATTAAAGGTGCGACTTCGCGCGCGAGCGCCACGAGCGAGTATGCGCTGATATCGTGTGCAGTTCGAAAAGCTTCGCGTGTTGTGCTCACAAAATTGCCTTCCAAGGCTTCCCGCGGCGCGAACGCGAGCGAGTGAAGCATCAAGTCCACGCGATCGGTCTGTCCCCGCGCCCTTTCGAAAAATGCTTTGATCTCATTGTCGTTGGAAACGTCGCAGGGAAACAACGGAGTTTGTTCGCCGAATTCGCCGACTAGTTCCTCTACGTTTTCCTTTAGTCGTTCGCCTTGATAATTGAAAATCAAGCGCGCGCCCGCCCCGGCCCATGCTTTTGCGATGGCCCACGCGATACTGCGCTTGTTTGCCACGCCGAAAACAACACCGACTTTTCCTTCCAAAATTTGTTGCGTCATAAATCTCTGCACGATACCTGCATTTCCGACATCGCAAAGATGTCGCCCTTAGCTAGAGTCTGCAGCCTATGACTACTCGATCGGGCTTTTTCTGCGCGCTGTTCGCTTGGTTTTTATCGACTTCGGTCTTGATGGCACAAGGCCACACGCCGTCAGGCAGCACCCCGGTCGCCGCATCGCCTACACCTTCGTCTTCCCCAAGCGCGCTTTTGTCTCCTTCCGCAACTCCGACTCCTTCGCCAACTCCACCGCAACTTACAGACGTCCTTTTCAAGAACCTGAAAGCGCGCTCGATTGGTCCAGCAGTGATGGGTGGTCGCGTCTCGGACATTGCGATTGATCCGCGAAATCCGTTTATTTTTTATGTCGGCCTCGGACACGGCGGCGTTTTTAAAACGAACGACAATGGGGTTAGTTTTGAACCAACCTTCGATAAGCAACCGATGCTCTCGATTGGCGCCGTTGCCGTTGCGCCATCGGATTCTGATGTGATCTGGGTGGGAACCGGCGAGGCGAACGATCGGAATTCGTCCGACTGGGGCGACGGCGTTTATCGATCGACCGATGGCGGCGAGAAGTGGCAGAACATCGGATTGAAAAACAGTCGTACCATTGCGCGCATTGTTGTCGATCCCAAAAAGCCAGACGTGGCATACGTGGCCGCAATGGGCAATCTGTGGGCAGAAGGCGGGGAACGCGGGTTGTTCAAGACAACTGATGCGGGCAAAACATGGAAACTGATTTTGAAAGCAGCCGTCCCACACGACGCGCGCACTGGCTGTGGCGATGTGCTGATCGATCCAACGAACGCGGAGACGGTTTACGCTGCCCTTTATGCACGACAACGTACACCGTGGAGTTTCACTTCAGGTCCCAGCGTGACAGGCGGCGAAGACGTGGGCGGAATTTTCAAGAGCACCGACGGTGGCACGACTTGGAAGAAACTGAGCGGAGGCTTGCCAACTCAAACCGGTCGCATCGGGCTGACAATCAGCGCAACAAACCCGAGGATAGTTATGGCAGTCGTGCAAAGTTACGAAGGCGGATTTGGGAGGCTGGATGATCTGCGCAGTAAGACCGGCGGCGTTTTTCGCTCCGATGACGGAGGAGAAAAATGGACGCGCATGAGTGCCGTGGATCCGCGTCCATTCTATTTCAGTCAGATTCGCATCGATCCTGCGAACGATCAGCGCCTTTATGTTCTCGGCTTCGCCTTGCTGGTCTCCGATGACGGTGGCAAAAATTTTCGCGAAGATCTAAGCGAGAAAGTTCATCCGGATTGTCACGCGCTCGCGATTCAGCCCGGCACCGTGCCGCCGCCGAAGCCGCCAAAACCGGAAGACAAAAACAAGCCTCCGAAACCGCAAGTCTGCCAGCGTTTGCTGCTCGGGACAGATGGCGGCGTGTATCAAAGTTTTGCCGGCGGCAAAAACTGGGACCATCTGAACAAGATTCCCTTGGGAGAATATTATCGAATTTCGCTCGACGACACAAAACCGTACTTCCGAATTGCGGGCGGCCTCCAGGACAACGAGAACTGGGTGGGACCGAGTGGAGTGCAGAGCAAGGAAGGCATTCGCAACTGCGATTGGACTGCGCTAGCCGGTGGGGACGGTTTTTACGTCCTGTTCGATCCGGCCGACCGCGAAACCTTTTATGCGGAAAGTCAGCAGGGGGAAGTTCATCGGATCAATTTGCGAAATGGCGAGATACGCCGTTTGCGTCCCGAGCCGGCTGAGGGTCAGCCGCGCTATCGTTTCCACTGGAATTCACCAATGATCATGAGCCGGCATAAGCCGGGCGCGATTTACCTGGGGGGCAACTGTGTTTTCAAACTCACCGACCGGATGGAAAAATATTCTGTGATCAGTCCGGACCTTACCTACAACGATCCCACCAAAATAAACGCCACTGGAAGCGGTGCGGAAAATTATGGGGTCGTCTTTTCGCTTGCCGAGTCCCCGAAGCGCGCTGGTCTATTGTGGGCGGGGACCGACGATGGACGGCTCTGGATTACAGAGAATGACGGTGGCAAATGGACTGAATTGACGAGCAATTTGCCGGAGCTGGCACACGGTCAATGGATCGTGCGAATTGAACCATCCAGTGTTGATGCGAATGTGGCCTATGTTGCCATCAACGCGTATCGCTCAGGTGATGATCGCCCCTTGATTTTGCGCACTGCTGATCTGGGAAAAACATGGCAATCTGTTACAGGCGATCTTCCCCAAGGCAATCCTGTCGAAGTGGTCCGCGAGGATCCGGTCAATCCGAAATTACTTTACGCGGGTACGCACTTCGGACTATTCGCGTCGTTCGACGAAGGCGCCCATTGGGTTCGCATTGGAGATGTTCCTTCGGTGCGTGTGGACGATATCCAAATTCATCCGCGCACCTCGGACCTTGTCATTGCAACACATGGCCGCAGCATTGCTATTCTTGACGACACGGTCCCGTTTCGCGAATTCACATCGGATATTGCGTCCAAGCCGGCTCAATTGTTTAGCGTGCGTTCGGTGACCGGGGCTTATCTTCAACCAGGATTCGTCGATTCGAACGGAAAGGGCATCTATCGCGGCCAAAATCCACCCGAAGGGGCGCTGTTCACAGTCTGGGTGCGAGAGTTTACCGGTGACGAAATTAAAGTCGTCGTGACCAAATCAACCGGACAGCCAGTCGCGAATCTAAAAGCGCCTGGCACGCCGGGTTTTACTCGATTGAACTGGGATCTGCGGCCGACGAAAGACGTCATTGCTGAATACGGCGGTGACGATCCCAAGCGGCTTCTGCCAGGCGGAGATTACACAGCGGAGTTAACTTTCGGAACAACGAAGGTGAAACAGACGTTTCATGTTGATCTTGCGGAAGGCATCACCCCGCGGTGACGGTCGGACCATGCCGGCGATCGGAATCACGGGTGGAATCTCCACAGGTAAAAGCACGTTTTGCGAGTGCCTGCGCGAGATTGTGCCGGCGGCGAAATTCTTTGATGCCGATCTGGCAGCGCGTTCAGTCGCCGAACTTCCAGAGGTGAAACAGGAAATCCTCGGTCAGTTTGGCGGCCAGGTCTTTTCGCCAGATGGGGACTTGAATCGAATGAAACTTCGAGCGATAGTATTTGCGGACGCGGCCAAGAGACGCGCTCTCGAACAAATTCTTCACCCTCGGATTCGTCGCCAATGGATGGCGGAGGCGAAAAAGCATCGTAATTCTCCTGACTTTTTCTTTGCTGATATTCCACTTCTTTATGAAACCGGTGGCGAGACACTGTGCGAGCGAGTGGTTGTGGTCGCCTGCTCGCGAAAGGTGCAGTTAAACCGGTTGGCGGAGCGAAAATCTCTGGAAGGCTCGGAAGCCGAACAAATGATTAACTCACAAATGCCCCTGGAGGAGAAAATCAAGCGTGCGGACCATGTCGTCTGGAATAACGGCGACCATGCAACGCTTTTGGAACAAGCGAAGGAGCTTGTCGCACTTTGGCAAGACCAATCATGGAAGAAAAGTTAAAGGGCTCGACCTCGCAGACAGAGACCATGGAGCCAGGCTCGCCTGCACAAACTAGAAGTGCAGCTGAAGCTCCACAATCATCGAGGATGTCGTCCAACGACGAGCGCAACTTAAAAACCGACCCCGGACTTGACCTAAACGAACTGCAAGAGTCCTCGGGCGAAGAGCTCGAGGCATTGGCGCGGGATTTGGATGTCTATCTGCATCCCGCCCGCTCGCGTCATCAGCATGTTCTCGATATTCTCCGCCCGGCATTAGCCAGCGGCGCTACTGTCACTGCGGAGGGTTTTCTCGACCAGGTGGGCGATTCGTTCGCCATGTTGCGCTGGCCGAAATTGAACTTTTTACCTGTCCCTGAGGATGTCTGCATTTCTCGCGCGCTGGTTGAGCAACATCATTTGCGGCCCGGGCAAAGGATTGCGGGGACTGTTCAATTACCGGGCCAACGCGCGAAATTTCTGGCTCTCGACAACGTCATAAGAATTGAGGGCCAGCCGGCCGAAGAATGGACGGAGCCGACCGACTTTGACAAGCTAACGCCGCAGTTCCCGCAGGGCAGGATCATTCTGGAAAATCCAAAGACAAATTCCATAACTGCGCGCGCGGTGGATTTGCTGGCACCGCTGGGCCGCGGGCAACGCGGGCTTATCGTCGCGCCGCCGCGAGTGGGCAAGACCATCCTGCTAAAGGAAATCGCCAAAGCGATTCGGGTAAACCATCCCGACGTTGTTCTCATATTACTGTTGGTCGACGAACGACCGGAAGAAGTGACGGATCTGGAGCGGGAAGTCGACTGCCAGATTTATCATTCCAACTTTGACGAAAGCGTGCAGCGACACGTTCAAGTAGCAGAAATGGTGATGGAGCGCGCTAAACGTCTCGTGGAAATGAAACAGGATGTGGTGCTTCTGCTCGACAGTATCACTCGGCTTTCGCGCGGGTACAACAATCTGCAGCCGGGCAGAGGACGAATCATGTCGGGTGGTGTCGAGGCGAAGGCGCTGATTAAGCCAAAGAAATTTTTCGGTTCGGCGCGCAACGTGGAAGAAGGTGGCAGTCTGACTGTCCTGGCGACCGCTTTGACCGAAACCGGCAGTCGAATGGATGAATTGATTTTCGAAGAATTTAAGGGCACCGGCAATATGGAGTTGCATCTCGATCGCGCCCTGCAGGAGAAGCGGCTATATCCGGCTATCCACCCGATGCTCTCAGCAACCCGGCGCGAGGAGTTGTTGTATCATCCCGATGAATGGGAACGCGTGCTGATGCTGCGAAAAACCATGGCGGCGCTTCCTCCTCTTGAAGCGATGGAAAAGCTGATCGATAACCTGCATGCGACCAAGACCAACGCTGAATTGCTTTTGAGCGGATTGCGCTGACCCCAAATGTGATTACAGACGCTGCGCGACTCGCAAGTCTAGTTCAGCAACTCGAATCTGCCGATCGCGTTGCAGTCGATACCGAAGCCGACAGTCTGCATTCGTATCGGGAAAAACTTTGTTTGCTCCAAATCAGCCTCCCGGCGCAGGAGGCTGTACTCGGCAATGCTGATGCCGGTGGGGAACAGCCTGATCTCGGAATAGACCGGGATCATCGATTTAGGCGACAGCCGCGTGATTTCATTGTTGATCCGCTGGCCAATATCGATCTGGAGCCACTGCGTCAGGCGCTGGAAGCTAAGGAAATTGTTTTGCACGGCGCCGATTATGATCTGCGAATGCTGCGCCGCGGTCTGAATCTGGCAGCGAGTAAAATCTTCGACACAATGATTGCAGCTCGTCTCCTAGGCATTCGTGAATTTAGCCTGGCCGCGTTAGTGAAATGTCATTTCGGTCTCACGCTCCTGAAGAGTTCGCAAAAGGCGAATTGGGCACAACGACCTTTGCCGGCGCGCATGGCGGAATACGCGATTAATGACGTGCACTATTTGCTGCTCCTTGCCGAAAAATTGGAAGCCGAGTTGGTTCGTTATGGGCGTCGGGATTGGCTGCGGCAGTCATGCCAGCGTGCCATTGAGCAGGCGGCCGTGGCGCGGAAGCGTGACCATGACGAACTTTGGCGTATCCGCGGATCTGGCGTACTCCGTGGACCTCCCGCTGCGGTACTTCGTGCGCTTTGGCAATGGCGCGAAAAAGAAGCAGAAAAGGCAGATCGCCCTCCGTTTCACGTCTTACGGAATGAGGAGCTTTTAACGGCTGCAGTGAAGTTCGCTTCGGGAAGCGTTCCTGACTATAAACATTTTTCCCTCCGCCGCCGTCAGGCATTCCGCGAGGCAGCACAAGCCGCATTGCAGGCGCCTGAATCGGAGTGGCCGGTTTTGCGCCGCCGCTTCGGAACCCGACCCAGCCATGAGACAGTCCAGCTCGCCGAAGAGCTGCGTCGCCGACGCAACAAATCTGCTGAGGAACTCGGCCTGGAACCTTCGTTCATTGCGCCGCGAAGCACGCTCGAGGCAATCGCCGCGGATGGCACACGAGCAGCGGCCTTGCTGGTCCCGTGGCAGCGCGAGTTGCTGGGTGTCCCTGTTCTTACCAACGAGCCCACAACTCTGTAGCAGGGTTCCGCGTTGAACGCTTGGCGTTGTAATAGTCAGGATCGGCCGCCGCTCGAGGCGTTGCGCCGTATATAAAAGACGACGAAAGAAATCCAAGGTTTTCAAGAAACTTTGCTGCGCCGTTTCCGGATAACACCTTGTAGGGGTGTAAAAAATCCTTGACCTAACAAGGTTTAGGCGCCAAAAAGCCCGCCGAGATTAGGTCGTTCGACCAAAATGCATGAACCGGCAGCTTTGCCTCCTTGTCTTCGTGACGATCATCGCGTCGCTTGCGATGTCGTTTCCCAGCCGGCTGTATGCCGCTTCGACTAACGAAGCGCGGGTCACCCGGGTAAAAAATCATGTCCAATTGGCGGATTCTAAGAACGCGGCGCGCCGAGCCTCGGTAAACGACATCGTCCAAACGGAGACCATTGTGCGGACCGGCAACGGCTCACGCGCTGAAGTGACTTTTTCCGACGAAACCGTTGTGCGGCTCGCCGCCCATACCGCATTTGATTTCGATCATGGGACGCGCGGTTTGAATCTGGGGGAGGGCGCAGTGCTTGTTCAGGCTCCAAAGGAGGCCAATGGGGCAACAATTCGCGCAGGCAGTATCGCCGCAGCCGTGACGGGCACCACCGTCATGATCGAGTACCATCCTGGCTTCTACAAATTTTTGGTATTGGAAGGCACCGCGCGAACTTATCGCCCCGGACATCTTGGTGATTCGGTTCTGATCCATGCCGGGCAAATGGTGTTCGGCAATCCGGAATCTGCGCTCAGCGATCCCGTAGATGTCGACATTGACCGCTTCATGAAGACCAGTCGCTTCGTTACAGATTTTCCTCCGCTACGCAGCGTGAAGTCGATCGTAGCAGAGAGCGAAAAGCAGCAACGCGAGAAAACGACCAAGACTTTAGTTAACACAAACCTTGTTATTTTTGGAGGCGGCACACAAGTTTCGGTTACAGATCAGGAGCACACTGACACAGCCGATCACAAAACTGCAGCGCTCGTGACGCCGCATCGGGCGCCAAGCCTGAATCGTAACGCAGCTCCCGCCTTACCGTAGCGACCTCCAATATGAAAAAATCTTTTGCGCAAATTTTCTGGGGCGGACTAATCGTCCTGTTTTGGCTTGTTGGCGCAGCGTCCTTAGTAACCGCAGACCAATTGCAACAAGCGCGCGTATCCCAGGTAATCCAGGACGTGCGAGTGCTGGAAACTCATGGTGCGCCGCGCCCCGCAGCTGTGAACGACAAAGTCACCCAGGGAATGGGAGTACGCACAGGCGTAGAATCTCGTGCGGAACTGACTTTCACTGACCTCACGATAACGCGACTCGGCGCAAACACGGTTTTCAGTTTTAAGCAGGGGTCGCGTGAACTTGATCTGACGAGTGGTGCTGTTCTTCTGCAGATACCGCCCCAAGCACCCGCGGTTAAGGTCAGTACCTCGGCTGTGACTGCGGCGATAACAGGTGGCACGGCCCTCTTCGCAACGGGCCCACCCACGAAATTCATGGTCTTGGAAGGGATCGGCACGTTTTATCCCGCTGGTCATCCTGAAAGAGCTGCCACCATAAATGGCGGTGAAATGATGACGATGACGGCAGACGGGCGCATGACGAAACCAGAGAAGTTTGATGTAAAGCTGGTTCTCAAGACGTCGCGTTTGATTAAGGATTTTCCGCCGCTCGAAAACATGCCGTTAGTCATGGCGGTCGTGGACCTTCAGCTCGTAGAGCAGCAATTGGCTGGTTTAAACAGCCAGGCCCTTGCCAGAGACCTGGTAGACGTGATCGGCACGACGGATCAAAACGCGAACGCGAACCCGGTTGTTTTAGTAGACAACTCGTCTCCGAGTCCGACACGGCCGCCAATAACGCCCACTCCATCGCCTCCGACACCAACTCCGTCGCCTCCGACACCAACTCCATCGCCTCCGACACCAACTCCGTCGCCTCCGACACCAACTCCGTCGCCTCCGACACCGACTCCATCGCCTCCGACACCGACTCCGTCACCGCCGACACCGACTCCATCGCCGCCGACACCGACTCCATCGCCATCGGGGACGCCGACTAAATTCGGTACGCCAAGCACCATTACTTCCCCGAATCCCTACGTGATAACCAGTGGCACAGTCATTACCACAGATCCCTCGATTACCAGCAACGGCGTAACCGATTATGGCAAAATTTATCGCGGACGATCAATTGACGGTCCTGTTTCCGCGTGGGCCTTTGGATCGACTTCGGCTTTTGACACCGGAAGTGGCTTCGATGACCTAATCGGGGATAACTCGGGAGCGGCATTCAAGTTCACGGCTCTTCAGCTAAACGGTAATCCAACCATCGATACGACAAATGGTGAAATCAATCTGGCGCTGATTGCTGTTAATGGCATTACCTCCGCAGGTGCCGGCGGCGTACTGACCTTCGAAGGTATCCGCGGTCTTTTGCTGGCAACGCAAAATGGTTCGATTACCCTGGGTCCAGACATTTCGTTCTCCGGCCTGCACGACTTGACTATTTACGCTCGCGGTTCCAGCAGCGATTTGACTCTCGGCTCCAATATCAGCACAGCAAGCCAGGTCAGCCTTTTTGCCGAGCGCGACATGTCAATTACGGCGAGCATCACAACCGAGGATCTATACGCATTCGTTGGCCGTAACATTTCGATTAACGGCGAAGCGATTATCAACGCCCCGACCATTAGTCTACACGCTGGGCAGAACTTGGATTGGAGCGGTCAAACTTCTAACGAAACAGTGTCCGATTCTACTGGTAACGTAAGTATCTCCGCGGGTCAGATGATTAATGTTACGAATAATCTGATTATTGTTCGACACAATGGGGGAATTACTTCGGGTCTCAATGTCGCCCTGTTCGCTGGCACTGACCTACTGGTTGGGGGCGACCTCTCAATTGCCACTGACATTAGCAACCTAACGGCGGGAGCTGATATCGATGTCCTGACAGGCGGAAATCTCACCATTGGCGGTTCGCTTGCGTTGCTAACATTGACAACTGCGCAATCAGGAACTGGAGCTAATATCGACGTTCTCGTTGGTGGCAACTTGACCGCGTCCGATTTGTCCCTTGGGGTCAAGATGGCAGTGGAGGCCCCGCAAGAGAGCGGCGAGAACCTGTCGCTGGTCGTTGGGAAGAACCTGATCACTCACAACGACGCCAACTCTGGTGGAATCGACCTGGAAATAGTTACTCCGATTAGGCAAACAGTTAACTCTGGTGCGAATCTTTTCCTGAGCGCCGGCAATAATCTGACTACCGATGCCGATGGCAATACAACGCTTCGCGTTAATAACAACATCAATGAAGTTGTTAACGGGGCGAACATTCTCGCTACAATCGGAGGAAACCTTAACACCAACAATCTGACGCTTGAGCTGCTGAACACTGGTGGAGAAATCGGTACCGGAGGCCTTCTTGGACTCGCCGCGGGAAGCATTAATGCGAATTCCTTGTCGGTTCAGATCGATAACAGCGAGGGCGGCGTCATCGACAATGGCGGTGCTATCGAAATGAATATTGTCGGTAACGCGAATATTGCTAAGGACGCGACAGTTGCGTTCTATGGCAGCGATGGGGCGCCGGGCGCCGCGATTCTGATTAACGGCGGTAATTATAACGTCGGCGACACGTTTCTTACTTACATGGACGGCAATGGCTCGATCACATTCAATAACGCAAGCGCTCATGCAGATGTTCTGAAAGCCGGAGTATTCGGCGCAAACGGCGCGCTCAATATCGGCGGTGGCACGCTCTCGGCTGATACGACATTGAAGCTTTATGCGCCGGGGGGCAATGGACAGCTCAACTTCATTTCTAACGTCACCCTTGGTGGGAACAGCAAAAAGATTCTTGCGGCGAATTCAGTTACAATTTTCGACAACGTTGTAGTGACTATTGGCGGCAAAGGTCCGGCTGATGTTTATACAAACAACGCTAATTATACTGGCTTCGGTGGTAATGGTTCCACGACTGGCACTTTTGCCGGTGCTGGTGCGAACAGGCCACAGCCACTCTCGAAGGCCCCGCCGTTTGATGCTCCGTCGCCTGGCAGTCTCACCAACGGAAAGAGAACTAAAAACACAGTAATCAATGTCAAAAACAGTGGGCAGTTGCTATCTCTGCTCGATGGCGCTGTTCCCGGCCCTGATGGAAGACTTAGGGCTCCGCGTCACAACCAGCGCGAGGCAGTGAACAACGATCGCCTTAACGTCAATCGGATGACGAAAGCAGACCGCGATATGGCGGATATCAGGCATATGCGCGATCGCGGAGTGATCAATAATCGTCTTGGTTCCGGCGCGCGAGCCTTCTAATATCAGGGAACTGGCAGTTTCAACTTGCTCATTGATATGGCTGAGAAGATTAGCGGCATCAGGAACGAACCAGAGAGCAAGTGGTCGTGCTTGTGAGACTTCGCCTTGACCGTCAATTGTGCGGGTTCGTCACGCCTCTGTGCGTGCTCCTTTTTGCCTCAACCAATGAGGGCTTGGCGCAGACTGCGAATCAGGCGCAGTTGACGCGCGAACAGGCTCCGTCAGCCTTTCCTTCCACTGTTCCTCCAACCGGTGCGGAAGGTGGTAATGTCGCCGCCGCGCCTGGCGACGCCGATCTCGGCGAACAGCAAATCCTCAAGCGCACCGACGAGTATCAGCCTTTCACGATTTCTGCTGGCGCGCCCTTTTACTGGACGTCAAACGTTGCCCTTACGCGAAGCGGGGAGCAAAGCGACTTTGTCGTTGCGCCGGCCGTAGCTGCCTTTTACGAGCCGCGAATTACCGACAGGTTGTACGGGCTGATTGATGTCCGGGAGCAGCTGTTTTATTACGATCGATTCGACAGCTTTAATTTTGGGAGCTTTGATGTTGAAGTCGGCCTGAGGTATCTCGTGCCGCAGTGGCATAATCTGCTTTTGCGCGCGGAGTACGATTACAATCGGCTGACTGAGAAAAACAGCTTTGCCGCTTTCTTTCAAAACCACGCCTTCATCATAGACGCCGGGATTCCGTTTCAATTTGGTCGTGCTCAAACGCTCACGCTGGGCGCCGACTTGAATATCAGCATCGCGGCCGAGGAATCTGGACAGCCGCCAAACATCAATGCGATCTCGGCCCAGCGAACCGATTACGCAGTCTATCTTGGGTATTCGGCGGTTCTCACCCGCTCCTTTTTCGTTAACGCCGTGGGCACTCTGGTGGTTCGCCAGTATTATGAAGGCGGCCGCGACGACATCAGCGAAATTCTTGCACTGACCGCGAACTATCGCGTGAACAAATATCTTACGGTCAGCGCCGTGAGTACATTCGCAGCAAGCCAATCGAACCAAAGCGTTTTCGATTATCAAGTGGCCAACCTTGGCGGCGCAGTGGCACTTCAGGTGAAGTTCTAGATTCCTCGATCGGTGTGCCCGACAACTCTGAGGCGCCTACGGAATAACCAGGGTCTGGCCCACTGTAAGTTTTTTGGGGTCGTGAATGTTCTTCCTGTTCGCGTCCAGGATCTCTTTCCAGCGCTTGGGCGATTTATAAAACTTTCGTGAAATAGAGAAGAGCGTATCGCCTGATTGCACGACGTAGCTTCGGTCTCCTTTCTTGGAGGCGGTTTTTTTGGGGCTGGTGTCGCCTTCCTGCGATTTGTCCGTCACACTTCGCGCCGACACGGCGCGCGCTTCAAGTTCCTTGTGCAAATTAAGGTTTTCGTTTCGCAAGCGGGCCGCATCGGACCGAGTGATGACGGAATCGCCAGACAATACAGTCAGCGCCGCGATCTCATCATGTTTGATCGAGTTTTTGACATCAGCAGCGTGAGCTCCGCTCGGACTCAATGCGAGATAACGCCTGAAATGATGCAGCGCGCTCAGGGGGTCGTTTAGCTTGTCGTCATAAAGAAGAGCCAGCCTGTAGTGAACCTCAGCAGAACGCGGGCTGTCATCGAGCGCGGCCTCATACAAGTTGATCGCGCGCGCAAAGTCTCCCTGGGCCGATTTGGTATCCGCGTCCTGCATCAGCTGGGCATGGCGTGAAGTGCCCATGCGATCACAGCCGGCTAAGCCAAGAACGAAAAGGATCGATAACCAAATAAAGACCTCACGCGTCGCCCACGGCAATGGAAAAATCGAGCACCCAGATCGAATCTTGTCAGAGCGCGACATTGTCGCCAATTTGCTTACTTGTGACCCCGCGCGCACTTCAATTCTTTTTCTTTAATGGAACATTAATTTTGATTCTTGCGGCGCGCCTGCATGGAGCCCTCTCGCTCGGGGAACCCTACTCGCTCGGCTTTGTCGACATTGATGGAAACAAACATTCTACAGCTGACGGACATGTGACCGTGATCGTAATGACCACTCCTGCAGAAAGAGAAAAGGCACGCACGGTGGGGGACCGCGTCCCAGAACGTTGCTTGGGAAACCCAGATTACAGGATGATCACAATTATTCGTTTTGCCAGAAAACATACTGGGGTTGGGCGAAGGATCGCTACAGCGTTCATCCGGCACCGCGTTAACGAAGAAGCAAAACGGCTTCAGGCCCGATATGACGCAAAGAAGATTGCACGTGATGCACGAAAAGACATTTTCGTTGCGACCGATTTTGATGGCTCGATCTCGTCGCAACTTGGCGAACCGGGTGGAGCAACGGATTTTTGCGTTTTCGTATTTGGCCGAAATAGCGAATTGATCGCTCAATGGCATGAAGTGCCAAGTGCCGAACAATTGGCCACCGCGCTCAAATAAATTCCGCCGCAACAGCCCTTAACGAAGATCTCTCTTAGTATTTCGGCACATTTGGATCGATTTGATCCGACCACGCATCGATTCCGCCTTCGAGGTTGTAAACTTTGGCGAAACCGCGCTGCTGCAGCAGTCGTACCGCTTGAGCGCTGCGTTTTCCACTATGACAGTGAACGACGATCGGCTGCTCGCTCTCCAGTTCGTCTAATCGTTCGGCAATTTCCCCCAAGGGGATCAATTTAGCGCCCTCAATCCGCGCAATTTCGTATTCGAACGGTTCCCGCACATCGATTAATTCAAATGGTTCACCTGCATCCATTCTCCGCTTTAGTTCGTGCGCGGAGATCTCCGGTATGGCTCCGTCGTCGCGCACTCCGCAAAATTGTTCATAGTCAATGGGCGCGAAGATTGTTGGATTCTCGCCGCAGACGGGACATTGCGGATCGCGCCGCAGGTTGAGCTCGCGAAATTTCACGTTAAGCGCATCGAAATGGAGAAGACGTCCAATGAGTGGCTCGCCGATGCCTAAAATTAGTTTCAATGTCTCAATCGTCTGCAGCATTCCGATAATCCCTGGCAAAACACCGAGCACACCGGCTTGCGCGCAGTTCGGTACGGACTCCGGCGGAGGTGGCTCGGGAAAAAGGCAGCGATAGCACGGCCCGCCGAGATGAGGCGCGAAGACGGTTGTCTGTCCCTCGAAACGGAATACTGAGCCATAGACATTCGGCTTGCGCGTAAAAACACAGACATCGTTCGACAAATATCGCGTCGGAAAATTATCCGATCCGTCAATGATTACGTCGTAGCGGGACACAAGGTGAGGCGCGTTTTCGCTGGAGAAACGGCACTTGTGCAATTCGATCTCGATCTGTGGATTAATATCGTGCAAGCGATCCCGGGCTGACTCCAGCTTGCCGCGACCGATGTCTTTTGTTCCGTGAAGAATTTGACGCTGAAGATTCGAAAGATCGACATCGTCAAAATCCACAATGCCGATCGTCCCAACCCCGGCGGCTGCCAGATAAAGCGCGGCCGGCGATCCGAGTCCTCCGGCGCCAATGCACAAGACACGCGCAGCTTTGAGTCGGCTTTGCCCTTCGGATGTAACCTCGGGCATGATGAGATGACGCGAGTAGCGTTGCAGTTCTTCGACGTTCAAGCGCATCGCGACGCTGCGTTCTTCGTCAATAATGCTCCGATTCATATCCACCCTGTACTTTAGCACAGAGTCTTGGAGCTGTAGCTGGATCGGCGAAGCAATTAAACCAAACCCGTTTTTGGCGGGTCGGCATGGCATGAAAGCACCGGGACGACAACCCGCCGTTGTTTTAGCTACTCTGTGACCTTTACAGGCGTGCCGATGGGGGCGTTTTCGAAAAATCGACTCGCCATTCCCTGCGGCAGGCGAATACAACCGTGGGAAGCGGCAAAGGGTGGCACATAACCCTGATGCATCGCATACCCGCCCCGGAAAAACATGGCATACGGCATTTGCGCACCGTCGAAATGGGTCCCTGGCGGACGCCGATCCTTCCGAGCGTCAATGTTTGATCTCACCACATTGCCATAATCGTCCACATAATCGCCGAATATCGTTGAGATGTGGTCCGGGCTCTTTGAGAGAACGGAATAGCTTCCGGGCGGCGTAGAGAACCCTGGTTTGCCGGTGGAAACGGTCGATTCGCCGACCAAATTTTTGCCTCTGTAAAAGTAGGCTTTCTGTTCGCCGATATGAACAACGATCCTGGCCGGCCCGGACGCGCCTTCATCGTTCCACCAACCGACTTCGGTGGCGCGAGGGAAGGGACCCTCTGGAAAAGTCTCGCAACCGCAAATGATTAGAGCGCTGAGGACGGTCCCAGCAATTTGAAATAAGCGGCCAGTTTTCACAGAGCGGCGGATAGTATTCTATCCCGGGCTATTCATTCAACTGTAAATGTGGCGTTGTCGCAGGAGGGCTTGATCGCAGTCAAACGCGGGTGGCAGTGTCTGTCGTCGGGCCGTATTGGAGGCCATTGTCCATGCCTCTTTGCAACAAGATGTCTCCTGGCTAAAGGCAGGTCTCTTAAACGAATAAACTTGACCGCGACACGGCAAAACCGATTGCAGGCATTAAGGGTAGGTTTGACGCGTCCGGCTGCCAGAATACCCTCATTCGTATGACCACCGTCGAGCCACCGATTAATTTGGAGAATTGGATCGAAGAGAACGCCGATAAATTCAAACCTCCGGTCAGCAATCGTTATCTGTATGACGGGCGCGATTTCTTTGTGATGGTGATCAAAGGGCCCAACGCGCGGAATGATTTTCACCTCGTCGATTCAGAGGAGTATTTCTATCAGCTAAAGGGCGACATCAAGGTGCGCGTCCGCGAAGATGACCGCATCGTGGACCATATCGTCAGAGAAGGCGAAACATTCTTTATCCCGCCGAATGTGCCGCATTCGCCGCAGCGCCCGCCCGATACGATTGGTGTCGTGGTCGAACGCCGCCGGCCGCCGGGAGAAAAAGAACACGTTATTTTTTACTGTGAGAATTGCGGCTCGTTGGTGGAAGACATCCATTTCGACTGCGCAGATATCGTTGAGCACTTTAGCCAGGCGATGCTCGATTTCTGGAATGACGATGCGCGCCGTACCTGCAAGAAGTGCGGCAAGAAAGTCGAAAAGCCGCAGGCGATGAAATCCCTGTAGGGCGTCTGTGTCGCTCCGAACGCTTTCGGAGCTCACAAAAACGCCCTACAATTCCACGCGTGAAGATCGACCTCCATACCCATATTTTGCCGCGCGAGTGGCCGGACCTCGACGCAAAATACGGTTACAGCGGCTTCGTCAGGCTTGATCATTACAAGCCCTGCTGCGCGCGCATGATGATCGGAGACCGAGTCTTCCGCGAGATCACGGACAACGTATGGGATCCCGTTCAGCGTATCGAGGAATGCGATCGCGATGGCGTCTCGATGCAAGTGCTCTCGACCGTGCCAGTGATGTTTAGCTACTGGGCAAAACCGGCTGACGCTTTGGATCTTTCCCAACGACTAAATGACCACATCGCGGAAGTCGTTCGTGAACATCCAAGGCGATTCGCAGGTTTGGCGACGATTCCGATGCAAGATCCGGATCTTGCAGCAGGCGAACTGGAACGATGTGTCCGTGAACTGGGTTTGCGCGGTGCAGAGATCGGCACGCATGTGGACGCGAACCCGCACTATGGACGCATCGACCCTTTGAACCTCGATAATGCTTCGCTTCAACCTGTTTGGAGCGCGGCAGAAAAACTCAACGCCGCGATCTTTGTTCATCCCTGGGACATGCTTGGCAAAAAGCGTATGCCGAAATATTGGTTGCCCTGGCTTGTCGGCATGCCCGCCGAGATTTCGCTGGCCATCTGCTCGATGGTCTTTGGCGGCGTGTTCGACCGTTTTCCCAAGCTTCGCGTTGGGTTCGCTCACGGCGGCGGCGCATTTCCGTTTACCGTTGGCCGCGTCGAGCGGGCGTTTCACGTGCGGCCAGACTTGGTCGCTGTGGAAAACAACACAAATCCACGTGCATATCTTGCTCGCGGCACTGCGCCCGCCCGGTTTTACGTGGATTCACTTGTGCACGACGCTGACGCGTTGGCGCTGTTGCTCAAGCTTTTTGGTACCCAACGCGTCGCGCTCGGATCCGATTATCCCTTTCCGTTAGGTGAAGCAAAACCGGGTGAACTCATCGAATCGATGAAGCTTTCCTCTAAAGCGAAAGCACAACTGCTCTCCGGAACAGCCCGCGAATTTCTCGGCCTTTGATTCGTAATTTGCGGTGTCGAGCGACAGGCCTTGCTTCACAATTCGCGCCTGATCGCCCACAAATCGTGAAAGACAGGCTTAAACAACGATTCCTTCAGAAACGGGACGCCGGGTGATCCGCCTGTGCCTTTCTTCGCTCCGATCGTCCGCTCAACAAGCTTGATGTGCCGGTAACGCCACTCCTGCAGTCCTTCGTCAAAATCGGTCATCAACTCGAAAAGAATCGAGCACTCAGGCGAATTCTTGTAGAGCTGCAGAATTTCCTCCTGTAATCGGTCGTCGGGTTCATTTGATTTGGTGAGGTCGCGATTCTTTAGGTCTGCGGGAATTTGCGCGCCGCGGGTAGCAAGGAAATCGTAAAAATGATCGACCACACTGCGTTCCCGGAGCAATTGTTGCAGCCGTTCGTATCCCGGAAAATCCGGCTTCAGATATCTGACTGTCGATTCGCGCTTGTATCCCAGGGAAAATTCGATTTCTCGAAACTGTACTGATTGAAATCCTGATGCAGTCTCGAGCCTGTCCCGAAAACTTGAGAACGAAGAAGGTGTCATCGTTTCAAGGATATCCACCTGGGCAACTAGAACCTTCATGATTGTGCGGACACGTTTGAATGTGTGAATCGCACCGAAAAGATCGCCCGCGGAAAAGTCTTTTTTTATCTTCTCGAACTCATGTAGCAACTGTTTGAACCACAGCTCGTACGTCTGATGAATGATGATGAAGAGCACCTCGTCGTGCTCCGGCGGACTTGAGCGCGGTTTCTGAAGCGTGAGCAAGTTCTCCAGATCAAGGTAACTTGCGTAAGTCAGAGGCGGCGGCATTTCAATGTCGGATTCTAGATGCTGAATGCTGGATGAGAAAGACTGTTTCTCGGCGAGTCGTAGCGATGCCCACGAAAGGATTCCGTTTTAACGATTCAACCCTTCAACGAATCACGCTACGCTACGAAACGTAGCGCAGATATTCCCGGTCCCACGCCGCGGGGATGCTCTCCCGTGCCGAGTACGGCCCCGGTTCATACGCACGCGAGGCAATGCCTTGCTGGCTCAACTCGCACACGTGCCAATCCTGTTTGTTGATCATGTCCCAAAACTCGACTGCATCGTCGGGTTGAAAAGCGCCGCGTTCGAACGCTTCCGGATTGAACAACCAATCACAGAAGATCAGCGTCCGCTCCGATGACTGCGGCCGAAGTTGATGCACCATCACATAGTCCGGATGCAGGCTCAGCAGCATGTTAGGAAAAATCGAGTAATAAAAAACAAGGTGGAAATCGTGTTCCCCGAAATAGCCTATCGGCAAGGCGCAGGCGTTTCCGCTCATGGTCAGGCTCTTACCTTTCGCGATCCGCATGAATCCACCGAGAAACGGTCCTTCGGTCAGATCATTCTCCGCCGAATCAGATGGTGAGATTTTCGAAAGTTCCGGATGCACCCCTAAGCAGTGATAACACTCTGAATAATTTTCAAAGATCAATTTCCAATTGGCGCGGACGTCGTACTCAATTCGCTTCGCCGAACGCAGCGCGGACAGGTTCCAGCGCGAAAATTTTCCAGCTAGCGGAACGAACCATTTGTCCAGTGAGATGTAGCCCGCTCGCTGTGTCGAGGCGTCCGCTAGATTCACAAAGATGAATCCTTCCCATAGCGCAAGGTTCACCGCGTGCAGTGAATACTCACTCTTATCAAAACCCGACACCTCATCCATGTAGGGAGCACCAATCAACCGCCCATCGAGCGCATACGTCCACGCGTGATACGGACATTGAATTGCTGCGGACTGTCCGTTCCTGTTTTCGATTAATCGACTTCCGCGGTGGCGGCACACGTTGTAAAAACCATGGATCACCCCGTGTTTGTCCCGGACAATGATCAAATGTTCGCCAGCGACTTCCGTGGTAAAATAATCTCCTGCTTTTGCGATTTGGCTTTGGTGCCCAGCTACCACCCATTGCTTCGAAAAAATCTTCTCTTGTTCCTCCGCGAAAATCTCGGGAGAGACAAAATAGCGTTGTGGCAAACTCTTGGCGCCAGCCGAGAGTGTCTCCGTCGTCCTGCGAAATGCTGGCGCTACGTTGGTCTGCAATGATGGCATTTGAGAATGCTCCATGGCGCCTACGTTCGCGTCAATGCGGTAATCGCACGCACACTGCCCACTGCCCTTCGTCGAGATGAACCTTCTTCGCCCCGATGTGGTCCTCCTATTTGAGGACCACCTGATGAAACTCGTACCAGTCGTCGAGATTGTTTAAATTCACCGCGTCCTTCGGGGCGGCGGTGTCATCCGCGATACCGGACGCACCCAGGACGCCCTTGCGCGTCTCGTCATCGTGAATGTAACCACGCACCGCGGCGTTATGCTTTTCAATCGCGCCTCGATCAAGTGACTTGGCATTCTTTTTCACCCAGGCTTCGAATTCGGGATAGGTCGGCTTGTTTTGTTTGATATACCCTTTAACCGCCTGCTCTTCGAGTCCGAGCGCGGCACAAGTCATGGCATCAAACCCTCTGCCAATTCCCGGATAGCCAGAGGCGAGTTTGCCCTGTGATTCGAGCGAAACCTTGAGCCAGAGACGTGGCAGATGCAAAACGCCGAGCGGCCCTGCAACGCCGGAGCTAATCATTGGAACGTATGTATCGGCCATAATATGGTTTTGTTAATCCCGCCTCGGGGGAATTGCAAGTTCGTGGGCCTACCGAGAGCTGTCTTATTCGCCGTCGATATTCGGCTTGGGCAACGGCGAGGAGATTTCGACTTGTGTAATCTTGCCATCCGGCTCGCGGCTGGCCTCGAGTTCCACTTCTTGCCTGGGATCGGTGCGCGTGCTGAGGAAAAGGATTCTAGTGATCTTGCCGTTAACACTGATCCTGTTAAGGCTCTGATTGAGATTGTTCGCTGCGTTTGCGGCCGCTTGCCAGCTGTCCGCTATTTTCTCTGGAGTAAGCGGCGAGGTACCGGTCTGGACGATTCTTACTTCGTCATCCACGATTTTTCTCGCGGGCACCCCAGTAGCCTTGAATTCAGGCGTAGCCGGCGTCCAATCGGGTAACACGACCGGTCCCGGCGCCTCGAGCTGCTTCTTCAGCGCGGCCTGCAGTTTTTCCTTTTCCTGTTTTTCCTGCTGCTCCTGTCGCGCTTCCTCTTCTTTGGCTTGGGACAGCATGTCGGCGAGTTTCTTCTTTGTATCTGGAGACGCGGAGTTTTGTTTCTGAAGGTCGTTGGCTTCCTTCTGCATTTCCTGCGCTTCCTTTAACATCTCCTTCAAATCAGGATCGTTCAGGGGATTGTCCTGTGCGCAAAGAAGTGGGGCGAAAAGCAGGCAGCTGATAACGAGAATACAAAACAGGCGAGCTTGTAGTTGCATCGGAGGAGGATACACAACCCGTCCGGCTCCTTACAGTTCAAATGAACTGAACTGAGGTAATAGACCGGCTGCTAGCGCAAGATCTCCTCGAGCAAAATAACAGAACTCCTTCTCGCCCGCGTCGTTTTCATCCGCTGTTTTATCGGCGGCTCACTTACACAACTTTAAACAATCCAATAGTCAAGTGCGCCTTATTGACGATATCGGATAATACGATATCGTAAGATAATATGAGAACTTGTTTTGCGATATGCGCGTGGAGCTTGTCGGTGATTCAAGCAGTGTTGGCCGGAGAAGCGGGTACCGCAGTGGTTGAACAGCGGACGCAGTCGTTCACGATCGGGTTAAACGGCTCCGTCGCCGATGTTACGCCGCTTTTTGGACCGGTACGCGAGGCAGAGTGGGCGCCAGATTGGTCGCCGCGTTTCATTCACCCGGCGCAGGGGGCACAGTGTGAGGGCGTCGTATTCACTACGACAAGCGGCCATGGCAAGGGTCGGCTCTGGTTGCTCACGACATACGACGTTAGGAATGGACGGGTGGAATACGTAGTTATGACACCGGCGCTCACCGCTAACGAGATTAAAATCCGCGTTGTTCCCGACGGCGAGCAACACTGCAAGGCAACGGTAACGTATCGGCGTTCCGCGCTGGTGCCGGAGGGGAATGAGGAGATTGCCAAACTGGACGCCCACTGGGCAGAGGAGCAACGCGTTCATTGGGAAACGGCCATCAACGAAGCGCTGGCGAAGGGCCGCAGCCATGACTGACAAGGAATTGGCGCGCGCGCTCGAGCGGGGCGAGATGAAGGATTTCCATCATGCTTCGCATTTGCACGTAGCGTGGGTGTATCTAGCCGAATCTCCATCGGTACAGCAAGCTGCGAATAAGATGCGCCATACGCTGCGCCAATTCGCCGCGGCCGCCGGCAAACCGGAGAAATATCACGAGACCATCACATTATTTTGGGTGCATCTTCTCGCTAACGCGTATGCAGCCGGTCGCGGAGAACACTTGGAAGACATCGTACAGGCAAATCCGCAATTGCTGGAAAAGAATTTCCCGCTGACCTACTATTCGGCAGAACGGCTTTTCAGTGATGAAGCGCGAATTTCATGGGTGGAACCGGATCTGAAGCCGCTTTCAATCGATGCCACTGCGACTTGTTCATCCAGTCCACCGCGCGACGCACCGAATCGGTCTTTATCTTGATGACCTGAGGGAGCGCGGGTTGACGCAGGGGGAAGCGCATATATTGGGGTTGCTTGCTCATTCCGGGCGCGCCAACGTCGCGGATCTCCATCGCGGCCTCGCTCACAAGCGATCGACCTTGACGAGCATTCTCGATCGCCTGGCAGAACGCGGCTTGATCACGCGCATAGTCGGTGAAACAGATCGACGCACCTTCGTCGTGAGACTAACAGCAAAAGGGCGAAGGCTGGCGCGACGTGTCCGGCGTCATTTATCCGTCTTGGAGCGCGCTGTTGTCCGTCGCGTCAAGGCGGCTGATCTCAAGAGTTTCAACAAAGTGGTCGCAGCCTTGGAACAGGAAGCGCATCAGCGCATCGGTTCCAGACGAGCTCGACAAAAGCGCAAGAAAGCGGCCAGGTAAAATTCGACGGGCTATGTCCATTTTTATTGCAATTGAGAGCGGCCGAGCAAAACCGCGAGTGCCAGGATTCCGATCAAGGCAATAGCGACGAGAGCGGTGTAAAGAATTCGATCCTGCAAGCGGGCCCGCCGTGCCGCTTGCGCGTATGGAATACGGCTGAAGGTGACCATCGTGTAAAGCGGCAGATACACACCAGGCAGCGCGGCCTCTAGGAAGTGATCAAGTTTTTTCTTAGCTCGGAAGGCGCTCGACGCAGTCTTATCGCGCATCTCTATGAAATTGCTGATCGCCAAATCAGCCAGTGCGTCGGCATTTTCTTTGCGGCGTGAAAAATATTCCGCGAATGCGTGTTCGCGATCATTGGCAAATTGTTCCAAGCATTCGTCCAGCACGAAGCAATCTTCGAATGCAGCATTCATTCCCTGGCCATAAAATGGAACAACCGCGTGCGCCGCATCACCGACTAAGCAGACCCTGTCGCGATGATACCACGGCGCGCAACGAACCGTCACAAGTGAGCCAGTTGGGTTGTTCTTGAAATCTTCGAGCAGCGTCGGCATGAGGGGAACGGCGTCCGGAAATTCTTCACCGAAGAAGCGCCGGACGTCGTCGTCCGTCTTTGTTGTGGCGAAACTGCGCGGTCCTTCGAATTCCCAGAAAAGCGTGCATGTGAACGAGCCGTCGGGGTTCGGAAGCGCAATCATCATGAAGCTTTTGCGCGGCCAAATGTGAAGAGCGTTTTTCTCGATTCGCCACGACCCATCCGGCGCTGGCGAGATGGTCAGCTCCTTGTAACCATGTGCGAGATAGCTTTCGTCGTATTGAAAATTGTCGATGTTTCGCTGCATGGAAGCGCGTACTGCTGAGAAGGCGCCATCGACGCCGATTACTGCGTCGCCACGCACGGTCAATTTGCCGGTTTCTGTTTCCAAATGGCAGATCGGTTCGGCCAGATCGACGTCAGTGCATTTGTGATTGAAATGAACGCGCACATTCGGATAACGCTGCGCCGCTTCGATTACCGCAGTGTTAAGCGAGGCGCGCCCGATCGAGTTGATGCATTTCTTCGGGTCGACATCGTAGGGCGCGAAATGCAGCGCGCCGGATTTATCATGAATCATCCGACCGCGCATCGGGATCGCGTGCCGTAACGCGTCGCCAGCAATCCCGATCTGCTCGAGCGCATGAATACCGCGCGTCGAAATCGCTAGATTAATCGAACGGCCACCAACGATATTGCCTTCGCGCGGATCGGCTCGTCGCTCGTAGAGATCGACGTGATACCCCCGACGTCCCAGGTATGCTGCGAGTAATCCACCGGCGAGGCCGCTGCCGACAAGAACAAACTTAGCAGGCATTAGAGAATTCTTAACCGGGGCTTACGCGGATATCACGGATATTCAAACAGTAGCGGACGGCGCACTTCTTGAGGCGCATCTTATAGCGACAGGGCGCCGTGGTACACCGTCGCGCGGAATAGGTCTGTCTGCCTCGCGCCCAGCTTAGGGCATCGCGGGTTGCGTCAACTCGCTGATGCTAACCCGCCGATTGCGTTCGGAGCCACCTTTACTGGCTTTACTCGTGGTCGCTGCTTTCGACTTCGGTTTGCCGGGTTCATAATCCTGCAGCCACGCACTCCATTGCATGTTCTCTTTCCATGCCGTGATCCCGGAATGGCCGTAATGCTGTTCGAGTTCGTATTCGTCATCTTTTATGACGGGGCACCAGAATAGTCGGCCAGCCCTCCGCCAGCCATCGAGGATGATGCCGTCTTTGAAAGGCTGATTACGTGCAGTTATTACAAGACAATTGTTTTCGCTCGATGTGTGATCGTAGGCGACGCCCCAGTGAAGCACCAGCGTCCTGGGCTTGAGTTCTTTCAAACGCGTGCCGATATCCTGTGCCCAATGGCCGCACCAGCCACGTTTTCGGGCGCCGACGTTGACCAGGAAGGCTTGAAACTCTGGGTTTAAGACGACGTGATAGTCACGTGCGAGCTTGCGCGCCGTGGTGTGTGCCGTCACCGAGATTTGCTCGGCTTCGGCGGGATCGACGTCAGCCGCCAGCTTCGTGAGCGTCTTGGCCAAATCCTTGATCGATCGCTCGTCTCTGGCCCATGCCGGATGGACTAGGGCGAAGAATAAAGCAATCCAAAAAATGCCGCGTATGGTTCTCAACATTTTCATCTTGCTGGTCAGCTTTTCGCATCTCTCGAGCGGAATTGCAACGATAACCCGATCCCTACTCGCGGCGCAGCCAGAACACACTGATTCGCGGCCGAGAAATTAGAATCGAAGGCAAAGAAAGCTCGCACGAAGTCCGCCCGGGACAGACCCTCAACCATCACCACATGAAAAACCGATCTCGCCAAGTATTCATTCCGCTGATTTGCATTTTCGCAATCGTACAACCGCTGAACGCGCAAGAACCCAAGGCCGCCAAGCCGAAACAGTTTATCTATGTGTTGAGGCTGGTGCCGCGGCTGCACGCGGATTCAGCTTGGACGAAAGACGATAATGCTATGCTCGAACGCCATTTTGTTCGGTTTCAGCAGGCCGCTAAGTCTGGTCAATTGATCCTTGCGGGGCGGACGTCAGAACCAGGCGACAGGACATTTGGCATTGCCATTTTTGAGGCCCCCGATGAAGACGCAGCGAGAAAGTTCATGCAAGAAGATCCGGCCGTCGCCGGCGGATTGATGACGGCGGACCTCCACCCGTTTGCCGTCGCCCTTGAGCGCAAGAATTCGTAGGGAGACCGGTAATTGACGGACCTGCTATCGATGCTGAGCCAAAATCCTCGCAAAACGCCAGGCTTCGTGAAAGGTGTTGTAGAGCGGGGTAGGGGCGACCCGGATGACATTGGGTTCGCGAAAATCGCATTTTACACCTGCGGTTTCGAGCTCCTTTAACAATTCTTTTGGGTGCTGATGTGCCAGGATCGACAATTGGCAACCGCGCTCATCGGGATTGCGCGGTGTAATAACGGTAAACTTTTTCGATCCAATTTCCGTTAACAAGAATTCAAGATAGCCGGTAAGTCTGATCGACTTTGCGCGCAGCGGTTCCATTCCGCCTGCGTCATCAAAGACGGCGAGCGAGGCGCGCAATGGCGCCATCGAAAAAATCGGCGGATTACTGATTTGCCAGCCGTCGGCGGACGGAACTGGAACAAATTCGGGTTCCAGGTGCAATCGGAACCGCGTGTTCGGATCGTTGCCAAACCAGCCGGCGAATCGTGGCAATTTCGTGTTGGTCGCGTGTCGTTCGTGCAGGAACGCGCCTGCGACTGCGCCAGGACCTGCGTTTAGATATTTATACGAACACCAGACAGCAAAATCGACATTCCAATCGTGCAATTTCAACGGTGCGTTTCCCACCGCATGGGCAAGATCGAACCCAACGACGATGCCACCTGCCTGCGCTGCAGCAGTGATTCTCTCGATATCGAAAAGTTGGCCCGTGAAAAAATTTACACCGGCAAACATCACTATGGCGAGTTGATTGGCGTGCTTCTCGATTAGATCGACAATATCTTCAGTTTGGATTGCGAATTCGCCGTTACGCGGTCGTGCGAGAACAAGCGCCTCTCTTGGATTGAGCCCATGATGCGCGATTTGCGTTTTAATGGCGTAGGTGTCGGAAGGAAACGCAGGTTCTTCCATCAAGATTTTGAAACGCGATTTGGTCGGCCGATAAAAGGTCGCCATCATGAGATGGAGGTTCACCGTGAGGCTGTTCATGCAGATTACCTCCAGCGGTTTTGCGCCAACAAGCCGCGCCGTCGGATCGCGCAATGCCTCCTGATAAGTGTACCATGGTGTCCCGGTCGCGTGATGCGCATCGACACCGAGCTTCGCCCAGTTGCCTAATTCTTCTTCGACGATTCCTCTCGCCGATTTTGGCATTAAGCCTAACGAATTGCCCGCAAAATAGATCAGCGGTTTCCCATCTTTGCCGAGCGGGAGATAAAATTTTTCCCGAACTTGCTGCAACGGGTCCTCGCCATCGAGTTGCAGTGCGAAATTTTCGTCGGCGGAGAAATGCATTAACCGCAGATTACGCAGATTTCACAGATTCAAAGGAAAGAAATCAAAAGCAACAGAGCGTCTTGCGTCCTTACGAATCGGTTGAGACCGTGCTATCCGCGATTCGCCTCGGGCGGCGGCTGCATGAACTCGATTGTTATGCCATCGGGATCGCGAACATACACTACCCGCTTTCCGGCGTTCGGACCTGACTTAAGAGTTTGCGGTTTACCCGCAGCTTTCCAACCGGATGCCTCGATCGCGCTGAGAATTGGGTCGAGATCATCCACGATAAGCGCGACGTGCGCGAAACCAACATCGCAGGGCCGAAGATCGACATTCCATTTACGCTCGAGCGGCGCCAGATATTCGAGCAGTTCGATCTTGTGACCGCCCGGGGCTTTCACGACCGCAAGCTTGATCTCGGCACCTTCGACACCCGTGATTTCACTGGCCATTTCGCCAGTTTGATGCGCGGTGTGTGAAAGCTCGAAGCCGAGAACGTCGCGCCAAAATGCGAGCGATCGCTCAAGATTCGAGACTGTGATGCCTGTGTGGTCGGCGGCGAGAATGCGAAATGAAGGCCCCTTAGTCATGGTCATGCTCGTGATTGCAACCGAAAATAGCGAGAGCTTGGTTCGGAACGACAGGCAGGAGAGTGCGTGCTTAACTGACCGCGGCGATGACTTTAAGCTCAATAGCAATCGGCGTCGGCAACGCGCCGACTTCAATCGTCGTACGCGTGGGATTTGGTTTGCCGTTGCCGGAAAAATATTGCGCGTAAAGCTTGTTATAGGTCGGGAAATCCTTTTTCATGTTGGTTAGGAAGACGGTGACATCGACAATGTCGTTCCAGCTCGCGCCAGCGTCTTCGAGCACGAGCCGCACATTTTCAAACACGGCGCGACACTGATCCTCGACATCGTAACTGACGACCTGGCCAGCCGAATCGAACGTCACGCCGGGAATTTCCCTGCTGCCACGTTTTCGCGGACCGATGCCGGACAGAAACAATAGATTTCCAACGCGTTTGGCATGCGGGAAAGCGCCAACCGGTTCAGGTGCGCGAGAGCTTTCG
>JBKPLX010000074.1:0-8557 GCA_046731855.1 Verrucomicrobiota bacterium | reverse complement strand
GAGATGGTCTCGCCAACTTCGTGGCCGAGCAGTGCCCGCCCAATCGCAGTTTGATAGGAAATGATGTGGCGATCGGGATCACCGTCCCACGCGCCTAAAATCGTGTAAGTCTCCTCCTTGTTAGTCCCCACTTCACGAAGCGTGATGATGGTGCCTATGGACACACGCGACGTGTCGACATTTTCAAACGATGTACCGCGCGCGTTGTGCAGCATTTGTTCCAGCTCGGTTTTTCGTCGCATCAGCACGCTTTGCATTTGTTTAGCTGCCTTAAATTCGAAATTCTCGCTCAGGTCGCCATACGACCTGGCGAGCGCGATTTCTCTGGTGTTCTCTGGAATCTTTGTCTTTACGACCTCTTCGTATTCGGCCTTGCGTCTTTCCAGGCTGCTCCAGGAAACGATCAGCGATGCGGCCTCTCCCTGGGTCTGCGCGCCTGTGATCATGCTCTCCAGTTCTGGATACACTTTGACGAGTCGGGCGAGAAGTGAGCGTTTTGTCAGCTCATCGAACAGATGGCTTAGTTGTAGCCGCCGCATCCAGTCGCGCGCGGTAGCGACGTCGCTTTTCTTGAAGATGTCCCCAAGCAGTCGCCGATCTTCGACCAATGTGCGGTACAACTTGCCGGTCCGGCCAGCAGTATTGTGTTGTTCGCGCTCCAGTGCCGCAAAAATTGCGCCAAGCAATTCCTGCGTCACCAGTTCGCTCCATTGCTCCCGCTCGCTACAAAGCCAGGCAAGCATCTCGCTCGTGGCTGAGTGTTCGCGGATGCTCCGCTCCAGCATCGTCCGAAGCTCGTCATGTTTTCCGGCTTCGCTTAAAATGCGGGGAATTTGGGCAACCATCCGGCCGTGACTCTGTTGCATCAAATCCAAACCACGTTCTGTCCAGCGCGGACCGAGCGCGGTCGGCAACGCTTGCAAGATTCGTTTCTCTTTTGCCGCCGGCAATTTCGGCAGAATCGATATGAGGCGGTTCTCTTCCTCGAGAATCAGTTTCGAAAGGGTCAACCCGACATGTGTCGAATGCAGTGATGGATCGCGCGCAAGCAAATCGTCGCGCGCGATGATGAGCTCAAACGCGAACTCAGGATGCATCCTTTGATTGCGCACCGTCATGTTCTCCATCGCAGCGATGATCGGCTGAAGTTGGTGTTCTTTGAATTGCTGCTGGGATTTGATCATCTGCTCGAGCGCTGCGATTTGCTCTTTTGGTTGCCGTGCCTTGTTGAAAGCCTCGAGCAGTTCGTCCGCGTGCGACACCCCTTCGCCGCGAATTTGAATGGGTTCGGTCTTTTTTGCAGGGACAGAAAAAACGCCGCTTGCCTTAAGCGCCTTCTTGGTTGACTCCCACCAGCGTTTCCATTCCGTCTCAGTGAAAACATCACCCACAAGCCATTCACTGATCTGCTGCGCCGTGGCTTTACCGTCCAAGCTTTCAAGAATATTTCGCACCACGGCAGGCGGATCTTCTCTTGCCAACTTTTTGATCGACGCAAGGTCCGTCGCTTTGCGTGCGAGGAAGTGCTGTGGCGCGAGCGGCGTGAGATTCTCCGCCGCGTACTCGGCCTGCATCGGATGGGACTTTTTGCCTGCAAAATCAATTACGATCTGGTTGAGCAGCAGATTCCATTCGCTCACGCGACCGAATCCCCAGCTTTTATGCAGACAAAATGTGCCGGGCTTTAGTTGTTCGAGTTGCTGTGCGGCGCGCGAAGTGAGTTTGCCGGCTTCGACCAGTTTTTCCAATTCGGTATCCATCGATGAGGCTAATAAGTGCAGTATGACCTATAAGTCGCATGGGTCAGGCGCGCAATTTACGTTTGCTGTGCGCCCCGGTGCATGAAAGTCTCCCCGCCGTGACGACGAGTATCTGGTTTTGGATCGCCTTTCACATTGGGGTGTTCATTGCGATTGGGATCGACCTCTTCACGTTCCATCAGCGCGGCCGGGAATTAAGCATGACCGCCGCGGCACGACGCAGCGTGCTGTGGGTAATCGTGTCACTTGGATTTAACGCGCTGGTGTGGCGTATCAAAGGACCGCATCACGGGTTGGATTTTTTCACCGGCTACCTCATCGAGTACTCGCTGAGCATGGATAACATTTTTGTTTTCGTGCTCATTTTTGCGCACTTTCGCGTTCCTCCAAAGGCGCAACATCGCGTCCTTGTCTGGGGAATAATCGGGGCACTGGTCATGCGTGGCACGATGATTTTGGGCGGCATCGCCCTAGTGCAACGCTTTCATTTCATTCTTTATCTCTTCGGTCTCTTCCTGTTGATCACGGCGGCGCAGATGTTCTTTGGAAAACGTCCAGCGCACGATTTCGCAGAGGGTTGGGTGTTGCGGATGTGCCGTCGGGTCCTTCCGATTACGCGCGAATTTCATGACGAACACTTTAAGGTACACGTGGATGGGCGGTGGATGTTGACCCCGCTCGCTCTAACCATGATCGTGATCGAGGTCACAGACCTGATTTTTGCGGTCGATTCGATCCCTGCGATCTTCGCTATCACGCGTGACCCGTTCATTGTTTATACATCTAATATTTGCGCGATTCTCGGCTTGCGGTCGCTTTACTTCCTGCTCGCCGGCTTGATGGACCGTTTTATTTACTTGAGAACCGGCCTCGCTCTTGTGCTCGGTTTCGTCGGCATCAAGATGATTCTCGTGGATTATTTTCCACTGCCGCGTGCTCTCTCTCTCGGAGTCATAGCGCTCATTCTCGGAGTTACGGTTGCAGTTTCGATGGTTAAGACAAAGAACGATGCGGCAGCCAAAGGCTCAAAATAAGTATTGCTCTTGCTTCTCAATATTTGCTTAACTGGATAGAGCCATATGAAAGCCCTCACTCTCTTCTCATTGGTGCTCGGCCTTGCCGGAATTTGTCTTGGAGATATTCAGGACCCCCCCGCGAATGACTACGGGCCGACGCGGAAACTCGGTCGCGGTTTTGCGAATTTTCTCTGGGCGCCGACAGAGATCGTCGTAAATATTAACAAAGTTAACAAAGAGGAAGGCAACAATGCCGCGTTTGGTTACGGTGTGGTTCGTGGCTTCGGACGGTCAGGTGCGCGACACGTAGCGGGGCTTATTGAGATTCTGACCTGGCCCTTCCCAATCTGGCGCGATAGCTATTATCCCATCCTGCCACCAGAAATTCCGTATATTCACGCCGGCTATTCAGAATTTCCTCCCGAGATCGGCAACGAATCGAAATATCCCTACGTTCGGGATTACGATCAGGATCCCTATTAGTCCTCACTCGCTGGATGCATGCTGCTTGCCCTTCTCAGCGCGATCGCAGCTCCTTAATTAATTCCAGCACCTCTTCGCGGATCGCAAAGAGCTCACTGCGATAGTATGTAAGCCGCTCCGCAGAGAGAAAGTCCTTTCCTTTCGCAGCGTCCGTCGCCGCGATCGTTTTGTTCAAAATCTCCAAAATCCGCTTAAGCCATGCGATCACCATGCCCGGTTCGAAAAAGTCATCGCCACGTGCAACTCCGCCTAAAGCGCCAGCAAGTTTCGCGCTGAGCGTCATAAAACCATTGACGAAATCGGCCAGTTGCTCGTCTTCTTTCTCCGGAAAACCTGCTGCTGCTTTTAATTCATCGAGGAGGCCATGTAACGCATCATGGGCGCGTTTCTCGATGGGGTGCAAGATATGGCCGCGCTCGTCGCGCACCCAATCAATTCCTTCACGTATTGGATCGGGCGGCGGCAATTCATAATCCTCAATGTCGTCCTCGAATTCATCCTTCTTTTCCTGGTCCACTTTCACTTCCAAACCCTCGGCTTGGTTCTCCTGCTTGCTTTCTTGTTCTTCGTCCTGCTGATCGAGCGCCTCCTCGAGCCACGACCATCCCATCTCACGGGCAATGATCCGTTCGCTGTCCGGATGGTCGGCGTACTTCTCCAATAACCGTCCGTATTTTTCTGTTAGCGCGTCGCTTTCGCGGAGAAATTGCTCATAGCGAACTTCGTCCCATTCCTGCGTCTCGCCGTCCTGGGTGATCGCAATAGCAAACGGGGTTTTTTCTTCAGCGATGCGGCGGTCCCGCTCGGCAATTTCTTCTTTTGTGTAACGCCATGCTGCCTCGGAGATTTGCAACCGATAATTGGCGCTTTCAATGACCACCCGCCCGCTGCGCTCGCTGAACCATTCCAGATAGACCCCGTTTGCCGTGTGTTCGGGCGGTGTCTCGCCGCGTCGGGACATCGCGATTGCTTGGTCAATTGGAATGTCGAACGCGCGCACTTTTCGTGCGGCCGTGATATCGCCGGCAGGGCCGCGCTGCTGAAGAGCGGGCGGTTTCGTCGCCATTGGGATGGGGTCGGGATTTTCAAAGTTCAACTCGCAGCCGGCGAGATCAGGCGCACAATCCCCAGTCAGTTCCAGAACCAACGGCTCGTCGATGCCAGCCAGCCAAATCTCACCGGACACCCGACCGCGGGTGCGGTTGTCGATCTTACCGCGCGAAACATGTTCGTGAAGTCGCCAGGCCATAACAACAGAATGACAATCCAAATGTCGGATCTCGAATCTCAAAACAATGCCCAAATCTCGAATCGATCAAATGACGAATTGACCAAGTCGCGCGATCTTCCGCTTGGACATTCGGATTTGTTTCGGATTTCGGATTCCGATATTCGGTTTTGAAAACATATGCGCGTTGTCGATCTGAAAATTGAAGACATCGCTTTTGGCGGGAAAGGGGTCGGACGCGAGCAGGGGAAGGCTACCTTCGTTTCATACACGATTCAGGGTGAACTCGTCTCCGCTGAGATCGTGCGCGAGAAAAAACAGTTCGCCGAGGCGGAATTGGTGGAGGTTAAGGAAAGCTCCCCGCATCGCATCACACCGGAGTGTCCGTATTTTGGTCAATGCGGCGGATGCGCATACCAGCACATCGAGTACGAACATCAGCTGACCATTAAATGGCAGCAGGTGCGTAATCTTCTCCAGCGAATCGGCAAGCTTAAGGATATTCCTTTGCGACCGATTATCGCGTCGCCGAAGCAGTATGGATATCGAAATCGAATCACCGTTCATGTGCAGGATGGGGTGATCGGATTTTTCAGGCGCGATTCCCACCGCTTGATCGACATCGAGCATTGCCCGATTTCATGCGACGAAGTGAATCGCGCGCTAACGGAATTGCGGAGACGAAATCCGCGCGATGGGCATTATACCCTGCGCGCTTCGCCGGGCCGGCGCGTCTTTTCTCAAACCAACGTTGAGGTCGCAGATGCGCTTCGCGATTTGATTCTCGATCTTGTTCCACCGAATCAGGATCTCCTCGTCGATGCGTACTGCGGTGCGGGATTCTTCGCAAAAGCATTGCTCAATAAGTTTGAGCGTGTCGTCGGAATCGATTGGGACAGGTTCGCCATCGCCGCTGCAAAAGAAGATGCCACTAAAAAGGAAACCTATATCGCTGGCGACGTGGAAGAGGAATTGAAACAGATAAAGGCGGTTCACCCGAACCGCCCGCCCGTGAACGACATCGATCGCGGGCGATTGAGGTCAATCGCCCCTACCACCATCATTGTCGATCCTCCCGCCACCGGCCTTTCTGCAAACGTCCGCCGCGCAATTCTCGATCTTGCGCCAACGACGCTGGTTTATGTCTCCTGCAATCCGGCCACGCTGGCCCGCGACTTAAAAGAGCTGCACGGAAAATTTACCATCGATTCGGTTACGCCGCTCGACATGTTTCCACAGACCGCCGAGATCGAAGTGGCGGCGTATCTGCAATACGTACGTTAGACAAACTCGAAATTACGAGCGCATCATTCTTTGGATCGCTTTGCTCTAACGAGAAAAAGGATCATTAGCCCGCCAATGGGCAAACCGATCAAAGTCTTTGCGTCGCGCATAAACAAAGCATTGAGCGAGTCGCCAATGAGATTGATGGTGAGGACAGCGATCGCGACGCGGCGTCCCCATTCAGCGTTCTTTGCGAGCCCCACAGCGGCAAGTCCGCAGGCGGCGGCGACGACTGCCATTAAGGCAACCGACTTACCTCTTCCGATCGCTTGAAACTGCGTTTGAGCTTCCGGTTTCAGCGACCAGATCGATTCCAAATGACTGCCGGGAAAAACCAGCGCGAACATCACGACAAGAGAAATCAAAGTCCCCGCCGCGAAAAAAATTACGAGCAGTATTCTTCCGACGGATCGAAAATTTCGCTTCATGCGTAAACAACCAGGTCAATGTCTTCCGGCAATGAATGAGAGACTTCGCGAATGACGTTCCCTCGAAGGAGATTTATCAGCGCGTTGCGGTGCGGTGCGCCGAGAATAACGCGGGAGGCGCCGAGCGTCGCCGCAACATCGACAATCGTCTCCGCCGCTGATGGACTTACGGCATAGCAGAACAGAGGAGGATGATCCGGGGCTTTTTGTTTCGCTTCACGAAAAACCATGCTGGCCTCCGGATCTTCCTGCCATTTGCGTTTCGCGTCCTGTTCTGTCATGAACCGCTGTTCGCGCACGAAGAGCAGATACAGTCGTCTGCCGGTCTTGCTCGCTTCGCGCAATGCGAAATCGAGCGTGCGCCCGGTGCCGCGGATTGCGCACAGAATTGACTCAGCGGTCATAACGTTTTGCGGAGTTGAAACTGCGGAGTTAGCTGCTGCTATTTCCAACGGCACCGTCCCGGGTGCTGCTTCCTTTTTCATGCGGCGTTCCATTACGAGGCCGCGCAAAATGAGCCCGACAGCCAGAATTGTGACAGCGAAGTAGCGCGCGTTCGGTTTGTCGATGAGCAGCGACATTTCGATCGCAGCCATGACAACGAAGGTCGTGAACATGAGCGTGCGTTCCCAAGATTTGATCGAGAGCTTCCGATCGGTTGCAGTCGCGCCAAGATTTGTGGCGATCGCGCCGACAACGCCGACTGCATAAAGGTCAGCGAGCCCAGCCATGTCTTTGACGAGCAATACGAGCAACATTGGCACAATTGTGGCCAGCACCATGCCTGCGCTTGGCACGCCCCATTTGTTGAGCCGATGAAAGATGGCTGGTACCTCTCGGTCACGCGACATGAGAAATTGAATCATGATTAAATCGACAATCGCTGTGTTGACCGCTGAAAGCAGAAGCATCGCGAAGACGATGCTGACAACGAAACCAAAGGCATGACCAAGAGCCGGGCCTAACGCGCCGCCGACAAAAACCTGGCCCATGTACCGTAGCATGTAATCGCGCACCCCTTCCGCGCCCGGGGCGTTCACATCTCCATTTACGATTTGCAAGCCACTCAAGGCGTGCATGGCGAGCCCGAGCAGTGCAGTGAAAGCGCAGACTTCGATCATCACCATCAGGATTGCTGGTGTGGATGTTTTAACGACCGATGGATGTTCATCTGTGCTGCCGGGATCGAGCTTCATTACGCCGGTGGCGTTCGCGATCGCTTCAACGCCGGAAAGCGCGAGCACGATGCCAACGAAGCCGGCCCAGTTTTGGGAGAATGTTCCGTGCAGCGGTTGCAAATGAGCGAACGCCTGGCCGAAGTGGGGCAGGCTAAAGAAACCCAGAATGATCACTACGAGCGCGGTCGGAAGTGAAACGAGAAACGCGAGGCTGCCGGTTTGTTTTGGTCCGAGCAAGTTGAGCAATCCGATGATAAGGATCGCTCCAGCAGCAAATTTTTCTGGATGCGGCACTCCGAGATATTGAAACGCAGAAAGCGCGCTGATCGCAGCGGTCACCAGGTAATCGGCGACGAGTAAAAACGCGCCGACAATAGAGATTACCTCACTGCGATGCCGAACACTCGCATAAACGCCACCTCCGTCTGGATAAAGACGGCAGATAACCATGTAGTTAATCCCGACGAGGGCGGTGAGTATGCACATCGCCGCGATCAGCCAGAACGATGCATAGCCGGCGACAGCGAACGCCAGCCCGATGACGTAGGCCTTGCTGGTTCCCCAGTCCCCATAAAGAATCGCAGCCGCGCGCGAGACATCTACATTGCGCGGTCGCTTAATATTGGTTGGGATCATTAGTAGTGAACGATGAAGTCCATCGAAGCGGTCAATTGATTTCGGCGGGTGCCATTATTGAACGCGGGAGTGTCGTATGAGTGGTCGAAACGCAGCTCGGGTCGGAGGGTGATGATTTTGTCGGGCCACCAAGTCACGCCGATGGAATGCTCCGAGTAGTTGGTCGCGTGACCGGTACGACTGCCGACGACGTCGTTGTAAAACTCGTTCCGAATGGTGAAGAACGCAGACGGCGCAATTCTGAACATTGTGTAGTTGAGAATTCCCCATTCCGGCGCGTAACCGGGTTCCACGGGAAATGAACCACTTTGAAACGGCACAGCGCTGGTTGGATGCGTCTTTGCATCATTCATGTACATGTACAGGCCCTCGGTCGCGGTGTAGATCTTATCGTTGAACTTGTGTGTCCAGGTCCCGACGATCTGCTGCAAATTGTTGTAACCGAATTCGCCGTTGTTAAACGCGTTATCGCCGGCGTAGATAGAGTCTTTCTGATTTGGCGCTGTCCATTGAACCATCACTGTGCCTGTCGGCTGATTGCCGG
>JBKPLX010000073.1:0-8080 GCA_046731855.1 Verrucomicrobiota bacterium | reverse complement strand
TTTCCGACCAGGGCGTTGCCCGGCATGACGCGCAGGGAAACTTCGCCGGCTACATAGGTTCATGCGTGGACGTCACTGAGTTACTAAATAAGGAGCAGGTTTTGCGCGAATTCGAGGAACGAGTCGTTCTAGCAGCTAAGGCGGCTCATCTCGGTGTGTGGGAAATGGATACTGCCACCGAGGAGCTTTGGATGTCTGATGGCGCGCGCACTTTGTTTCAATTTGATTCCGAGACTCGCCTCGACCACGAGAAGGTTCAAGATCGCGTTCATCCGGAGGATCGTGCGCTTCGCGATTCCGCCGTCAAAGGCGCAATAAAGACGCAGAGCCAATACGAAATCGAATATCGCATTTTGTTACCGGATGGGACTTTGCGCTGGATCGGCTCGCATGGACGCTGTGTAACCGGGGAAACCGGCACGCGCACCCGGCTCATTGGCGTTTCCATAGACATAACGCCGCGCAAGCTTGCAGAAGCGGAAGCGCTGCGACACCGCGAAGAAATCGGCCATCTTAGCAGAGTGGCAGCTATGGGTGAATTAGCGGCATCCATTGCCCATGAATTAAATCAGCCGCTCTCCGGGATCGTCAGCAATGCTGGGGCCGGACAGCGCTTTATTGATCGCGGTGATGTCGATCTAGAAGAGATCCGCGAGTTGCTTGCTGACATCAGCGCGGACGGACGCCGTGCAGGCGATGTAATTCGCGGCATCCAGGGCATGGTAAAAAAAGGTATCTCTGCCAGAAAGCAGGTGAGTCTGAACGACCTTGTAATGAATGTGGTGCGAATGGTACACCCAAATGCAATGCTTCACTCCTGCCAACTAGGTACCTTCCTTGACCCGGATTTGCCAACGGTTGAAGGGGACCCAGTTCAACTACAACAGGTCCTGCTCAATCTCATCATTAATGCGTTTGATGCCATGCGGGACACGCCGATTTGCAACCGCAAGGTCGTGATCGCTACCGAGCGCAATAAAGACGGGACAATGCGTGCAAGTGTGCGCGATTACGGGACTGGTATTCCTGAGGAAGTGCGCAAGCGAATATTCGACCAATTCTTCACTACAAAAGGCAAAGGATTAGGGATGGGCCTCGCGATTGTGCGTTCAATCGTCAAATTACATGGAGGAACAATCGCAGCAGAAAATGTAGATGGCGGCGGGGCACGATTTTATTTCACTCTGCCAACTGCCAGTGGAGGGACATCGAAATGATCCCTTCAAACCACCTGGTATTCCTGATCGACGACGATGCGTCCGTCCGAAAAGGGGTGTCTCGTTTATTGCGGTCCGCAGGGTACAAGATCGAAGCGTTTGCATCGGCGTCCAATTTTCTCAAACGCGAACAACACCCCGGACCTGCTTGTGTGATTGTCGATGTGCGAATGCCTGGTATAAACGGGATGGATCTACAGGAAGCTTTGATTCAGTGCCGGCGTGAAGAACAGCTCATTTTTATTACCGGCCATGGCGACATCTCGATGTGTGTTCAGGCGATGAAGGCCGGTGCGGTCGATTTTCTTTCAAAGCCGTTTCGAAACGAGGAGCTGCTACAATGTGTTGAGCGCGCCCTGATTCGGTCAGCCGAGCAGCGCCGGCGCAGTGCAGAAGAGAATGAAGCTCGGAGCCTTCTTGGTCTGTTGACGCCTCGCGAGCTTGAAGTGACGCAGCTTGTCGTTACCGGCATGTTGAACAAACAGATTGCCGGAGAACTTGGCACCGCGGAAAAAACGGTAAAAGTTCATCGCGGCCGTGCGATGCGGAAGCTGAACGTTAACTCTGTCGCAGAGCTGGTGAGGTTGACGGAAAAAGCGAGCCTCGCGCCTGCGGCTAACGTCTAAGACTAAGGTCTTATAGCTTTAGTTAGAGCAGCTGCTGTAATGTTAAGCCTTGCGAAACACCAATGCCTTTGTTGTTTGCCTGCTGGACGATGACCCCTCGGTGCTGAAAGGATTGGGCCGTCTTTTTTCGTCGGCTGATCTGGACGCAAAAACCTTTAGCGATCCCGAAGAGTTCCTGCGCTATGCGCAAACTCATCGCCCAACGGTTGCGTTGATCGATGTTTGCATGCCCCTTATGAGCGGCTTGGAAGTTCAATCGCGGCTTGCCAAAATTTCGCCTTCGACGCGCGTCATCATCTTTACGGGAAAGGACGATCCGCTGGTTCGTTCCACAGCTCTGAACGCAGGGGCTTCTGCCTTCCTGACCAAACCTTTTGACGACGAAGAGCTCCTGACTGCCATAAGACTCGCGCTCACTTTCGTGAGATGAAAATCTCGTTTCCAAAATATGGCCTGAGCCAATTCCTAACTCGGAAACAGGCTGCGGCACGCACAATTTCGTTTGTCGCGATCGTTTTTCTTGCTGGGGTGTGTGGAAGCTTTCTCCTTGGAAATAAGTGGTGGTTGTTGGCCATCGCCGTGCTTGGCATTGCCGGCATCCTGCTCTGCATTGGTGTGGCTGTGGCTATTTTCCCTACCCAACGTGAGGTCAACGAAGCACCTAGCGCTCCCTTCGAAGAGAACGTGCCGGAATCTATATCGCATTGGGATTACCGGCCCAGAAAGCCAATTCGAGCACGGGCATTCCTCAACAGCCCAAGCGCAGAAACGTCCGATGGTCTCAGTTCAGATCCTCCCGAGATAAATAACAACGTTTGGTTGAATGACCACTCGCTTGGAGGCGCAGTTCCTGCTTTTATTGATGGTCCACCCGAGACTGAAGAAAAAAGAACTGAAGCGCTCCCGCGGACGACTGACCCCGTTCGCAGCGCGCCCCCTATTGAGGATGCAAGCGTTTCGACGTACGACTAAAGTCCCATAGACAGTCCTCCCGCCGTCGTTGAATGCTGGCTCCAGATCAGACGAAACTTTTATAAAATAACCATTGCTAAATCGGCACGCATCAGTTATCACGCCTATTGTTATGAAAAAATCATACGCCTTAACTACACTTCTGGTTGGACTTCTCACCATTCCGTTGCAAGCCGGGCAGGAGGTCTACAAGCAGGTTGCGCCGCCGCCACCACCGCCAATGTATGGACTCGGCTTTTACGGTGCGATCGACGCGGGAGCCAATGTCTATCAAAACCGCGGCGGAACCCGAACTTTTTCGCAAAATGATCCGGATCGACCTTTTTTCGGAGACAGTATCATAGTTGACCCGAAAAATGACGTCGGTTTCTTTGGCGGCATTAAACTCGGTTACGTTTTCGGCTCGGGCGTAGTTCGGCCAACGGTTGAAGGCGACTTCTTTTACAATGGCTTTCGCGGTGGCGCTGACTTCACCCTGACGGATATCAATTTTAACACTATCGCACAGCGCAACGTGACCACCTGGATCAATACGGGCGCGTTTATGGCGAACTTCATACTGCGATTCGCACCTGGAAATCAAAGGTTCCAGCCGTATGCCGGCGGCGGGGTCGGCATTTACTATGCCGAATCTGCGGGGGTCGAGGTTGTGGACCCCGTAACCGGTGATGTCCCAATCAACACTGGCGGGGGGAAAAGTCATGCTGACCTGGCGTGGCAGATTGTTGCCGGGTCGGATTACTTTTTCAGTCCGAACATGAGCGCGTTTGTGGAATACCACTACCTCAACTATACAAGTACCCAGATCGAGACGAACCATAGTCGGGATCTGGGGCAACACTTGGTTGGTGCCGGTGTCCGGTTCTTTTTCCACTAATAGCAATCTTTAATTTGGTTAAGTCGATCGGCCTCCTTTAGTCGGGAGGCCGATTTTTTTGCAATCGCAAATCGTCAGTAGGGCACCGCTGTAGCCCTAAAGTCCTATAGACAAAATTAAATTTTTTCTCGGATTTCGGAACGACGAACATAAGATCGCCTCATGAGGATAAAACTCTTTCTCTTCGCGGGAACAGTTCTGGGCGCCGTTGGCAGTCTTATGGCGGGGACACTGGAACTTCAACCGAAGGAAAGCGCGCCGCCTACAATTATTCAATCCGAGCCGTGGCAATTTACCATTGCGGTGCCCGGTTGGCTGGCAAGCATGAACGGCACGATTGGGATCCGCGGGGTTAACGCAGATATCGATGTCCCCGTCACCGAAGTTCTGCAACACCTTGACATGATTTTCTCGGCCCGGGCAGAAGCGCAAAAGGGTCCCTTCGGAATATCCGGTGAAGTTTTTTACATAGGTCTTTCCGACAACACGCAGATAAACCGGATGATCAACAACATCCACGAGCAAGTGGACCTAACCTTGGTTGACGGCGCTTTGAGCTGGCGGCTCTTCAACCAGCCACGCTGGTCGCTCGATTTCGCTGCTGGCACACACTACACCAACGTATACGAACGACTCGAACTACATTCCGACCCCATCGCGATTCAGCAGGCGAGCGTGAGATTCGTTAACGATATCGCCGCCGATTTGCGCGAACGGTTGGATCAGGACATCTCTAACAGCGAATTTCTTCAAATACTCAAGAGCACAATTAGGGAAAACATTATTAGCCGAATCGGCGATAGGTTGGAAGACCACGAACGCCACCCAAATATTCCTATCGGTCCGTTGGGCGGGCGTATTCGGCAAAAAATTGCCAATATCGTTGAGGATTTTATCGATCTGAAACTTGACGCTTTGAGAGTACGGATAGATGCGCTTCACCTCAGAGGTGAGGCTCGTCGCGCCGCGGTTGCTCGCGCCGTTAACGCGGCAAAGGTACAGATCGCGAATCAGCTTGCCTCTACGCTGGACGCGAAGCTGAGCCAAACTCTCTCGCGAGACGATTACTGGTTCGATCCCTATGTCGGATTGCGCGCCCGCTACAATTTTAACAAGACGTATTACACCGCCGTACGCGGCGAGATTGGGGGGTTCGGAGTTGGTGCTGACTTGATGTGGGAGGTCGAGACCGTGATTGGTATTAACCTAACGCGTAACATCTTTACTGAGATCGGTTATCGCGCACTCGGTGCTAATTTCGAGGAGAACAACTTTAAGTTCGACGTCGTGACACACGGAGCGCAAATCACGACTGGGATCACTTTCTGAGGCATTCCTTCGGAATCTTATTATCAAAAATCAGATTACAACTTATGAAACCATTAAAACATATCTTCCTAACCGGTGTCGCAGTTGCCTGGACAGTGCTGAGCGTAGGCTGTGCCACTACACAAACCAGCACGCAGAATAGAGAAAGCATGCTGGCGGCCTCCGGCTTTAAGGCGATCACGCCAAAGACGGCAGCGCAGAAACAAAAGCTTCAAAACCTTCCGCCCGGTAAAGTCACTATGATCCAGAAAGCGGGGAAAACCTATTACGTATTCCCGGATCCTGCCCACAACTTGGCTTATGTCGGTGGATCCAAACAGTATCGGCAATACCAGCAGCTGCGCGCCGACAACAGGCTTGCGAAAGAAAGTCTCGAGACCGCTGATATGTACCAGGACACGGCTATGGAATGGAGTGTATGGAACGGCTGGGACGCAGGCTTGGGATCATACGGACCAATGGGAGGGCCCGGCCCATATTAACGCAAGCCGCAGGCGTAGCTGTAGCGATCGCCAGCTAGAATTGATTGAAGCAGTCTGAGCTTGATCTATTACCTGGCGAGCGTTTGGGTGGCGTCCTTGATTGCCTGTTGGCGAATTGCCTTAAGCTTTTGGTACTGTTCAGGCGTAAGGATCGCCTTCATTTGCGGATCAGTCTGCTGATGGATAGCTCTGATCTGTTGCACTTTCTGAACCCTTGACAGCGAGTTGTCGTTTTTGATAGCTTGCACCTTGGGGAGCTCGTCACGCAGAATAGGAAGGATTTTGACCTTCTGCTGTGGCGTAAGGTTAAGCTGCTGCGATATCGCCTCGGCTTTTGACATAGCCGTGGGCTTTTGCGCATAGGCGGGCGCGCTTTGTGCATACGATGTCGATGCCAGCGCTACAAATGTGGTGGAGCACAGAACAGCGGTGAAAAGATAGATACGGTTTTTCATATTTTCGTTTTTCCTGATTTCGAGGCGACATCGTGCTCATGACTCGGAGCAAGTCAAGCCGAATCGGCACGTAGCCCTAAAGTCCTATATGCATTTTGTCGTCGACCTGACAAAGTTCGCAACTTAACTGAAAAAAACCAACCCTATAAAACCCAACCGATAGCTTTGAAACTATGAAACCCAACTTTATCAACTCCGCCTTCACCGGTATCACAATCCTTCTCATCGCTGGCTGCGCATCAATGACTCAGGCCCCGAGTACACCACCCTCGGCCACCGTGAGGATTCGGGAGTGGTCGGCTGCCTATTATGCTCAGGCTGAAACCGGAAAGGGCACTCTGTACTACAACGGCGGGCGGCACCGTTTCACCATATCTGGTGGCGGCGTTGGCGGCTCGGGCGCCCAAAAAGTCTCTGCCACCGGGAAAGTCTATAATCTGAATAACCTCTCCAGTTTCTCCGGAACTTACCATGGCATCAGCCGCGGCCTCACCCTGATTGAAGGGAAGATGCATGCCAAGCTCACCAACCAGAATGGCGTGGTCATGTATCTCGCTGGCGAGACCGAAGGCCTGGCCTCCTCCCTTGGAGCGCAGGCATTTGAGGTCAACTTAACCAATTGAGGAAGCAAGCGACCAAGCTCGCGCTTTCGTGGCCGGCAGGCATGTTGCAGGCACTTTTGACCCTGCTTCTCGCGCAGATTTGGTACCACAATAAATTACTGTTCGCAGCCTTGGCGCTCATTCCCGTCGCCTTGTTGGCTCAGGCTCTTGCTCCAACACCTCATTCTGACCAAGCCGAACTTTCCAAAGTCGAAGAATGGGTGCTTTCTCAAGGAGCAGCAGAATCGATAGCTCCAGAGCTGGCGGCTATCTTGGGACTTGGCAGTGATCGTCTTCCAGTGAAACTAAAATCGTATCGCGCCTCGGACGGCGTTAGTATCGCATTTGCCGTCAGCACCAACCCAACGCAAAAAGGCATCGTGCTTTCTGCGCTCAAAACAATAGCAGACAAGACGAAAATTTATTCCGTAGGCACTGCCTGGCTTACGGACGGGTCAGGAACTCTTCGGCGAACGATAGCGGTAGATGCTTCGGGCGCCAAAGTTCGTCCAGACAGCTCCCGCGCCGCAGAATTCAAAAACATCAAGGCCTTCTTTGTTAAGAAACTTCAGGCTGCCAGTCCCAACAATACTTCATCACCGTCTCCCAGAACATCTGCAACAGCCGCGGGAGAGAAAAAAGAAACAAAGCGATAAGAGTTCAACAAACTGTGAAGCACTGCAATCGACCGCTCGTAGCCTCACTCGGGCGCGGCGGAATAGCGCATGGCATTGCCCTAAGGTCTTATATGAAGGTCGGCGCAGATACGACAAAATTGTACTTAAATCAACAGCAACGAACGAGATTAACACCTATGAAATCAGCAAGACAGATTCTCCTTTGCGGGACGCTCGCTGCCGCCGTCATGACGGTTGCACCTTCCGCCCGAGCACAAATCCAAACAACTGGAACGCTCGGTTCACCTGGCGCGACCACGACCATCGATGGAAAACAACTCCCGCCGCCTGATCCGAAATTCGGCGGCGTAATCAAAGATACCGCCACGGATTCCAAGCCATGGTGGCCGCCAACGGTGGTGCCATCCAAGAGAGCGCCCAACATCCTTCTCATCATGACGGATGACGCGGGCTACGGTGTTCCGAGCACTTTCGGCGGCGTGATCCCGACGCCTGCATTGGATCGAATCGCGAAGGCGGGCTTGCGCTACACACAGTTCCACTCGACCGCGCTTTGCTCCCCCACGCGTGCTGCCCTGATCACCGGTCGCAATCATCACTCGTCGGGTTTTGGTGTGATCTCGGAGCAGGCCACCGGCTACCCGGGCTACGACAGCATCATTACCAAGGACAAAGCCACCATCGGCGAGATCCTTAAAGAGAACGGCTACGCTACCTCCTGGTTTGGCAAGAACCATAACACGCCTACCTATCTCTACAGCCTGGCTGGACCCTTTGATCAATGGCCCAGCGGGATGGGCTTCGATTACTTCTACGGATTTATGGGCGGTGAAACCAATCAGTGGACACCCTTTCTCTTTCGCGATCATACCCCAATCTTCC
>JBKPLX010000072.1:0-5696 GCA_046731855.1 Verrucomicrobiota bacterium | reverse complement strand
GCTTCTTTACTGGTTATTACCGCGAATGACTGTGGCAAGACTACAGGCGATCTCGCTGATCACACCACCTGGCGCGGTCATGTTAGGGTGGGCAATTGGCGGCGAGACATTTTCCGTTTGGTCGCTGTTTGGCGCTTGCCTAGTGCTGGCCGGTGTGTGGATGATTTTCCGAAAAGGAGGCGAGCCGGAGCCGGTGATCCAGGAAGGCTAGATCGCTATCGGACTCTTAAAGGAAGCGCCAGCTCAGTTCTCTACCTCGATGACCAGTCGTGTGGGGTTTTGGAGTTCAACCACGCGGTAGGGCTTCTTCGAGTCAAGGCAAGTAGAATACCGATACCAATCACGGTTGAAGTAGGCTCGGGAGGATGGGTGATTGTTGCATAACGGGGAATCCTTATTTAAGGTCGTTAGGTTACTGAGGGAAAATGTCTGGTGGAGCCGAAGGGTATTTGGCCTTCAGGTCTTTAAAGTACTTCGTGTAATCGGTTCCTTCCTCGGCGGGCATCCATTCCAACAGCGTCCATTTGTTCGTCGTCTTCTCTTGGAGAAGCCCGGATTGTGATTCGTAATGCTGCCTCCCGTCCGCTGATTGTGGATTGACCTGTATCCAGGCCCATCCGTTATGGACTTTCAGGTATGTCACGACCAGCACCAGATTTTTTCGGCCTTGCCGAGCAAGCGCGTGCTGAGTTGCCTGCAGGATCGCATTTCTCTCCGCGCTGCCGTCCGGCGGCGTATGCGCGGTGTTTACCGAGGCACAATTAGCTAGAAGCAACGAAGTAACCATGGAGGCCATTGCGAGGTAGTTCTTCATATAGGCATTTGTTAAACCAAATTTCGATCGCCCTGTCAATCGTCTAAAGATGCCGCTCTCGAGTGAGTGACTTCGCCCAAATCGGCCGTTACATGGATGGTTCAACCAACCAGCATCAAAAACTCCGGATTGTCTGCCAGATTCTTGATGAATGGCTTACTGGATGGTCGACCGTCATTGGCATCGTAACGGAGGATCTCCTTTGTGTTACGACTGGCAACGTAAAGGAAACCATCGTCTCCGAATGCCATTCCGGCGGGGCCATCAATACCACCGGATTTTGGTGCCACAAAGACGCTTGCGGCGTTTTGGCGAAGATCGTGTCGAAGAATTGAATCGTTACCGCCGCTTCCAATAAAAAGATAGCGGCCGTCTGGACTGAGCAACAAATGGATCGGTTTATCGAGCTGTTCGCTTCGCGAAACAAGATTTCGCAAAAAGTGACCGGTCCGAGCCTCATAAACCCGTACGCAATCGGCGGCACGATCCGCGACATACAAATCGCCATTCGTTGCAAAAATCGCTGCCCTCACTTCCAGGACACCGTTTGACGCAAGCTTCGCTGAAGGAACAAACGTTCCGGGAGGCAAGTATCGATCGAAATCAAGACTCTCAGGAAAAGGCATGGGCAGCCCTGGTCGCCCTTGTTTGCCAGCCGGTCCGTGATATCTCCCCACCAGACTCGTATTTTGGCTTGAGACGTAGAGATCGCCATTCGGATCAAACACGATGTTAAAGGGATGATTGATTCCGGGGTTCATGTCCGCGTGGCGTTTCACAAAGACTTCGGCGAAGTCGTGCTGCCCATCTTTGTTAGGCGCGCCCTTGAACTTCAGGACCTCGCTGTATTCGAAATATGCGTTGACTACGTAAAGGTCTCCGTCTGGTCCGAACACGAATCCTCGTAGCTCGCGAAGCTTAACACCCGCGTCGAGACTCTTTTTGCTCAAAGCTTTTCGTAATTCCTTCCCATCAGTGGAATAGACGTGAATGTTATTTAAGGAGACTTTCTCGTCACCGCCGTGAAACTGACGTACCACTCTTTCGGCATAATTATGCTTTTACCGCGCCGCCGTTTAGCAGAGTAAATTGGTTCTTAGTTGAATCTTAAATACTCTCTCCAAGATATCACTGGTAAACAACGTCTTTCCTTAAAGCCAGTTTGCTGGTACAAATGTTTATTCCACGGAATTGCTCGCGTGATCTATTTTTGCCTTTTCGTAGAGGATTTTTTGGTGAACATTCCATCGTTAGTACGTATCGATGAGCAATTGAGGGCTGAAACATGAATTCTGTTTCGGACGATTCGCTCCCTCTTGGGGACCCGCCATTGGTGGAACATCCCACGCCTAATGGCGTTACCGAAATCGCTCAACGGTTGGTCGGATTTCCATTTACTCCTCCGGATGTGAAGCTCAAAGACGATGCGCTCTCGAGTTCTAAAGACTGGTTCACGAAGCATGATAAGAATGAAATTGATGAGCTTGATAGTCTCGATTTCCACGCCTCGAGCGGCCCTCAAAGCGTGGGCGTCGTCCCGAAACTTCATAACACTTCAGCGGGAATAGAAATCTACCAGCTTCCTGCAACGTCAAGCAAAGAGACGTTCGAAAAGAGCGAAGGCCCATATCGCTCGGGTATAACGAAAAAGTACAGCAACAAGAGGTCTGGGAAAAAAGTAGCCAAGTTCAAAGTAGGGACGATGGCGGAGTCGGGTCTTGCGTGCTTTTACGTGTCTCGGCTGCTGGGGCATCTCGTTGAGGTGCCGCCTGCAACTTATCGGACGATGGATGTGCAGGAGTTCGAGAAGGTCGGGGAGCAAGCCCGCACGACCGGCCACCCCAGTTGCACCGAAGCGTGGGCTAAACTTCGAGCGATGGTGAAGTCAGGGAACCAGAAAGTGGTGCTTCCAGATGGAAAGCTTGTCTTTGGATCCCTCGCGGAGAATCCGCGTGGCGAGAACAGCAGTCCCGAAGATTATTGGACGGTCGGTGCAATTAGAGGGCACAGCTTCTACAGAGTCCTGTCCTCAAGGTCGCCAGTGGCGAGCATTTTGAACTTAAACGACGCAAAGTGTCTTCAGGACCTGGCCCTCGCGCAGGACATGACTCGAGGGGTGATTCTGGATTCCATTTTCCGACAGGTTGATCGCCTCGGCAACATCAGCATCGCGGAGTTGCAACACTACGTGACGAATAAAGGAAAAGTGAAGTGGGATGATAAAGTTAGCGACAAGGACAAAGCCGAAGCGGTGAGCCCTTTTCACCCGTTGAAACGCATCATGTACAAGGATAACGACGATGGAATGATGTGGGGAACAAATTCCATCTCGGTCACTCCGATCCTGAACGAGACCCATCACATCGATCAAATAATCTACAATCGATTGCAATGGCTGGCGGGATTGATGCAGGATAGCGAACCGGGCTCGGACGCAAAGATTAAGGACTACTTTGTGAATGCCGTCCACATCTCGAGCGATAACTACGATAAGCTGAAAGCGAGCCTCATTAAGCAAGCGGCATCGCTCAAAAGCAGAGTGGACTCCAAAGATATTCTGGTCGACCTCGATTTCGAGGGAACGCTGAAGAAGCTTTACGAAAAGGAGGTAGAGGCCGCCCAGGGCGAGACCTCAGACGACACAGAACCTGTTGTACCCTCGCCGCCTCCGGACAACGTCACGCCAACTCCTGCGCCGCCACAGCCCGATGTCAACACCCCTCGCGAACGCGAAATCACTCAACACGTAGCTCCAAACGGTACGGTCGAGCTTGCCACCAGACCAGCAACTTTTCCGGGACACCCCGAAATTTATAGCAACAAGGACATCGAAAAGGAAAAGGCGCTCGCTGACATAGACTTTTACAATGGTAAAACGAAAGATGGATTGGATATTGTCCTGATTCCAAAGACCTATAGCACCTCGCCCGGGCTAAATGTTCATGCAGTCAGGTTACCTCCAGGAGTGAGCCGCCTCAGTTATGCCGAAGCCCATGCGACAAAGTCTCAACCGAGCGGTGACGAAGTAATCGCAAAATACAAGCAGTCCATTCCGAACCATTTCACTTACAGTCCCTCTATTCTGGGTTATTATCATTTATCACGGTTTCTTGATGCAGGCCACGTCGAGCCTGCGATCGTTCGCACGATGGACCTGGATGCGCATAAGCCGCTGGCAGATCTGGGCAAGGCAAAGGCTGTCGGATCGAATAATAGAAATCAGTGGACAGAGCTAAGAGCTCTCGATGACGTCCATAGCAATCCGAGAGTTTACACTCAAGATGGAAAACAGCTCTACGGCGCTCTCCAGGCTAATCCCAGTGGCGAACAATCCTATCCGCATCTGAGCGACCTCGCCGGAGCCGGTGGTTTTGCAGCTTCTTCTGAGTTTGCCAAAGTAACCGACGCAAAACCGCTCAAGCTAAGCTACAAAGACGCAAGCGGTAAACTCGATCAGGCTGCTGTTCAGCACCTCGTACAAGTCAGGGATCTCTCCGACATGCTGCTGATGGACTTCATCATGAGCCAGGCTGATCGCTTCAGCGGCAATATGCATTCGGAGAAGGTCTATCTTTGGGTTGAAAACGGGATTGTAAAGAGCAAGACCAAAAAGAGTAATCCTGCAAAGGCTGCCGAACAGTTGAAACAGATCCCACCCGGCGCGGTTCTAGTCGATCGTATGATCATGAAAGATAACGATGCCGGTCTGATTAGCGGCAACTCAGTAAAGAGTTACCATCTGCTGGAAAAAATCAGCCACATGGACTCGAAAACCTATGACCATCTGCTTGATCTACAAAAGGAGCTCCAGAAACCCGAAGTCGCGCAATGGTATCAAACGGAGATCCTGTTTACCCCAGCAGACTTCGACACGATGAAGGCTAACGTCGATCAAGCCGTGGCTGTTTTGACGACTCGCAAAGACAAAGGCCTCTTTTTGGATGCAAATGTGGCCGCCGTTCTCGGGGCGGAAGGTAAGCAGGAACAAGAGGGCGGAACGACGCCCGAGCCGAATGACGTGGCCAGCACTACGCTTACACTTACTGGTTCCGTCGGCCGTTGGGAAAAAGGCGCGCGCAATCTTCCAGCCGATGTCGAAACGGTGCAATGCCTCTTGGAAGCGGAGGCGCAAAGGTTGCAAGCACCTGAGCTGGATCCAAAGGGCGTTGATGGAAAGATTGGGCAACAGTCAGCGAAGTCGAACACGGTGGCTGCGATCGAAGCTTTTCAGAGTCGCTCCAATATTTCGATTACTGGATTAATTGAGCCTGACAGTCAGGCTTGGCAGGCCCTCCTGCAAGGTGCAGGCAGCACCGAGCCTGACGCTGGCAGCACCACCACTCCGCCGACAGTAATTACCGGCTCCGTCGGCCGCTGGGAAAAAAACGCGCGCAATCTTCCAGCCGACGTCGAAACTGTGCAACGCCTCTTGGAAGCAGCGGCCCAGAGGCTACAAGCTCCTGAGCTTGATCCGAAGGGCGTTGACGGAAAGATTGCGCGACAGTCCGCGAAGTCGAACACAGTGGCTGCGATCGAAGCTTTTCAGAGTCGCTCCAATATTTTGATTACTGGATTAATTGAGCCTGATAGTCAGGCCTGGCAGGCACTCCTGCAAGGTGCAGGCGAAACTTGACCGAACCTGCTGTCGGGCCGTTTATGCGTCGAAGGGACCTGATGTATCCTACTCTCAGATTAGATCAGTGGCGCAGTCAGCCCTAGCAAGGTTAGGAACGAAGATCTAGCTCCATTGCTTTGACGGCTTTGTCCAAGTTCCGCTTACAACGACCTGGGTCTCGTCTACTCGTGAGTTGTTCTGGATCAGTCGTGCTACATCCTCTGACTCGATTCGTACACAACCATGGGAAGCTGCGTACTCAGGCAC
>JBKPLX010000071.1:0-7642 GCA_046731855.1 Verrucomicrobiota bacterium | reverse complement strand
AACGCCGGGAATAAGCGGCCGACGTGGATGTTCTGCTCCTTCATCGCCTTAATGAGTGGAACGACCGGGCGTTTGCAGTCGAACATGATGAAGTTCGCTTGGGAGGGGATGCACTTGTAGCCCATCTTCTCGAGCTCGGTTGTGGTGAATGTTTTTGCTTCTTTGATTGAACGTTGTCCGTTCGGAACATGATCCAGATCATCGAGACTCGCAGTAGCAGCAGCCAGCGCCATGCAGTTGACGCTGTCCCACATTTGGTTGCGGCGCATCCGCTCGGTCGTTTCCTTCTGCGCCACGCAATAACCGCAGCGCAACCCTGCCATGCCGTAGATTTTTGAAAACGTGCGCGAAACAATCAGGTTCGGATGGTCTTTCACCAACGGAATTGCGCTCTCGTAGTCAGGACTATCCGCATAATGAAAGTACGCTTCGTCTACGAGGATCATTGTCCCCGGAGGAGTCTTCGCGATGAAATCGTGCAACTCATCCTTCGGCGTGATGCTTGCGGTGGGATTGTTTGGGTTACAGACGTAAATCAAACCTCCCTTCGCAGCACCGAGCATTTTCGGCAGATCATGACCAAAGCTGCTTGTCAGTTGCACCTTTACTACCTCAGCACCGTTGGCGCTGGCGTTGTTGAGTATTGCTTCGAAAGTCGGGTCCGCCGCGACGAGTTTACCGTTCTGAGTACCGGTAAATGTTTCCGCGCAGAGTTTGAGAATCTCGCCTGAACCATCGCCTAGCAGGATTTCGTTGCGATCGACATTGTTCAGCTTCGCCAGCTTATCGATTAGCACGTTATTGTGCTCGTCTGGATAACGGCAGGCGAGGCCGAATGAATCTGTCATCGCCTGCAATGCTTTTTGCGAAGGCCCATACGGATTTTCATTCGAGCTCAGGCGAACGACGTTGCCGCCCGTTAAAGATGTGGGAGTGAGCTGAGTTGGCTTTGCGAAAGAAAGCCTTGGCCTAACGACTGCGGCAGCCGCGCCTGCTCCTAACAACTGCGCAAATTTACGTCGCGAAATAGACATCGTATTCATTTTGAACGCCTCCTAGTCGATTGTTAGGCTGATCCGAACGAAATGCCAGACCGAATTGCACCAACCGCCGTGTTACTGGTTGTTGTGGTCGCGCTCGCCCCGAACGGATGCGACAAGTCACGACAGGACCAGCATGCGCAGCAACTGACTGCGCGTGTGCGAACTGAATTCCTGCACGCCTGGAATAATTACGAGCGTTATGCGTGGGGCCACGACGCGTTGCGGCCTTTAAGTAAAACTGCGCACGATTGGTACGGACAGTCGCTGTTAATGACGCCGCTCGATGCACTCGACACCCTTATCTTGATGCATCTCGACGCGGAGGCCGAACGGGCGCGATCGCTTATCGTCAATGATCTCTCATTCGATCGCGACATCTACGTCAAAAATTTCGAGATCACGATACGCCTGCTTGGCGGACTTCTCTCAAGTTATCAACTAACAGGCGATAAGCGCCTCTTGAGTTTGGCCGAGGATTTGGGCAAGCGATTGCTCCCGGTGTTCAATTCGCCCACGGGACTCCCTTATGTTTACGTCAATCTTCGCACTGGCCAGACACGCGATCCGGTGACGAATCCGGCAGAAACCGGCACGCTGCTTCTCGAATTTGGCACACTGAGCAAATTAACTGGTAAGCCCATTTTCTATGAAAAAGCAAAACGCGCTTCGGTCGAGACGTTCAAGCGGCGCTCGCCACTCGGGCTTGTGGGAGAAAGCATGAACGTCGAGACAGGCGCCTGGATGAACACTGATAGCCACATCGCCGGCGGCATTGACTCGTATTACGAATATCTCTGGAAGTGTTGGGCGCTATTCGGCGATAAGGATTGTCGCGATATGTGGAATGCCAGCATTCCCGCCGTTAACAAATACCTTGCGGACGAAATCCGCGGCGAACTGTGGTACGGCCACGCCAATATGCAGACAGGTGAGAGGACGCAGACTACGTATGGCGCGCTCGATGCGTTCTACCCCGGGTTGCTTGCCTTTTCCGGCGATCTTGAGCGCGCGCGTCGGCTGCAGGCTTCATCATTCAGGATGTGGAACCTTTACGGCATCGAGCCGGAAACTCTTGATTACAAAACGATGCGCCTAGTCGCCGGGAGTTATCATCTGCGGCCCGAAATTGTTGAGTCCACTTATTACCTTTATCATTACACGGAGGATCCGGAATATCGGCGCATGGGCGCGAAAATGTTTGACGACTTTGTTAAATATTGCCGCGCCGACTCTGGCTACGCCGCGCTTGCCGACGTGGTCACAAAACAACAACTCGATGAAATGCAAAGCTTCGTCCTGGCCGAAACCTTCAAATATTTCTATTTACTCTTCGCGCCGCCTGAAACCTTGCAATTCGATAAAGTTATCTTTAATACCGAAGCACATCCGCTAAAACGAACGTGGTGAAACGTCCGATTTTATATGATCCTTGAGTGGCTGAAACAGCAAAGGCGACGTCGCCTGCGGGCGCGCCCGTTTCCAAAAGAATGGCTAACGTTAGTTCAGCGGCATGTTGTCTTTTTTCATAAATTGTCCGGGAGCGATCGCTTCGAACTGCTTGGTCACATTCAAGTATTTCTTGCCGAAAAACGGTTCGAAGGATGTGGCGGGTTCGAGATCACGGACGAGGTCCGCGTCACGATCGCGGCGCAAGCGTGTCTTCTGTTGCTACATCGCGAGACAAATTATTTCCCCGGTCTGCTGACGATTCTTGTTTATCCATTGTCATACATGGTTCAGGAAGACCACCAGGTTGGTGAACATGTTTGGGAAGAAGGGACTGTGAATCGACTTGGCGAGACGGCGCGTAGAATGGGTTCGCTGGTTCTCTCATGGGGCGCCGTCAAACATGGTGCAGCGGATCCCTCCGACGGGAAGAATGTTGTGCTTCATGAATTTGCTCACCAACTCGACTACGAAAATCACGCGGCCGACGGAGTTCCGGGATTGGCAACGAAGGAACAGCAATTGGCCTGGAGCGAAGTTATGAGATCCGAGTTTGCGTCGCTTCGCGCTGCGGATGAAACCGGGATACCGACCTTGCTCGATACTTATGGAGCCTCTAATCCGGCTGAGTTTTTCGCGGTATCGGTTGAGGCCTTCTTCGAGCAGCCACGCGCGTTACGCGATCGCCACCCAACGCTATACGCAGAATTGCAAAAGTATTTTCAGCAGGACCCTGTGGAATATTCGGCTGAGGAGACATCTGCCTCGTCGTAGGTGGTAGGGACGGCTCGCTGAGCCGTCCGTCGGCGCGCCTGGCGGTCGCGCCCTACCAACGATCACTCGTCGGTGAGATCGTGCAGGGAGGCGATGGCAATTACTGCGGTTGCGGCACGATCCGGAGATACGGCTTCGGCGCTTTCCACCCTTGCGGATAACGCTTCTTCGCCTCCTCATCCGAAACCGAGCCTGCGATGATCACATCGTCCCCTTGCTTCCAGTTGACTGGCGTCGCTACCTGATGCTTCGAGGTCAATTGCAGCGAGTCGATCACCCGCAGCACTTCGTCGAAGTTGCGACCCGTGGTCATCGGATAAATGAGGATCAACTTGATCTTCTTATCCGGACCGACAACGTAAACGTTGCGGACGGTCGCGTTGTCCGCAGGTGTGCGCTTCTTCGGGTCGCCCTCAACATCCGCTGGAAGCATGCCGTACAATTTTGAGATCTTGAAGTCGGCATCACCGACGATCGGATAGTTCGGCGCCTGTCCCTGCGTTTCTTCAATATCTTTTGCCCAGCCTTTATGATCGCCAGTCGAATCGACTGATAGTCCCATTATCTTCACGTTCCTGCGCTCGAACTCCGGCTTGATTTTCGCCATATAACCGAGCTCGGTTGTGCAGACCGGAGTGAAGTCCTTCGGATGTGAGAACAGAATGGCCCAGGAGTTCCCGATCCAATCATGGAAACGGATCCGGCCTTCGGTGGTTTCCGCTTCAAAATCTGGTGCTGTATCGCCAATTTTCATTTTGTGTTTGCCCTCCTCTATCTCGCAGATCGGTTATTTCAGATTCCGAAGCCAAAGTCAATCCTTACTTGGAGTTGCCAACGTTTTTACTGTGCGATCAGTTCCCAAAATTTATTCAGATCGATGTTACCGCCCGAGACGATTGCGACGATTGGACCTTTGCCGGCTTTCCCACTCAAAGCTGCAGCGAGCGGTAACGCGCCTGCGCCCTCAGAGATTACCCGTGTCTTTTCCGCCATGAGCCGCATTGCTTTCCTGGTTTCCTCCAGACTGACCACCAAGTAATCATCGACGATTGGTTTCATTCGTTCCCACATGCGAGGGAACGTGCTTTGGCCACCAGCGCCATCGACAAAAGAGGCTTTCCAATCTTTGAATACTTGTGGTGAACCCATCTTGAACGAGAGCGCGGTGGGTGCCGCCGTCTCCGGCTCAACACCGAAAATTTTTGTTTCTGGTTTAAGCGCCTTGATTGCACTGCCAACGCCAGTAACCAGCCCGCCGCCACCAATGCTTGCGATGACAACTTCCGTATCTGGAGCATCCTCCAGAATTTCCAATCCCATCGTTCCGTGGCCCGCGATGAAATTGTCATCGTCGAATGGATGAATGAACGTTCCGTCGGCTCCAGGAAATGAACGTTCCTCCAACGTTTTCCATGCGACGTCGTACGGTACCGGAATGAGTTTTGCACCGAGCGCTCGCATCCGTTCCAGCTTCGATTTGGGCGCGGTCTCAATCACTACAACGGAGCATGGCACACCCGCTTGTCGCGCTGCATAGGCGACGCCCTGGCCGGCGTTTCCTGCGCTGATTGTCCATACCCCGCGCTTACGCTCCGAATCGGGAAGCAACGCCACGGCATTCGCGGCGCCGCGCAACTTGTAGGCATTAATCGGCTGTAGATTCTCTAGCTTGAGTCGAATGTCCGGAAAATCCGGTCCGAGATCCAGACGGACGAGAGGCGTGCGAATAATTGTTTTTGCGATTCGCTCATGCGCTTGTTCAATCTCCGACAATTGGATGGGTCGAACCGGTTCGGGAATCATCGGCTTCACTGTAGAGGGAGCCGTGCTGGCTGCAATTATTGTAATCAGGCAACAAAGCTTGTGCAGAATGCATCCGTTGCCTAGAACGCTTTGTCAGAATCGAGAAGGATTGTGACCGGGCCTTCATTAACCAACTCCACAGACATCATTGCCTGGAACACTCCCGTGGCCACGGTAACCCCCAACTTGCGCAGCTCTTCGCTAAACTCTTCGTACAGTTGCTTCGCGTGTTCTGGTGGTGCGGCAGAAATAAAGCTGGGCCTGCGTTGACCGCGCGCATCGCCGTAAAGCGTAAACTGCGAAACAACCAGCGCGCTACCTCGTATGTCCAATAGAGAGCGATTCATTTTTCCCTGATCGTCCTCAAAAATCCTCAGGTTGGCGATTTTCCCAGCCATGCTGACCGCCACAGCGGATGTATCGTTGCGCCCGATGCCAAGTAAGATCACGAGGCCCGGCGTGATTTCTCCCGTGACTGCGCCTTCCACAGTTACACGCGCGCGACTTACACGCTGGACAACGGCTCGCATCTTCAGCTACAAAATTTTCTCCAGCAAATCGGCAAGTCGCCAACCAGCTTTGTGTAGTTCTTGTTGGACAACACTTGTTGCCCATGCTCGGTAGTTCATTTGATTTGCAAGTGTTTTTTCGACTGCTTCACCGCCGGCAACGATACGGTCTTCCTCTTGTTGCGGGTGCACATTTGTAAAATCCAGCCTCGCATACGCCTCGCGCGCAACTGGCAAAATTTCGTCCGCCCATATCTCGGCATAATTATCAACGGGAACGTTCGGCGGCATTCGCAATTCTTGGATTCACCCGTCGCCATCTCGTGGACTAGTTCGCCCTTGTGCGGTTCGACGTACGCCTGCAATTCGCCTTTTCGTAGCGCGATAGGTCCCTGGAGAAAAAGCGCGTTCACTGCGTCATTGTCCCAAAAGCCGTGGAATTTCTTCTTGTGAATTCCGCGTCTTCGTGGCGGTTCGTCGCTCAATTCAAGTGTAAACGTATTTCCGCCTTCGTTTCCAAGAGCCGACTTATCTTTGTCTCGAAGACCTATGCCAACGCTGTGCTTCGAGAAGTTTCTTCTTTTCCCAGTTCTCGTACGTGAAAAGGTCGGGATGACGAATCTGAAACCAAACGTTCATGGCTTGCAGTGGCGCGGACGTTTCCCCGGTTAATTCTGTATATTTGGCCGACGACTCCGACAAAATGCCTTCGTTGCTTTCGGGGGAAAAATCAATTGTGCCCTGGGGTCTCGGTCTGCGTGCTTGAAGAGCTGGGCTGTGTCGCTCGCCGCGACGGCGTAGCGGCAAAGGCGGATTTCTCAAACTTTCTGCGTAACCTCAGGCGGAATTTCGGACAGTACAACTGTGTAACCGCTCGAAATGACTCCTCGCAATGAGAAATCAAAGAAGGCGGAAGCAAGAAAGGAAGAACCATGAATCCACTGACTCAATCTAAAAACACAGCAATCTTGCCACGACTAATTTCGCTGGTGCTCGCCTGTTTTGCGCTTTTACCAAGCCCCGCGCCGGCCGACGTTGTGACAGATTGGAATGCGATTGCCTTGCAAACCGTCTTTTTAGCAGTGCCCCCGCGTCCTGGCCCGTCCGGAATACTCGATTTGGCGATGGTCCAGGCAGCAGTTCACGACGCGATCCAAGCGTTTCAGAAACGTTTTGAGCCGTATGCCGTATCGATCCCGGACGCCTCCGGTTCGCCTGTAGCCGCCGCCGCCGTTGCCGCGCACGACGTGCTCGCCGCCCGCTTTCCCTCGCAGGCAGCGGACCTCGACATGCGCCTCCAGACCTATCTCAGTAACCTTGGCTTGTTGGGTGATGCGGGAATTCTTGTGGGACAGCAAGCCGCCACGGCCATCATCACTTTGCGGTCCGAGGACGGAAGCTTCCCACCCAACCCCGAGGTCTTCCTTGGAGGTAACGGGCCAGGCGAATGGCGTCCGACGCTCCCGTTGTTCGCGCCGATGGCAACTCCCTGGCTGGCCACTGTCACACCATTCACGCTGAGAGACGCCGCACAACTCCGCGCGGCACCGCCTCCAACGCCGTTGAATAGCGGCGCATACGTCCTGGAATATAACGAAGTCAAGGCCCTTGGCAGCATAAACTCCACCGAGCGCACGCCGGAGCAGACCGCTCTCGCCGTCTTCTATGCCGGTAACCCCATCGACTTGTGGTTTCGAACGCTGCAAGGCATTGCAGGGACGAATCTGAGCGACATCGGTGATAGCGCCCGGCTCTTCGCCTTAAGCGGTATGGCGTCAGCCGATGCGTTCATCACTGCTTGGAGCAGCAAAAGGTATTGGAATTTCTGGCGGCCAATTACTGCGATTCAGGAAGGGGATAACGATGGCAATTCGCGAACAGTCGGTGATCCGAACTGGCTCCCGTTCCTTCCAACGCCGCCATATCCTGGCTATACGTCGGGCATGAATAATCTTACAGGTGCCATGACGCGTACTCTCAAGCATTTCTTCGGGGATCGAACGACCTTCTCGATGACGAGCACGACTTCCAACACAACGATGGTCTATCATCGCTTTTCCGATGCGG
>JBKPLX010000070.1:0-14047 GCA_046731855.1 Verrucomicrobiota bacterium | reverse complement strand
CGGAGCATGGGCCGCAAATGAGGACAACGTCCTCGTGTTCCCCCAGGCGCACGTCGCCTACTACCACCGAGGAGGCGCCGCGAGAGTCCCGAGCGGCGAGTTTGTATGCTTTCAACACGGGGATGATCGCTTCTACTCCCGCCATCGCGGCAATCGGCTTCTCGCGAAGGAGCGCCTCAGGCCCGATTACGCCAATGATCACCCGCGATGCGCCGCGGCTGATTTGTGCCTCCAGGCCGAACTCGCGAACACGCGTGATGATCCGCTGGATCTGCTCTTCGGTGGCGTTTGGTTGCGTGATAACGATCATATTTCTGTCAGCAGAATAATCAGGATGCCGTTAGCTGGAATTTTCTGCAAGCCTAGATACGAGCGTTATGTTTGGAGGGGAAATTTGTTGGGAAGCTGCCAGCTTCCCAAGGGGAACGACAACGTCCTCCGTACAGCTGATCTGGGATCTAATTCGTGATCGTCACCGGCGTTCCCACTGAGACCGATCTAAAGAAATCTTCGGCCATGAATTCGGGCATTCGGATGCAGCCGTGCGACGCCGGATACCCCGGCAAATAACCTGCGTGCATCCCCGTCCCTGACACAATACGCATGAAGTAGGGCATTGGTGTGCCTTGGAAGTGAGTGCCCGGGGGCTTCGGGTCCTTTTTAATGTCAACATTCGGGACCACCACCTTGCCTGACGAGTCCACATAGTCACCGAACAAACTGGAGACGTGGTCTTTGTCCTTTTGAATAATTTTATAAGTACCAGTTGGGGTGTTGAGCCCTTCCCGGCCGGTGGACAATTGCGAAACGCCAACGAGCACGCCGCCCTTGTAAAAATAGGCGCGCTGCTCTCCGAGACTGATCTTCACCGACGGGCTTCCGCTGACGTTGTCCCCATCCCAGTAAGAAACTGTGTCACGCGGCCCGCCAGGCGGCGCTTCACCGTAAACGCCGCCCAGATACTGTGTCCTGGCGGAATAACGCGGGTCTTCGCCGCATCCCGTCAGGAGCAGGACCAGACCAAGCGAGAGAACCGTAGGTACAATAGAAAAAAGGGAACGAGCCATAAGTTTTTCGATGGCGTTCTTAATGCGCAAGCTGCGCAAAAAGTCAAGCGAACGGACAGCTGCGGAGTGCCAGGCGCCCGTTCTTCTGGTTCGGCGTTCGCCGCTACAACGCGTTCACTTCTTGCACCATTCATCCACCCAATCGTTCACGGTCTTGTACCAAAGCTGACCGTTCTGCGGCTTAAGTACCCAATGGCCTTCGTCCGGGAAATACAACATCTTGGAGGGCACCTTCAGCACTTGCAGCGTCGTGAAGAGATCGAACGCCTGCGAGACATCAAGGCGGTAATCGTTCTGACCGTGCACGACCAACGTCGGCGTTTTGAAATTCTGCGCGTATTCGTGCGGCGACCATTTTCGGTAGACATCCCGTTTTTCCCAGGGCGGACCTTTGAATTCCCATTCTGGGAACCACAGCTCCTCCGTCATGCCGTAGGCGGATTCCGCGTTAAACATGCCATCGTGCGACACAATGCATTTGAAACGGTCCGTGTGGCCTAACAACCAGTTCGCCATGTAACCGCCGTAACTCGCGCCCAGCGCCGCCTCGCGATTTTTATCGATAAACGGATAGGTCTTCTCAATGTAATCGAGCCCCTTCATCAGATCGACATACGGTTTGCCGCCCCAATCGCCACTGATCGAGTCGGTAAACTTCTGCCCGTAACCGGTCGAGCCGTGGAAATTGATCATCACCACCACGTAACCGCCCGGCTCGCGAAAACTTTCGGAGTTTCCGGTCGCAGCGAACAACTCCGCGTTCCAGCGATACGTCCACGAATTTCCCCATGCGCCTTGCGGCCCGCCATGGATCAAAAATTTTAGTGGATATTTTTTGTTTGGATCGAATCCCGGCGGCTTGACCATGAAACCCTGCACCTCTTCGTCATTCGCGCCTTTAAACGTAAACGACTCCAACGGCTGCATGTCGATCTGCGACAACAGCGCGTCGTTCATGTGGGTGACCGAAGTCGGCACATCGTGTTTCGTCATAAAGCCGCCGATTTCTTGTGCCGGATTCGAAAGCGTCAGATCTGCGAAAACCAAACGCCAGATTTCGTTAGGCGCTCCAATCGACATTCGCGTGAAGTAAAGAGCACCATTCCGTCCGAATATGAGGTCGTCGGCGTGCAGGCGGGCGATTTCGGCAGGTTGACTGCTTTCTAGCGCGACAGAATAGATTGGCGCTTCGCCATGATTCTCCGCTGAGAAACAAATCGCGTTTGCGGTAGGTCCCCAGGCGAAACTCCCGAGGGATCGGTCAAACTTCTCGGTCAGATCCCGCGTCTTTCCCGATTGTCTATCTTGCACGAGCAATCGCCATTTATCTGCTTCGAAGCCGGCGCGTGCTTGCGAGCGCCAGGCAATGTATTTTCCGTCGGGCGAATACAGCGGTGTCGTATCGCTGCCCGGACTAATGGAAATTTTCTTCGGTGTGCCGCCCGTGATCGGCACGACGAAAATTTCGTTATTCGTGCTCGTCGCTTCCACCTCGTCAATATTGCTTGTGTAAGCGACCTCCTGGCCGTCAGGCGAAATCGCATACATATCCTGCCCGCCTAACGAGAACGGCGGCACATCGTGATCGCCCGGTGTGAGGTCCGAAGCCGGACGGGCGGTTGCGTCTACCGACGCATTTGCATCGGTGCTGATTACAAATAAATGACTGCGCTTGAATTCAGTGAACGCGTTCCAATGCCGATAGAACAGTCGAGAAAAGATTTTCGCTTTCACTTTGCTCTTCTTCAGCTCTTCGTCGCGTTGTTTGTTGCACGCATCATCTTTGCAATCGGGATATACGGCCGACACGAATACGATATTCTTCCCGTCCGGCGACCAGATGGCGCCGTCGGCACCGGTGGAGATCGATGTGACTTGATGCGGTTTCCCAACAAGCGCGCCGCCGTTCACATCAAAGTCGCACATCCAGATTTGCGTTGGATCGGTCGCTTTCGATGTCCAGATCAAGCGTTTGCCGTCCGGCGAAAACCGCGGCCGCTCTTCGTGATTCGGCGTTGGATTTAGCCGTCGTCCGGCAGCTGCCGGACCGCTCGCTGGCACGATCCATAAGTGCGAAGTCTTCTTGTTTGCCGCCAAATCGACATCTTCGCAGTCGAACACGACCCATTTGCCATCCGGCGACGGCACCGGCGCACCGACGCGCTTGAGTTTCATCATGTCTTCGAACGTGAATGGATGCTTGGAACTTTGGGCAAACAGCGAGCTAGCGAGAACAAGCCAGACGGCGAGAAATTTCAGTTTCATCTCACTTTTGGATGCTGATGTTGTAGAGGCGCTTGTGCCAAGCGCCTGTTTATAAGTTCGGTGCTTGATACAAGCACCGCTACAACGTTTTCAGCGGACTTCACATCGGCTAGACTGCGCCATGGCTCAAGTAACAATCGAAACAATCAAGAACGGCCCTTACATCGTAACGGGCGAAGTCGAGTTGATCGACGCTGACGGAAATAAATATCCAGTCGAAAAACGGATGGCGCTCTGTCGCTGCGGCGCGTCGACCGAGAAACCATTCTGCGACGGCACACATTCCAAAATCGGTTTTCAAGCCGCGGAGAAAGCCGTTCCCGAATCGAAAGAATAAGAGCGGAGAGCGTCTATGCCTTCCGATGCGCTGGCAATCCACGTGGAGCGCCGAATCTACTTTATTCGCGGCGAGAAGGTGATGCTCGACTACGATTTGGCCGCGCTTTATGGCGTACCCACAAAATCGCTTAATTTGGCGGTAAAACGGAACGTGGAACGCTTTCCAAGCGATTTCATGTTCCAGCTCACGCGGACTGAAGCAGAAGGCTTGAGGTTTCAAATTGGCACCTCAAAGCCGCTCGCCGACGGGAGAAGGTCAGGTTTGAGGTTTCAAAATGAAACCTCAAAGAACCGGCGCGGTGGACGCCGCTATCTTCCTTATGCCTTCACTGAGCAAGGCGTCGCGATGTTATCCAGCGTGTTGCGCAGCGCCCGCGCGGTGCACGTTAACATTGCGATCATGCGCACATTTGTGCGTCTGCGCGAGATGCTGCTTTCCAACGCAGATCTTGCGCGCAAGCTCAATGCGCTCGAAAAGAAATACGATGCTCAATTCAAAGTCGTGTTTGACGCGATTCGTGAACTGATGACACCACCTGAACCGCCAAGACGCCAGATTGGATTCCATTCTCATGAATAATAGAACAGTAATCGTTGCCGCGATCGCATTGTTGAGCTCTACGCTCACGGGTCGCACTGAAAAGCTCTCGCTTGTCGGCGGAACCGTGATCAATCCCGCCGACGGCAAAGTGTTGCCGAATGCGACGGTTGTCATCGACGGCGACAAAATCGAGCGCGTCGCGATTGGCAAACAAGACGCGGCGTCGCTCGGAAAACAAATCGATTGCGTCGGTAAATTCATTTTGCCGGGTTACATCGACACGCATATTCACTTCTTTCAATCCGGCGATTTGTTCACGCGGCCGGACGGCGCCGACCTCAACAGCGTCCGCCCCTACAAAGACGAAGTCGCATGGGTAAAGAGTCACGTGAACGATGTCTTCGCGCGTTACCTGCGAAGCGGCATTACCAGTGTTGTTGATGTTGGCGGTCCATTTTGGAATTTCGAGGTCCGCAAGGCGGCGAATCAGACGCAGAAAGCGCCGCGCGTGGCGGTAGCGGGCCCATTGATCTCGAGCGTGTCACGCGAAAAACTCGATCTTGGCGATCCGCCTATCGTCAAAATCGATACGCCGGATCAAGCGCGCGATTTCGTGCGGAAACTGGCCGAACAAAAACCCGACCTGGTCAAGATCTGGTACATCGTCGACAAGGATCATCCGGTCGAAAGTTTCCGGCCAATCGTGCGTGCAACGATTGAAGAAAGCCACGCGCACAAAATTCGTGTCGCAGTGCATGCCACGGAATTGGAAACGGCGCGCGCAGCCGTTGAAGAAGGCGCGGACGTCCTCGTACATAGCGTGACGGACAAACCAGTCGATGACGGGTTTGTAAAGCTGCTGAAGGATCGGCACACGATTTTGTGTCCGACGCTGGTTGTGTTCGAGCGTTACGGCCGAACATTTTCACACCAATTGAATCTCACACCTGAAGAACAAAAGTGGGGTAATCCCGAAGTGATCGCATCGCTCGATGTCACCAAAATCCCCCAGGACAAATTGCCGCAAAGGATCAAAGACGCGCTTGCAAAACCGGATGAGGCATTGGGTCGAATCAAAAAAACTTACGAGGTTGCACTGCCGAATTTGAAAAGCCTGGAAGACGCAGGCGTCACGATTGCAGCAGGCACAGACGCGGGAAATATCGGCACAATTCATGGGCCTGCGCTTTTCCGCGAATTTCAATTGATGAAAGAAGCCGGATTAACGCCCATGCAGATTCTCCAATGCGCAACCGGGAATGCCGCAAAACTTTTCGGCGGCGAAATCGGCGCGCGTATCGGCAAAATTCAAAACGGCTCTTTGGCCGATCTTGTCATTCTCAATTCCAATCCGCTGGATGACATCGCGCATGCTTCCGACATCGATACGGTAATCAAAAACGGCGTCGTCTATCCCGCCGATTCCATTCTGCACTGATCGCCCGGACGTTCATGAAGTACGCGTCTCTCGTCGTCCTTTTATTGTCGTTCCTTGCCGCCTGGAGTGCGGAGGCCGCTGCACCTTCGCCATCACCAGCGATGGTGACAAGCGTCCAAGAGATCGCGGAGGCTTATGTGAAACTGGTGCTCGCTGTGGGCCAACATGATCCGGATTACGTTGACGCTTATTACGGCCCGGCGGAGTGGAAGAAACAGGAAAAGAAGCCGCTCGATGCGATCGCGTTTGAAGCCGCTCGATTACGCGATCAGTTGAAGAAAATTTCCAAGTCAACGGACGAGATGGAGCAGTTGCGCTGCCGGTACTTAACAAAGCAACTGTCCGCGCTGCAGGCACGACTCCGCATCTTGAAGGGCGAACATTTGAAGTTCGACGAAGAATCGCAGGCTCTTTATGACACCGTTGCACCCAGTTTTCCGGAAGCTCATTTTCAGGAAATCCTCGCCAAGCTTGAGCCGAAACTTCCCGGTGACGGACTGCTCTTGCAGCGTTACGAGAGTTGGCGGCAAGCATTTGTGATTCCCAAAGACAAGCTGGGCGCAGTGTTTCAGCTTGCTATCAAGGCGTGCCGCGAACGCACGCTCGAGCACATCAAACTGCCGCCAGGCGAAAATTTCAGCGTCGAATACGTCACCAATAAACCGTGGGGCGGTTACAACTGGTACAAGGGGCATTATGACAGCGTCATTCAGGTGAACACTGATCTGCCAGTTTACATCGATCGCGCGATTGATCTGGCTGCGCATGAGGGTTACCCGGGCCATCATGTCTACAACGCGTTGCTCGAGAAAAATCTCGTTCGGGATCGCGGTTGGGTTGAGTTCTCGGTCTATCCGCTCTTCTCGCCGCAATCGCTCATTGCTGAAGGCACGGCGAACTTTGGCAGGGAGGTCGTATTTACTAAACCGGAGCGGTTGGAGTTTGAAAAGAAGGCGCTCTGGCCGGCTGCGGGAATCGATCCGTCGCGGGTGGAGGAATTTTACGAGGTCCAGGATTTGGTGAAGAGACTGGGATATGCAACGAACGAAGCCGCCCGGCAGTACCTCAATGGCGAAATTAACGCAGACGCCGCTGCGACTTGGTTGCAAAAATACGCGCTCATGGACGAAAAGCGTGCGAAACAAGCCACGAAATTCATCGAGAAGTACCGCAGCTACGTCATCAACTACAATCTCGGCGAAGACATGGTGCGCAGTTACATCGAGAAACGCGGCGGCACGGCGGACCAGCCGGAGCAGCGCTGGCGCGAATTTGAGCAATTACTGGCGTCGCCCCGGCTGCCGGGGGACATACGTTCGAATTAACAAAAGATCCAGGCGATTGCAGCGGGCACGGCTGCCTCTACAGTTAATGTGTCGTGCCTTCATTAGTTCTGGCATCCAATTCGCCCAGACGCGCTGCATTGCTGTCCGAAAGTGGATTCGAATTTGAAATCGCGTCGCCGCGCGTCGCGGAAAGGTCCAGCGTAATCCTTACATTGCGCGAGGTCACGCTCTGGAACGCTGTTCGAAAAGGAATGTCTATCGCACAAACGCGCCCCGACGCCGTCGTACTTGCGGCTGACACGCTGGTCGCGCTGGAGAATCAAATCATCGGTAAGCCAGCAGACTTGAGTGAGGCCGCACAGATACTCCAGCGACTGAGCGGACGAACTCATGAGGTTTGTTCTGCCGTTGCAATCTACCAGCAGACGCTGGGCAAATCCGCCGTTTTTCACGAAAGCTCACGCGTCCGTTTTCGCCGCCTGAGCGACGCGATGATCCGGAGCTATCTTGCGAAAGTTGATACGCTGGACAAGGCGGGCGCCTATGCCGCGCAGGGAAGTGGCGCCGAAATCATCGCAAAAATCGAAGGCTCATTTACGAATGTTGTTGGGCTGCCAATGGAAAAGACCGTTGCCGAACTGGCCAAATTCCGCATACGCCCAAAAGCTGCCTAACGAATCAAGCTAACAGCCAAGGCTCAAATCAGATGTTCGCGATTATCGGACCGGAGCCGAATCGTTTTCATCTGCAAATTGTGTCTCGCGCGAATGAAGCGCACGGTCTTGCTCTTGGCACGCATGAGAATCGAATGGGTAACGGCAGTGACGCCGCCGTGCGCTCGCACACCGCGCAACAACGCGCTGTCGCTGATCCCGGTCGCACAGAAAAGAATGTTCTGGCCATTCGCCAGGTCATCAGCTGAAAAAATTCGGTCCAGGTCTTTCTTGTAGCCGGTGTCGATGAGGTTTTTTCGTTCCTTTTCATCGCGGGGCCACATCTTGCATTGCATGTCGCCGCCCAGGCACTTGATTCCCGCCGCTGCCAGCACGGCTTCGGGCGAACCGCCAATACCCATATAAAGATCGACATCGGATTCAGGCAGTGACGGCGCGATGGCCGCGGCAATGTCGCCATCGCCGATCATGCGCAACGACGCGCCAGCGGCACGGATTTGTTCAACGATCTCCTTGTGCCGCGGTCGGTCAAGCATCATCACAGCTACATCCTGGACGCGTTTATCCACCGCGTGTGCCACGATTGCCAGCATCTCTGCGATTGGCATCTCAAGGTGAAGCGAATCGCCACGCTTTTTCATATAATCGATGACGCGCGGACCGTAAGCGAGCTTCGACATGTAAAAGGACGGCACATCCCGCAGCGCGACTTTCACTCCTTTTTCCGGACTCGCCGCAGCGATGCAACTGATGGAGTTCGGTGCTCCTTTGGAGATGTTAGTCGTCCCGTCGATTGGATCGATGGCGATATGAAACTCCGGCGAACCGGGAACCCATGTCCCGAGTTGTTCGCCCTTAAAAATGCCGGGCGCTTCGTCTTTGATCCCTTCGCCAATGACGACTTCCCCGCAGATGTTCATCAAATCGAACATGCCGCGCATCGCATCGCACGCCGCCGCGTCGGCTGCTTCCTTGTCGCCGCGCCCGAGCCAGCGTAATGAATTCAGGGCGGCGGCTTCGGTCGCGCGCACGAAGTCCAATTCGATGATTCGCTCGATGTCCTGGTAATCTCGTTTCGGCAGTCGCAGAGCCACGGGGCGTTAATTTTCACGCAGGTCGTGCGCGATGACAAGAAATGAACGCGGACGGCTTTCGACCGTCGTCTTCAAGTTAACGGCTGCTGAAGGTTTTTTCTGTAGATGGAGCGTCCAACCGAGGAAAACCACCTTCGAGAACGATTGGAATCAGGCAGGCAGACGAGGCTTGCGCGTTTTCGTCTAAACCGATTTGAAGTAACGCACCGCGATTCCACGACTTGACTGTTGGTGCGCCGTCGAACACGAGATTGCCAAGCGAATACGCAATTGGGCAGCCATGATAAAAATCGAGCGATTGAACACAATGCGGATGCGATCCAACTACAAGATCCACTCCATGATCGATCAGCCAGCGCGCGAGCTCGCGCTGTTCATCAGTGACCATCTCGCTGTTTTCAACTCCCCAGTGAACCAGGCAAACCACTAGATTTGCGTGCGACCGAGCAGTGGCGATTGCGGCAGTGAGGTCAAGACGATTCGATGCCGTGGCGATTTGAGGGTCTGCAGCAGATCCAACGTCGCTAATCGCCACGAGGGCGATTTTTTTCTCATTGAGCACGGAAAAGTAGCTCGGCGTGTAAGCGTTGCTCCCGGGTTTTCCAACTCCGATTGGCAAGACTTGTTCCTGAGACAAATGCGCGGCGCTGTCCCCCAATGCCGCGGCCCCAAAATCAAGCGCGTGATTATTTGCCAGCCCCATTGCGCGGAATCCCGCGCGACGGAGCAATTGCGGGGAGCGCTCCGGCGCGCGGAATGTGTAGCGTTGCGTGGAGTCGCCAAGATTGGAAATCGTGCATTCCAAATTTGCGGCGGCAAACGATGCGCCACGTAGCAAGGGCGCAATACCCACAAACGGGTCAATTCCATTTTCGATTTTCGCCGCGCAGCCGCGGCCGAGCATTACGTCGCCGCCAAAAACGAGAGTCGCCACTGTTTTTGCTGCCGACACGCGAAACAAATCGAAGCAACTTTTCCCGCGATCCTTCAGGAGTTGCCCAAGCGTCCGAATTTCCGGGGCGGCCCCGAGCTGGTGTGCAACAAGATCGTTTTCATCGAGAATGCCGACAGGTTTTCGATCCTCCATTACTACTGCAACATGCGTTCCGAGATGCACGACTGTTCCCTGGTCCAAATCTTCCGCGCTTGTTTTTACTGTGCCGGGTGCGGCTGACCGCGCGACAAGGTCGAGATGATCGCGCAGTCGCTTCGGGTCGGACCACGAAACGCTCTGGCCTTGCCGGCGCAACGCGTAAACGACGAAGTTCGCGCAATCAGCGCCCAGGTTTGTTTCGGGTCCAGTATTTGAATTTTCTGACAACTCACCGCTGCCGAAGAGATAGGGCAGGCCGAATTGCTCAGTGACAGCAGCGCGGAAACCATTGCCCACAAATCGCCGCAATTCCAAAACGGGCGTTTCCCGAATTTTCCCATCAACTACAGCGCGGGCTCGCAGACGCAGCGAGCCACAGTGCAATTGTCGATCAAATAAATTGTCGATCGTAGTCAGCGGCAGAACGGAATCGTGGTGATCGATCGGAAGTTCATTCCAGGCAGGACGTGGGGCAGCATTTGCGACAAAGCCAACCTGATCGATGGACAAATCGGTCAAATTGCAGCGCAAATATTTCGGAGTTAGCGCGAACCATTCGATCTTTTCCGGCTTCGTTGTCCAAGGCTCGGTGATCAGTTCGATCTCGGCCTGCTCATCTGCTGGAATGCGCCAAACGTTGTCTGTGGAACACTGACGGCCTTTAACTTGAAGATGCAATTGTGGCGCTTCGTCGTTCCAAGTGCGCAAAAGTTGCTGCCAGCGAGGGGTGTCATGTCGCACGACAATGCGTTGACGCTCGGACAAAATTCGGGCTCGGAGCTGCTGTGACGCCTGCGATAGATCGAATGCCGGTGGTTTTTCTCCTCTTGTCATCAATTCCTTCGCGAGGTTTGAGTGATCGTTGGCAACCGTGAGAAATGGCTCGAACTCAATTTGCGCGGTGGGCAACAAGAGCGCGGAAGTCAAAGCCAGCTTGAGCAGTCGACACGCTTGATCTGCGTCTTTCAAGTAGGGACGCGAAATGGCAAACGTGACGGCGCGAAGGTTTGGCTGTTCGATCACGAAATTCCAGATGCGGTCAAAAGCTCTTGCTTGTTCTGCGGCTGAGAGGCTTGCGAAATAATCGAGATCAATCGTCACAACCAATGGCTGGTTTGGATTGACATGCTTCCGAAGACTATCGAAATCCGAAACGACGTACGATTCGCGCAGCGATCCCGATTTCCGCGGCGATGCTTCGAGATGCCCATCGAGTAACGCTGTTGCTTCTCGCGTACGCTCGCCGATTTCGGGTGCGGAAAGCTTCTCAGCCGGCACCCAAATTACTCGTGCGATCGGCGCCGGCATAAGCGGCTCAATCCAGTTGAAGCATTGAACACCGCCTGCGTGGCGCCAGCGATCAAGCACGGCTTGCTGGTCCTGCGGGGATGCGACGTTTCGCAGCGCATCGCGAATCTTGTCCGAATCGAAAATGCCGGATGCGTCGCTATGCGCATCAAAAAGGATGAGGGTGCACGGCTTATCAACATCCAGATTTTGAGCCAGCCAATAAAACGTGCCAGCGTGATTGTCTTCGATGTAAATTGGCAGAACCTTCGCCGTTACGGGGCTCGCTCCAACCAGCAGCGCCGCTGTGCAAAACGCAGCCGCCCGCAGATTCATCGCGCTGGCTGAATTTCAGGTTTCTTAGCGATCGGCGCTCGCAACTCCACGAACGAGATGCACGTATCGCGAAATTGCGTGCCGCGATGCACACCCTTGATCACGAGTCTAATCTTGTTGACTGGCTTGGCGTAATCGCGCACGCGAATCAGGTACCGACTTTCGAATTGCTCGTCGGGAATGTTCTCCGTAAACGTCTGCTCATCATTTAACGTGATCTCGAGCGCCGCAACGCGATTGTTTTTCAACCACGGCTCCTTGTCATCGTATTCGTAATATCCAGGCTGAATCAGGATGCCATAGAGCGGAAGCGGACGCTTCACATTAAGCGTTATGCTCTCGCCGATACCATCGCCCTCGACTCCCTCGGCCCAAGGCGATTGAATCTCTCGGCTTGGATCGCCCTTTATGTTAACGACGTCGTAATTGTGTTTGCCCTGACCTGCCAGCGTGGAGCTGGCGGTCGCATCGTAATCGGTGTGATCGAGAAAATATTGATTGTCTCTGAGAACATACGATGCGTGGCGGCTAAGGTCTTCTTCGGAATATCCGGTCGGATACTTGTCGTATTTCGAGTGTGCGATGATGCGAATGTCATCGGCCAGCGTCGGTTTCAGGTTTTCAAACGTCCATTCGTACTGCCTGTCGTTGATTTTTCGGAAGCGCTCCTTTGGTTTTTCGATGGAGACGTCTTCAGGTTCGGGGTGCAAGATGTTGATCTCGATTTTTCCCTTGCCGATCGGCCCTTTCCAAGTCGCCGCCGGCGAAAGCGAATACGCGAATGTCGCATCACTGATGTGTGAGTCATCCGAGACCGATTCGTCATTTTCGGCGTACTGCGCATTGAAACGAATCGTGACCTCGCGTGTTTGATTTCGCTCGAAGGGAACGACCGATTTCTTCCATGATTTGATCGTGGAAACATTTTGCTCCCAAAACTTCCCCGACGTCATCTCGTTGGCCTCCTCTTTCGGTCCCGATACGTTTGTCGACGGCAATTTCTTTCCATCGACAGTGATTTCGTACTGGCGAACGTCGGCGCTCTTTGTGTCCGTATCGGCGTCCGGAGTTTTCCCCAACGTTCGACTGGAAAAAAGAAATCCTGTTGCACTTTGGGCCCGGTGTTGTGCATCCGGTAACGCACCTCCACTGCTGCATACTCCGGATGCAGATCAATTTTTAGCGTTTCGTCCTCGATCGTAACGTCGGTTTTGTGATTTTGGTTCGTGGCGCTGGCGCTACCAGTTCCCGGAACGCCCGTTTGCCAGGCGCCGCCATTGGCTAGGAGCGTGCTGATTCCGACAACAAACGACGCGAGCCCGAGGGAGAGTTTTTTCATTTCGGCAGGTTTTAACACACGCCCAATCCGGATTGCGAAGCGAGAATCCAGGAAACCGTTTATTTTTCCGCTCCAGCGACGTGCTCGGTGTGCGCGTGACTGGCGTGACTATGCAATGACGGACGGATACGCAGGAAAAACTGAAAGGCGTAGCCCAAATCGTCGCCGTAATAACGATCGAGACGATCGGGGCGATCGTTGAATGTAAATTGCGTGCCCAGCCCGATGTCGAGGCCGTTGCCGTGTGTTAAATCGCGCACGTAACCGATCGTGTAGCCGCCAACAGGAAAAATACCCGATTCATCTGGTGGATCGAGGACCAGTTCGTGGCCCGATTTTTGCACGCGCTCCCACCGCAGATAGACTGTATCGCGGCCGCGCTGGTAATTTGATTCGATCAGGAACGATTGAGTTTTGCCCTCGCCAGTGGCGTTGTTTTGGCCCCACACAAACGTGTTCGACCAATTGCTATCGAGACCGAGCGGCAGATTGTAAATGGCCGAAGCAGTCGTGCGGTGGACGTTTATCTGAGGCTCGGGCGCTTCGGGACTTTTGATGTAGCCGTACGAAACTTGCAGGGCGAGATTTCTGGTGGGGTTCCAGGAGATGCGGCTGCTGTAAGAATCAAAGCGCGGCTGATCGAAGTCATACCGGTTCTCGTCTGGTTCGCGCCCGGTAAAAATGCTGCCCTCCACTTTGATGTTTCGCCAGACCAGACCAGCCGTGGCCACCCCGAAGGTGATATGCGTGGAATCCTGCCAGTGGTGGCCAATTGGTGCGTCGGGATCATCCATTGCCGATGGTCGGTGCATGAACGCGGGTGGGCCGAGTGCCGGTTCGCCCGGATAACCGAAATAGAGATAAGCGCTAAAATCGTGATCGAACTTTTGCGAGAGGCTCAATGAAAGTTCGTCGAAAAGATCGTGCGGGTGCTGGCGATCGTGCAGCGGTTGGTCGTGCCAGGATTCCCCTGTTTGAAAGAGAAGCGGATATCCGCGTCCGCCTTCAGTCAGCGGATCGAGGCTCATCATTACGCGCCCGCCAATCTGTGTGGTGTCGCCGAGCGGATGCGAATACATTCCCATGATCCAGTTAGGCGCATCGATACGATCGTCGCCTCGTCGTGTGCTCACGTTAGTATAACGAGGGAAAATCGCGCCATGCAGCATCAGCATGTCCTCACCGAACATGAACATTTTGCCGTACATCGGCGATGAATCCGGCAGCCAACTGGTGCCGGAGCCTTCGCGGCTCATGGGATCGGCAAGGTCGATGGAGGAATGCATTT
>JBKPLX010000069.1:0-8099 GCA_046731855.1 Verrucomicrobiota bacterium | reverse complement strand
TGGGAGCTGCAGCGTGCTTGGCCGCCGATCCGCAGATGGGCACTTGGAAGCTAAACGAGTCGAAATCGAAGATCACGCCCGGCACTTTGAAAAACACGCAGGTTGTTTACTCAAGCATGTTCGGGCAGGTGAAAATCAAAGCAGATGGCATCGATGCGAATGGTAAACCCTCGCACACAGAGTGGTCAGGGAAGTTCGACGGGAAAGATTATCCCGTCACGGGCGATCCGAATTCAGATGCTCGCTCCTACACAAAGATGGATGAGCGGACCCTAACGACGACCAATAAGAAAAATGGCAAGGTCACAGTCACCGGTCAGATCGTTGTCTCAGCCGATGGAAAGAGCCGTACCGTTACTTTGAACGGGACCACTCCGAAGGGTAAAAGCTTCAAGAACGTCGCCGTTTACGACAAACAGTAAGTAGGTGAGTGATCTGGGAGCCGCACGACGCGTGGTGCGGCGTCCAAGTCACATGACACACCTCGCAAACAGCTCCCAGCACGTTGCCCGCAATCGCGTTCTTATCGGCGGGCTTATGCTCTATGCCTGCGCCTTCGCCATTCTTTTACGGAATAAGAGTTTCGACGCCGCCGGCGCTGTCGTCGTGCTCATCGTCTTTGGAATTGTGTTCCCGCTCGTGGCATGGATCGCCACTCGGCGCGCCATTCCGCTCTCGATTTCCGTAAAGCCGGGCCAATTCCAATTAATCGTCCTAATCGGATACATTATCATCTTGTCGGTTTACCTAGTAGGCGGTCCGCAGTGGATTGATCAGCATCTTCCCGACTCGTGGATTGATTCCGCGCGGATCAAGTTTTTTATTACGCTCGCAAAGAAGCTTATCGTTTTCGTCGCAATTCCTTTCGCGATCTTTCGATTCGGCTTCGGTTATCGGCTTCGGGATTTCGGAATTCAGCGCGAGGGTTTGCGTGCGCTTCGCCACAGTCATTTGCCCGTTGTCCTGGTTGTTGGAGGCGCTTTTGTCGCTTTCCAATATTTTCTCAGCGGTGGCGGTGCTGCCTTCCGACAGGGACACTTTGCCATCTATCAATTGCTTCTTGGTCTGCCGCTTTGCTTCATTTGGCTTTTCGTTGAAGCCGGATTAGTCGAAGAATTTTTCTTTCGCGCTCTCATCCAATCGCACCTAGCAGCCGCGTTTAAATCTGAAGTGAGTGGGACTGTATTGATGTCGCTGATCTTTGGTTTGGCGCATGCGCCTGGATTTATTTTCCGTCATGCTGGCGAGGTTGAAGGACTCGGCTCAAATCCCGGCGCGCTCGACGCGGTCGCCTATTCGATCGTTGTCCTGGCAATAAGCGGAGTGACTTTCGGTGTGATCTGGGCCCGAACGAAAAATTTGCTCGCGGTGATGCTCATTCACGCGGCCGGCGATCTTCTGCCAAATTTCGCCGGCTTCGCCAAGACGTGGCTTTAGCACCAGGCGCCGGTTTTCACTTGGGCGATTTAACGGTTAACCGTGTTGAAATCGGGGCTGGCAACAACGGCGTAATGCCGTCAGCTGCAATAGCCGGTCACGCGGCTCCAGCATGGCGATTATTCCCGATCGCGATAACCCTCAGCGTCTTGCAGTCGCAACGCGGCGAATAATCCAAACGATAAGCCAAAGCAGCATTACGGCAGCGGCATATAGCGCGATGTTAAGGACGATGCTTAATGCCGTGACGGCGTACCCCAACAACTCGTGTTCGTGACCGTAAGTCACAATGATAATGAATCCCGTCGGCCATAAAAAGAGGCCGTTACCCAGAATGTATTCGCGTGCCGGTTGCGAAGTGTAATAAAGCAGCGGCGCGGCAGCGCCGAGGATGGCGCCCACAAATGCAGCGTGCTTTAGGTTTGGAAAACGCACCGTTTAATGAGCGTTCTACCGGATTGTTTAGAACTTAGGAAGGTGAATTGCAAAAGAACCGTTGTGACACCTCGAAATGATCCACAAAAAAAGAGCTGGCTCGAAATCATTCCGAGCCAGCTCAGCTAGTTTAGCGCTACTTCAAATTAGTAGCGATAATAGTTGTGATGGTACCGATGGTGGCGGTAGTACCGGTGCTGGTTGTAATAGGGGCGCCCGTTGTAGTAGCCGTAGTACCGATAGGGTCGGTAGTACCGGTACGGGTAATAGCTGTATTCGTAACCAGGATAGCCATAATAGCTGTATCGATAAGCCGGATAACCAACCCCAATGCCGACTGAAACTTGAGCGTCAGAACGCTGCGCAGGAACGAAAGTCAATCCACCCGCCATCAATGCAATTAACAGAAGTCTTTTCATTGTAGTATTCCCTTCTTTGTTTGTTGTCTTGTAAGGAGGCGAAAGCCCCTTTTCGAGGATTCCTTGGACGCCAGCTAAGAATATGCGTCACCCTCTATATGGTACAATCGGATTCGGACGGTTTCGCGGCCCCCTCCAGGCATTAGAAATGCCAGCCGGTTCTTCACGGAATTACAGATTATTTATCGAGAACTGATTCGAGCGGAAGATCTGGATCGAGATGATTAGATGCGAGCCAGTCGCGATTGAATAGCGTTGATTGATATTTGTGACCCGAGTCACACAGAACCGTGACGATGGTTTGGCCCGGGCCAGATTGCCTGGCGAAGCGCACGGCACCGGCAACGTTGATGCCGCTTGATAAGCCAAGGAACAAGCCTTCTTCGCGCAGGAGCTGGTAAACAATCGTTAGGCCAGTCTGATCCGGAATCCGATAAGCTCGATCGACCTTTGTGCCTTCGACATTCTTTGTAACACGGCCCTGACCGATCCCTTCTGCAATAGAATCACCGTCGTTCGTCTCCAGATTACCATTGGTAAACCATGACCACATTGCAGCGCCATATGGATCAGCACACACGATCTCAATCTTCGAATTTTGCTCCTTGAGATAACTGCTCACGCCGGCAAGCGTGCCTCCAGTGCCGACAGCTGCGACAAACGCCGTGACTTTACCTTCGGTTTGTTTCCAGATTTCGGGACCAGTGCTGCGATAATGCGCGTCACGATTGGCGGTGTTATCGAACTGGTTCGCCCAGAACCAGCCTCGCTCCTCTGCGAGACGACGCGCGATATGATTGTAATTTTCCGGGTCTTTGTATGGCTTTTCCGGCACTGCCTTTACCTCTGCACCGAGCGTACGGAGCAAATGCATTTTCTCCGGCGACTGATTATTTGGAATCACAATAACGGTACGATACCCTCTCGCGCGCCCGATCACGGCAAGACCGATCCCAGTGTTACCAGCGGTTCCCTCAACGATCGTTACGCCTGGTTTAAGCCGGCCCTGTCGTTCCGCGTCAGTGATGATTCCGTAAGCGGCTCGATCCTTCACTGATCCGCCCGGATTCATGAATTCCACTTTTCCCAGAATCTCACAACCCGTGAGTTCCGATAGCCGTCCCAGTTGAATCAACGGCGTGTTCCCAACGTACCCGTCGATGCCCGAATATGCCGCAGTCATGTAATTTCAATCCCTCATCGAAACCGTTAAGCCACTTCTCACTTTTCGATAGTGAGTTTTTGCAGCGCGACAATTAAGGCGGGTGTACGATGGGAGGTCGAATTTTCTGGTGGTTGAATCCGATCGACTGAGTTGGCGCATCTAATTACGAGATGAGAAAGCGTGCGATCGTTTGGTTTTTTCTACCGTCCGTTCTGACTCTTACTCTTCTCGCCAGCGCGAATGCCGACCAACCGAATGTTGTTGGCGACGAAATCCTGATCAACAACGTGACTGTCATTTCTTCAGAGCGGTCTGCTCCCCTCGTCCATGCCACTGTGGTCATTCGTGATGGACGGATCGCAGAGGTTGGAACCGATCTTGTCACCGGCGCACACGCGAAACAGATCGATGGACGCGGCGGCTTTCTCATTCCTGGATTGATCGATTCGCATGTTCACGTCGGCAACATGGGTCCTCTCGACGACATCGCAATTGAGAAACATCCCGAGCTGGTCCGTGCGTACCGAGGCCAGCTGCCGCGCTCTTATCTGGCATTCGGTTTCACGACTCTCGTCGATCTCGATCTCAAACCGAACACGCTCGATTGGTTCAATGCAGCACCTGTTCATCCGAACTTTTGCAGTTGTGGTCGTGGCGTTCGAATTATCGGCGGCTATATGGCGTTGAAACCGCCGAAAGATGCCACCGCGGCGGAAGCCGCGAATATTGCTTACGAACCAAACACGAAAGATTGGCCCGCGAATCTCGATCCTAAGGATTACTCGCCAGTGCGCGCCGTCGCTCGGGCACAGGATGCCGGCGCACTTTGTTTAAAGACGTTCGTCGAGCCCGGATTTGGCGGCGCCGCGCACTGGCCAACACCTCAGCCTGAAACGTTGTCAACGCTGCGCGACGAAGCGAAACGGCACGGACTCGTCTTTGTCGTTCATGCAAATGCGTTGGAGAGTTGGCGCACCGCGCTCGACGCACACCCCGATGTGATTGCGCATGGAATTTGGCAATGGGATGGCGATCGAATGAACACCAAGCCGCCATCCGGAGTGCGCGACGTGATTCAACGCGCAGCTCGAGACCGCGTCGCCGTGCAACCAACTTTGCAAGCCGTCTACGGCGACTTGTCGATCTTTGATAAATCTTTGCTCAACGATCCCCGACTCGCTGAAGCTCTTCCGCACGACATCATTTCATATCTCACGAGCGATGAAGGCCAAAAGGCGCAACGCGCGCAAACCGACGAGTACCGTCAGGCAATAGTGCATTTGTTCGGTTCAAATTCGATCGATCCGGCAAAAGCCATGGCTGTAGGACCCGCACGTGCCACGGCCACATTGCGCATGATGTTGAACGAAAAAATAAAATTAATCTTTGGGACCGACACGCCGGCAAATGAAGGCATCGGAAATCCGCCGGGACTAAATGGGAGATTGGAATTAAATCGTTGGGCAGACGCGGGGGTGCCGTTGTCGCACATCTTGCGTGCGGCGACACTGGACAACGCGAAAGCGTTTGGGCTCTCAGATCGCGGGACGATTGAAGCCGGAAAACGCGCCGACCTCCTGCTTCTACGCGCCGATCCTCTTAAAAGTACCGCCGCGTATGACGCTATTGAGACGATCTTGCTAAATGGCAATCCCCTGCCCCGTGCATCTCTGCTGCCAACGAAGTGAATTGCGGCGCAGAGAACGTAATCCGCGGTCAAATACCTAAAGCAGACAACAACGTACTGTACTGATTCACAAACGCGGCCAGGTGCGGATGCGACGCTTCAAAGCGTTCCACGGATTCTTTCAGTTCGTGCAAAAGTTTCTTGTGCTGTTCGGGTTTCTTCTCGGTGCGAATTGTTTCGTGGGCGGAAGCCTCTACGAGACGGGCGATGCTCCGGGCATCCTCGTGATGGGTCTCGGAAACCTTGGCTATGGCTGGCTTGAGCTTGGACAGCAAATCCAGTAACTCGACTTTCCTTTCAGCAGGAATATTTTCGGCAGACTCAATAGCTGATTTGGTCTTCTCGATGTGCTCGTCAGTCATTTCTGCAGTCCCTTACCTTTTATGATCTTGCTTTCCGGTTTGAACCAGTACCAAGCATATCAAGGTTTCTGGAATAAGCGATCTCAACAGACCCGTAAGATCTCCGCGGCTGTGTCGGACGCCGAGCTCGTTCTACGCAGTCTTTTTCGATTTTGTTCTCAGAGCGAGTCGACTGGCCAGGGCATTGAGGATTTCCGGGTTGCCGAGCGCCCAAGCATTATCAATCGTTATTCTCTTGAAGCGCCACTTGTCGCGATCACGCATCAGGTTGCAATCGTAACGATTCATCAATAACGCATATTCCGATCCACGACGCGAACCCTCACGCGGCATGAAATGCTGCGACAAAATGTAGGCATACAACGTAGCGGTATCACCGACAATCTCGATTTGGAGATTGCTTACACTGTGACTGGTATCGAGCGGACCGATCAATGGAAGAATCCCGTTCAGAATAGCGTCGCGACCATTCAGTAGTGGAAAATCGATCTCGAGTTTTCTTCCGGCCGGCCTGAAATCGAAACGGCAATCCTCCGTCAATGCCGACGCCAGCGAATCGGCATCGCCGTAGTCGAGACCAAAAGCGTAACGATGCAGGGCGTCGGCAATTTCGAATCGATCGTGAGCTAATTGGGCGAGATCCGTCTCCATTACTAGCACGCTCGCTAATCCATTCCGAGATGTGTTGTCAAGATCGCGCTAACTCTTCGATCCTCTTCCACTCGTCGGCACTGAGCTGGAGTTTCTCTGCAGCCATGTTCTCCTCGAGATGCGCGAGCGACGATGTGCCTGGGATCGGCAACATCACCGGCGATTTTTGCAGCAACCAGGCGAGCGCAAGTTGCACCACGCTGACGTTGTGACGTTTCGCTTCGGCTTCCAACGCATTGCCGGTCTTTCGCAACAAAGCGTTCCTACTGCCGCCAATCGGCGCCCACGGAATGAATCCCATCTTTTCTTTCTCGCAGTAGTTGAGAGCGGCTTCCGAGTCGCGGTCGGTGATGTTGTATTGGTTCTGGATGCTGACAATCGGCATTACCTTTTTCGCCTGTTCGATTTCCGCCACCGTTACTTCCGATAATCCAACGTGCCGGATTTTTCCGGCATCCTGGGCCGCTTTCAGCGCGCCCAGCGATTCTTCGACCGGCACCTTGCGATCGATCCGATGCAATTGATAAAGATCGATCCGCTCGAGTTTCAATCGTTTAAGACTTTTATCCACGCATTGGGCTAAATATTCCGGCCGCCCGTCCGGCACCCATTGTCCCGGACCGGGCCGGGTGTTACCGCCTTTCGTGGCGATGACCAATCCTTTCGGATACGGATACAACGCTTCGGCAATGAGAAGCTCGTTCGTTTCCGGACCGTAAGCATCGGCGGTGTCGATGAAATTGACGCCCAGTTCGACCGCGCGCTGCAAAACTTTCTTGGCGTTCTCGCGATCAGGCGGCCAACCCCAGATCCCTTCTCCGGTCAGCCGCATCGCTCCAAAACCGAGCCGGTTGACCAACACATTGCCACCCAACAAAAATGTTTCGTCGCTCTTACTCGTGCTCGCCGCTGCTACTAGTTTCGGCAATCCACCGGTCAGGACACCAGCTGCGCCCGCGAGAGTTACTTCCAAAAACGCTCTTCGTTTCATCGCAGGTAAAATATGTTGCGCGCAGCGACTCTCAACTCTCAACTGGTTTTCATCTCGGTTTCTATTCCTCCTCGAACAACATTTGCGCCGGGCATCGAACGAGTGAACACTGCGCGCTTTCCGCAATGCTGACCGTTTCCCAACTTTCAAAATCTTTCGCCGGCCGGGCATTCTTTAACGACGTCTCGCTCCAGGTCAATCGCGGTGATCGGATCGGATTGGTCGGCCCTAATGGGGCTGGCAAATCAACTTTGTTTGCGCTGCTCCTCGGTGATGTCTCGCCCGATAAGGGAACGATCGCGATCGAGAAGAACGCAACCATCGGATTTCTTCCGCAGGAAACTGCCGCCGCCGGAGATGAAACCGTGCTCGAACTTGCTCTTGCGGTTTCACCGACGCTGGTGCGCGCGCAGACAGTGATCAAGGAGCACGAGACCGGGCATGGATCGGACGACGCTGCCTATCACAATGCACTCAATGTTTTTGACGAACACGGCGGGTGGGAGCTGGAACCAAAAGCAAAACGGGTCCTGGCCGGACTCGCTTTTCGCGAAACTGATTTTGACCGCCCGGCGCGCGCCTTAAGCGGCGGTTGGATCATGCGCGCGCATCTCGCGCGCTTGCTCGTGATGGAACCCGATCTCCTTCTCCTCGACGAACCGACGAATCATCTTGATCTCGAATCGCTTCAATGGTTCCAGGAATATCTGCGAAGTTATCCGGGCGCGATTGTCATGATCTCGCACGATCGCGAATTTTTGAATCAGCTTGTCGGCAGCATCGTCGAGATCGCGCACTCGAAACTGGTGCGTTATCGGGGCGACTGGGACAGTTATATCGAGCAGAAAGCAGCGCGCGAAGAACAACAGCTCGCCGCTTACAAAAATCAGCAGAAAGAAATCGCGTCGCTGCAATTGTTTGCCGATCGATTTCGCGCCAAGGCCAGCAAAGC
>JBKPLX010000068.1:0-4019 GCA_046731855.1 Verrucomicrobiota bacterium | reverse complement strand
TTCCCGGACGACCTCTGACATCTTCCGGTCCGAAGTCTCTGCCCCGCAGAATTGGCATACCAAGCGCGCGAAAGTAGTCCGGCGAAACAATTGCCATCTCGCTGATCGGTTCCTGGCCGGGAGGATCAGGCGGCGTGCCAGTAATGTGGAATGAGCTGTCCCATTCGTGGTGATCGAATGGTTCGTTGTTGCAAATCGCCGCCGCGCTCACACCTGGAAGCCGTCTCACTCTCTCGAGCAATTGATCGTAAAAGCGAACGATCTTCTCCGGCGAATCGTAGCGCGATGGCGGAAGAGCAATGCTCATGGTCAAAACTCCACGCGGATTAAACCCAAGCGGCACCTGCTGCGAACGCCAGAAACTCTTCAATGTTAGGCCCGCGGCCGCGAGCAGCAGGACCGCAAGAGCAACTTGTGCAATCACCAGGATTGCTCGGGCGCGCTGGCGTTGCGCGCCGCTACTACCGCGCGCGCTGTCTTCGTGTAACTCGGCAGCCATCGAAGCTATGTTTGAGACGCGCAATGCGGGCCACATTCCAACGAGCAGTCCGGCGAACACTGAAATGATGCTGGTGGTCACAAGGACGAACCCATCAATATTCGTTTCTTGAAATCGCGGAATATTGGGCGGAAGAAGCGAGCGAATTGCGTCAACGCTCCACAGGGCGATCAGCACAGCGCAAACGCCGCCTATCAGGGCAACGACTCCGCTTTCCACCAACACCTGACGCGCCAAATCCCAGCGACTGGCACCTAGCGCGGCCCGCACGGCGAGTTCTTTGCGGCGTGCAATACCCCGCGCGAGTTGAAGGTTTGCTACATTCGCGCATGCGATCAACAGAACGCAGCCTACGGCTGCAAGCAGCACACAAAGAAGATTTCGGTACTGGCCTACCGAAAATTCAAGCAGCAGCTTTGCGGAAATCTGCCGACCCGTGTTTGAGTCCGGATAGCGCCGCGAAAGCTCGGCCGCGATGGTGTCGAGCTCCGCGATCGCCTGCTTCAGTGTCGCTCCGGGTTTTAAGCGGCCCAGGCACGAAAAAGCTTCGTGATTTCCGCGAGACAGGAGATCGTGATCGGCGCGCAAATCTGCCAGCGGCAGAAAGACATCGCAGTTTCGCGGGAAACGAACGCGTTCCGAAACAACGCCGATAATCTCACGCGGCACGCCATCGACATTCAATCGTTGCCCAATTGCGATCGGCAATGCGCCGAATTGCTTCCGCCAAACTCGTTCGCTGATGAGGGCTACTTTCGCCGCGCCGGGAATATCATCGCTCGCTGCGAAATCACGACCGATCAGTGTAGGGACCTGCAAGATCGACAAATAATTCGCGGTGATGCGTCCGGCTCTGGCTGCTTCCGGCGGCGTTGTCCCATCTGAAGCCGAGAGGCTCACACCCTCTGTCCTTGCCAATGCGAGATCGGTGAAGCTTTTCTGCGCAGCACGCCAGTCGAGATAATTCATGTAACTGACCGAGCCTGATTCGAAACCCGACGGCCCGAGCAATCGCTCACGCAGCAACACCAGTTGCTCTGAATGTGGATAAGGCAGCGGCCGCAACAGTACCGCGTTAACGACGCTAAAAATCGCAGTGTTCGCACCGATGCCGAGAGCAAGCACGATCACTGCGATCAGAGCGAACCCCGGATTTTTGAACAGTTGCCGGATGGCGAAACGGAGATCGTTCATGGAATTTCTGGCTTCTGATCGCTGATTTCTGATTTCATTCCGTTCGAAGCGCGACCATCGGGTCCACGCGGGAGGCGCGGCGCGCTGGAAGCCATGAGGCGAGAAGAGTGGCGCCGAAAAGTGTTAGCCCAACTCCAAGATAGATTCTTGGATCGATTCCTTTGACTTCAAAAAGAACGCTTTGTAGTACGCGCGAAAGTGCAAATGCAGCGAGCAGGCCGATCCCCGACCCGATCAAAAGCAAACGCATTCCGTGCGAGAGCACGAGCGCGCGAATCTGCGCGGGGCGCGCGCCGAGCGCCATGCGAACGCCGATTTCGCGAACGCGTTTGAGCGTGGTGTAAGCGAGCAATCCGTATAAACCGATCATGGCAAGAAGAAGTGCGAGTCCGGCGAAGATGGAGAACAGAAACGTGAGGAGACGCTGCGTGCCCCAAGTGTCCTCAACGCGATCTTGCATGAGACGAACGTCGAAGACCGGCTGATTCGGATCGATCGAACTGACAATGTCACGAATTGGTTTGTCGAGCGCCCTGACCCCTGACCCAGCGCGAACAAACAGACCCAGCCCGGCGCGATACGCTTGGGCGGTCGAACAGTAAATTACCGGCACCGGCGCAGTTTCATCAAAGGCATGAAACCGCATGCGCGCGACAACTCCGATAATTTCTGCAAACGCGTAACCTTCATTATCGTTACCGACATCCACGCTCAGGCGCTTGCCGATTGGATCTTCGCCAGGGAAATATTGTTCAGCTAATGCCTGATCGATCACGATGACGCGCGGTGAATTTGACGTGTCCCCAGCGTTGAACGTGCGACCGCGCAGAAGTGGCAATTTGAATGTCGCGAAATAATCGCCGCCGATAGCTTCCAGGTTGGCACTGGGCATTTGGCTGGACGTGGGAATTGGAATGCCTTCCCGATAGAACGAGGTTTGCCAGCCACCCATCAGTGGCGAGTTCGAACCGATACCCACACTTTGAACTCCTGGCAGTGCCCGAACTTTCTCGAGCAATAGATTGGTAAATGTTCCCATCTTCTCTCGTGTTGAATACAGTCTGAACGGAAGTTCCATCCGAGCGGTGATCAGACCGCGCGGCTCGTACCCAAGTTGGAGCGATTGCATTTGCGAAAAACTTTTTAGAACCAGCGCGGCGGCGACAAGCAATGTGAGCGTGAGCGCGATTTCGCTAATTACGAGCCAATCACGCGTGCGTTTGGCGGCGAGCGAGATGCCGCTGCTATGCGAGCCGGATTGAAGAGCAACTTGAACGTCTCCGCGCGATATTTGCCAGGCCGGCCATAATCCGAAAAGCACGGTGGTGACCAACGCAATGACAAAAGTGAAGCTGAGGACGGGCAGATCGAAGGAGACGTCCTGAAATCGCGACACTCCTTGTGGCGCAAGGCCAACCAATGCATCACGAACCCAAGCTGCGATGAAAAGCCCAAGCATACCGCCAAGCAGGGCGATCAGAAAACTTTCCACCAGAAGCTGCCGAATGATCTGGCGACGCGTCGCGCCAACTGCCGCGCGAATGGCGAACTCGCGCGCGCGCGCGGCGCCGCGAGCAGCGAAAAGATTTGCCACGTTGGCGCAAGCAATGAGTAGCACTAATCCGACCGCACCCAGAAGCAGCGTCAGATTAGTCCGAAATTTGCCGATCAGACTTTCCAGCAACGGTGTGATCGAAATACTGGCCCGCGCATTGGTAGCGGGATACTCATTCTCCAGGCGCGCGGCGATGGCCTTCATCTCGGTGCGCGCTTGATCGACAGTGACGCCGGGCTTCAGTCGCCCCCAAACAAACAGCATCGGATGAATGGTTCGGTCCTGCCAAAACGGAACGATGCGCCGAGCAAATGGAAACCAGACATCTATGTCCTGTGGTGAATTCATTTCGACCGGCATCACGCCGACGACTGTGAAAGCTTGATTATGCAGCTTGATCGTTTGCCCCAATACACTGGCGTCGCGCGCGAAAGCATGCTGCCAAAGCCGATCGCTGATCACCACAGCCGGCGGGCCGCCCGGTTTTTCTTCCTCTTCGTTGAAGGTCCGTCCGAGCTTGGGCGACAATCCGATGACCTTGAAAAACTCTTCCGAGACACTGGCGCACGGGATTCGCTCGGCCTCCCGTCCCGGGATACCGCTCAGGTTTCGCGATTCGCGCCGCGTGACGGCGAGATATTTAAAGACGTTGTTATCGCGTTTCCAATCCTGATAATTCGGCAACGAAACCGAAAATTCCTGACCATTGGCCGATTCGTTTAGCACCATGATGCGATCGGCATCCGGATACGGCAGGGGCCGAAGCAAGAC
>JBKPLX010000067.1:0-15912 GCA_046731855.1 Verrucomicrobiota bacterium | reverse complement strand
TAGGTCTTAGAATCTCTTTTTCAAGCCGACGTACCAGAAACGACCCTTAACCGTGGTTAGCGTCTCATCGTAGTTGTTCTCGAAGGCGCCAGCCACAAACGGTGGATCCTCGTCGAGCACGTTTTGCATACCGAGCGTAACCGTGGTGTTGTTAAGCCACCACTTCCAGTTGCTGCAGCCGTACTCGGCTGTGGAGACCGGGATGACATTCTTCTCCTTGCCGTCCTTCATCTTCACGTTCTTGCCGCCATCTTTGGCATAGCCGGGCACTTCGGCCGGCGCAGGCGGCGGGAGGTTGAAGGTGTAGTTCAGGATCAGGTCGAGCGTAGTCCAACTCGCCACTTTACGCGCGAAAGGAGATTCCTCACCAGTAATGGGATCAGTCCGCGGCGTATGGGGATTGCTGCCGACCAAGTCGATATTGTCATCTTCATACTGGGAGATCCAATGGACCACCGCACCGACATCGAGTCCGCCCAACCATGTATCAGCCGGGCCATCATAGAAGATACTAAAGTTCGCCCGATTCCGTGGCAGTGAATTGGTCAGAGTGAATGACGTTGACAAGAAGTCTCCCGCGATACCGAAGGGTTTGTCAGCCTGGGTCGGCTGAAACACGGCCTTGGACAACCAAGTGCCGTTGACTGTGGTGGTTATCCTTCCAAAATCCCCGTGGCCGAAGATCGTTGAATCCAGAATATAGATCGCTTCGTAGTCCAGACCTTCCATGACTATGCCAGCCAGGTTCGCGAATGGGTCAAGGACCAGGTTGATTGGGCCAAGCTCGCCAGGAATGGTACTTGGTCCACGTTGCACCAAGTCAGTGCCGGTAAAGTTTTGGATGATGAACTGCGCACCGAGGAGCGCCACGATATCGCGCATGTCAATATGCCACCAATCCGCGCTGACGGTCAGGCCCTTGAGCCATTTCGGGCTGTAAACAGCCCCATAGGTCCATTCGTAGGCCACTTCCGGGTGCAGGAAGGGGTTTCCATTCTGACGTTCCTCGATCTGGTTTTCACTCTGGGACGAAAACGGATCGACCACCAGCGGGAAGCTCTGCGAGCCCGCTGGATTAAGCTCAAGCACCGATGGGGCGTGAAACGCTTCAGTGTAGCTGCCACGCAGGGTCAGCGCGCCGATATACTTGGGATCAAGCGGCTGCCAGCGCACAGACACCTTAGGCTTCTGCGCGTCATACGTGCTGTGCGCCTTTGGCGTATTCGTACTCAGAACCTCAGAAGTGTTCTGGCTGAACCACTGTTCGCGCTCGGCGAAGTCAACCTCGAAGCTGTAGAAGCCGGGGAAGTTCCATGTGGGACTGGTGAATGGTACCCGCACTTCCTCGTAGATCGACCACACATCCCGGTTCACTCGCGCACCTTCCCGGTCGGTAGAGCCAATCGAGCTAAACGTCGTGTTCAGCGAATCCGGGGTGCGAGTCCACCTCTCACCGTAGTACTCGCCGCCGATGGCGAATGAAACTGGCCCGGCAGGCAAATTAAACAGGTCGCCGTTAAACGTGGCGTAAGCCAATGGCTGCTCCCAGGTAGCGCTGTTATGCAGGTTCACGTAAACACGGCTTTTTGCGACATTCGAGTTGGTGCCGAAGAAGCCCCCGAATACATTAAAAGCCGTGGCTGGGTTCGTGTCCAGCAACGCGTCGCGCAGACCGGGCTGGCTAACGTCCCCTAGGGCCAAGTCCTCTCCCTCATTCCGAGCGTAACGAAATCCTAGCTCCCAGTTCCAAGTCTTGAAATAGTCGCCAAATTCCCCCATCTCGCCTTTCAACCCCACGTCGAAGATGTAATCCCAGTAGGTAATCTTGTCGGTTCTCGCGCCGGTGTCGTCAATGGCGCGAAACCGGACGCCCGTAGTCACCGGGACCAGCTCACCAGTAGGCGATATCCAGGTCCCGTCCGCTACTGTGAACGGATTAAATGCGTTTTGGATCGGGACACTAACCCCACCCGAACTGCCACTAACGCCAACGGCCTGGCCAGGGTTCTTAAACGGGTCAGGCAGAAACGGCACGGCTGCGGTCGTGGCATCAAAAAACGACCGCGCCACCTTGAAATCGGAAAATACGGTCAGGTATTTGTCGCAGATATCCCGGGTGAAGGAACCATAAACCACCTGACGATCCGCCGGAGGCAGCAATGACGTGACAGCGGCGAAGTTATAGGCAACGTAGTCCCCATCCCCTCTACCCGCTGGAAGGCCATTCGTTACTGGGTTCCCGCCCCCAGTGTTAAGACCGAAGGCTGCCGGGCTGATATAAAACGGAGAAGTCTTGGCGTTAGGAGCCGAATGCGGCGGCGGGGACTTGTCACTGAAAAACAACTTGGGGATCAGGCGACGGCTTCCGACCGGTGTACCCACTTTGCCAGGGAAATTGCTGCTGCGACCGTCAAATCCTCCGAATCGAGTCGCATCCGCGTTGCTGGAGATGTCGCGGTCGCGGCTGAAGACGCCCCCGCCACGCTGGTAGAAATCGGCAATGACCACAATATCAGTCTTGTCATCGCCAGTGCCGGCTTTCAACCACGTCTCCCATTCATTCATTTCGTTGGATGCCCCGAGGTTTGTGTCCCCGTAGGTACCGCCAATCTCCAAGCCACGGAATTTGTGGATCAAGAAGAAGTTGACCACACCAGCCACCGCATCGGCTCCGTACACAGCCGAGGCGCCGTCCTTCAAGATATCGATGTGATCGATCATGGAGAAGGGAATCAGCTGGATGTCGTAGCCACCAAACAGCGCAGCTTGTGCGATGCGTTTTCCATCGATGAGAATCAGGGTCTCTTTTGGCAAAATGCCGCGCAGGTTCAATTGCACGGTACCGTCACCTCCATTGCTCATGTTTTGGTTAAGGGTCCCGCCTCCTTCCTGTGGGATGAAGGTTGTGAGATCCGTGGCGTTACGGATACCCAGTTTCTCAATGTCCTGTGGCCGATATGTGTCCACTGGGTTCGGACCGGTCTCTTCCGCTGTGGGAATGTTCGAACCGGTCACGATCACGCGCTCGACCTCAGCCGCAGGCGCCGCCGGCGCAGCTGGATTTGCTGGCACGGCCGGAGCCGGCAACTGAGCGAATCCTTTTGGTGCAAAAATTAAAGGTAGTGCAACGCTCGCCGTGAAAGCGACGCGCACGAACTTGGTCAGCACTTTTTTTGTCATTAGTTTCTCCTTATGGTTTTGGGTTGCTGCGTGCGGATCCCCCGCACATCAGGCGGTATAACTCGGGACGCAGTTTTTCCCCTAGGCCAAAGAAACGAGGGTTTGGGCAACCGATGCTGGAAACTCTCGATTGAGTAGCGTACGGGTTCGCGTGACCGCGATTGCTGTTCGGGAGCGGATGTTAAGCTCGCAGAGTTTGAATCGAATCAGCTGACTCTGCTTCGGAGCTACTCATGCATATCCAACACTCAATTGAGCTCCACCAATTCGGTCAGCGAGCCATTGGGAAATTTCTCTTTCACCAGAAAACGTGGAGCCTGTCTTGTGACGAACACTTCATACGTTTCAGCGCCGCTACGCTTATCAATTCGGTATGAGAGATGCACCGTCTCAAAGGAGCCTGCTGGAACTGCGGTTGTTTCGCTTTCACCGATTCGCACGCTTACAACCGAGTTTCCCGCTCCGGGATCATAGACACGAAATTGAAATTCATGCCCCTCAACATATTCCTTGAGCGCCATCACAGCGGCCCAGTCTATGCGCTGGTCTACAGTGTGATCAGCTACCGTCTCGTCGACTTCACGTTTCTTGAACGGTTCTTTCTGGGAAGTCACAAACCCAGTCACTCGATTGCCTTGATAGGAGAGCTCGAACGCGGTGCGTGCCGCGCTGCCTTGCCCGAAACTGAGCTTTGCTGACACTGAAGCGAACGTCGGTGACGCGATGGCCTGCCAGGATTGGCTAAAACTTCCCAGGACGAGGTTTGAGAAAATATAATTTCCGGAATCGGTCGATTTGCGAATCTGAATCCGGCTCCGGCCAACCTCCTTGCCGCCCACTAACGTTCGGAAAGAAAAGGATCCGGTTCGAAGCCTTCCGGCGTCAAGATCGGGTAGCGCGTCTTGTCCACCAGCTATCGACAGGATTAGACATACGATAGCGACGAAGCGCATTAGGTTTTAGTATGTTCATAACACCGACCTCAGGCAAGTTGAGCAGCCCTATTTCCCCTGAGTTGTATTTGGTCGACGCACCAGAATGACACCTTCTGGCAGTTCTTCACCGACATCTCCGTGCACCTGTTAGCTATTTTTCAGTTTGAACAGACTATTGTGCTGCCGCTGGAAGCATAACACCGAACTACACTGACGCGCGATCAGTCGTCAAAGCTACGTTAGCTGTTGCCGGTGACGCCTTACCGCAGAACCACTCTATGCTTGCGCAGAATGATCGCTACCAGGTTTCTCACCGAGGCTTTGCAAGAGTGATGGCAACAAAGCAGCTAATCCTTGCTGGTGATCCTCCGTGGGATCCACCTTTCCGGCTGGAGTTAGTTTATCAATGATCTTTGGCAGGTATTCAGCCAGGAACTGCGAGGCAAGATTGGGGTCCACTCCCATTTTAGTGGCGATCGCACGAATTTGATCCGAACCAAGCGCTTCTTGAATTTGGTTGGTGGAAACAGGCTGATTTTCGTCCATGCCAACCCACGACGAGAATGCGTCACCCTGGCCACTCTTTGAAAACTTATTGGCCAAGCCTTGTAGCCCTCCACTCTGGGTGAGAAGGCCGCTGAGAGCGCCTAGAAGCGGATTCGCTTCACCCGCCTCGGACGGTTTTTGATCTCCACTAACTGCACTGAGTATCGAATCAAGTAATCCCATAATTTTAATGCTCCTTTAGTTTACGTTTGTTTTTCGAATAAAGATCGAAGACGCGCCATTCTCTCAAGCGAATCTATTGAAGCGGGCTAAACAAAAACAAGTCAATTCCGGAGCCAGCGCCCGCTGATTTTACTCGTTACGAGAAGACTCATCGTATCCGTTATCTTGAACCGCAAACCCCACTTGCTCCGTGTCGTGAAGGCGGCCGTAATCCACGGTGAGCCTGCCGCCGCCATGTTCGGTATACATCTCGGCAAAACGTTCGCCGAAACGAACATCGCGCCAGCTGTAATCCTTTTGCGTTTGAACGGCCGCCGCAATGACTGGATCGATTCCAACCACTGAGACAATAAAGAGGACTCGACTCGATTCGAGTGACTCGGGAGTTGCCCCAAAGAGAGGGCTGGTTTCATCAATTGTGTGTCGCAAAGTTAATGCCGCCGGGAAAACCGTGAGCCGGTCGAAATGTAGTTTCAAAACATAGAAGTACCTGAAATCGCCGCCCTCGATCAACGGTTCATCGCGCGAAAACATGATTCGAAACTCCGCTTCGACCATGCTGTGTTGATTTTCATTTCCTACGCGCACCATCAATGTCGGCTTTCCATTTAATGGTGCGATCACAATTGAGTTGCTGAAAACAACTCGAGCACTCGGTCGCGAGAACCGGACAAAGATCAGCCCAGTCATTACGGCGAGTAGAAAGATGCCGCTCATGATTTCAATGGTAGTGACTATGTGGCCATAGAGCGTTTGGGGATACATATGGCCGTAGCCCACGGTGGCCAGCGTTTGGACACTGAAGAAGAAGCAATCAAAAAACCAATGCCCTCCGGTGCTGCCGGCGATACTGTCTTGCTGGAGACTATAGAGCGCGGCGAAAAGAAGATTGAGTGCGATATAAAGGATGCCGACGAAAACGGCAAACTGCGGCCACCGCAAACCAAGAAGCCAGCGATAAATGTCGCGCCATCTCCATGCGTCGGTGTTGACTTTCACGAACTCAATCTGGCCTGCGCGGACGGAATGAAACGCGCGTGATTTTACGCTTCGCCTGCGGACTTCCGCCAAAGAAACAGGGGTAGGTTTCATCTCACCTAATGTGCAATAATCGGCACCTGGTCAACAAATCCAACTATGGTTTCGAAGATTCGTTGATCGATATCCTCCTGCGTCTTCCCTGTCGCTTGAAGCTGGCGTTTCGGCACGCGCAACGAATGGTCGCCTCCTTCAACGATGTGTAAAACGTTTTGCGTTTTCATTTCGGGACGCACACGCTCGAGGAGGTCCAAGGGACAAAGCGGATCCCGCGTGCCTTGTACGAAGAGAATTGGTATATTCAGGGCCCGCAGAACTTCATCGCGTAGTTTTGTGCGATCTCCCATCGCGCAGAGCGGGTATCCGAGGCAAACAAGCCCATCCACTTTTTCTTCGAGCGAAAGATGACATCCAACGCGGCCACCCATGCTCTTGCCAATTAGGATTGTTGATTCGGCTGAATGTCGGTTTATCGCGTCCTTCAAGGCTTCTCGATGCGCCGCGATAAGCTTTGGCAACGGATCGGGGCGTTTCCGGCCTTCGCGCATGTAGGCGTAATCGAGAGTCTCGACGTGACCGATATCAGACAAGCGACGCTTCCAATTCTGCATCCAGGGATGCGCCGAAGGAGCGCCTGCTCCGGGAGCAAATAAGATTAACCGTTTCATGCGACCATCGGCGGTCATAGATCGCCGCTACAACAGCGCATAATTATTGCACCGTCACAAGCGTTCCGACTGGTATCTCAGAGAAGAATTTGCGGGCAGCTTCCTCGGGCAATCGAATGCATCCGTGCGACGCTGGATAGTTCGGAACGATCCCGGCGTGCATTCCGAAGTCGAGACAACTCAGGCGCATGAAGTAGGGCATCTCCACGTGGTAGATGCTGGAACGATGGTTTCGCTCCTTATTGGTAATTACAAAGTCGCCTCTGCGTGTGGAGTAACCCTGGCGCCCAGTCGAACATTGCGTGCGATATACCGGCACGCCGTTCTTAAAGAGAGCAACCCGTTGCAGGGCGAGGGAAATTTCGATGCGCAATTGGTCCGGAGAAGGGCCGCTACCGAGAAGAATTTGCGAGGAACGCCAGTGACCGGTTTCCGCCGCGATGTCCAAGGCCGACATTTTATTGCGCTTGGTTAGTTGGTTTCGGCTGGCGCCTGCCGCAAGCAATGCGCGTAGGTCGTCTTCCTGACCGAGACCTGCTGCAAGCATAAGCACCGTGAGTCCCTTGTCGTCTTCAACGTAACTGCTGAACGATTTCGACGGAAGCAGCGCCAAAAAATCCTTATCACAGCGCGATGGCAGAATTGTGTTGGGATCGGCGCCACAAGACAAGAGCGTGCCAAAAAGGGAGGAGTCATTTCCAGCGACAGCATACGCGAGCAGGGGCACATTCTTCCCTTCAGGTGTTGGAGGCGCGGAGTGCTTGCTGAGCAGCAACTGGATTTGGCCCTTGTCCCCCATCGTCAGGGCTCCTTGAAGGGCGCGCCGGGTGCTGCTTCGCCACTGAGGCATTGTGGGCAAACGCTCCACAACAGATCTGACGATTTCCGGATTGCCACCGTCCAGCGCCATGCCCAGCAAATCGCTGCCATCTTTGCAATGGGCTTCTGCGTGAAGATTCGTCGAGCTGGCGAGCAGCTCCTGAAAGATTTCGACATTACCGTGCCCGGCGGCGGCCATCAGCGGTGTAAAACCGTTTTTGTCAGCAAGATCGACAAGTGCACCGACACCGATGAGCCGCTGCACTGTTTTCCAATCCTGCTGGGACGTTGCGATCAGCAACGGCGTCCGGCCCTGGGCATCACGCCCGTTTGGATCCACGCGGTCGATCAGGCACAAGTCGATGAGCGAGTCGCGGCGAATCGTGACAGCGCGAACAAGTTCGCTCGGCGAAATGGAGATGCGCGCGGGAGGCTCGGGTCCGAGCGCCGTTGCCCAGAAGAGTATCAAAAGTACGACGCCAATCCGAAAGACGAATCGCCTCTTGAACACGCGCATATGCAAGGTTGGGCCAGATATTATACCGCCTCTGTCCAGCGCTGTAATAGGGGCTGGATTGAGCTGCGAGCCCACCTTCGAGCAAGCCGGGATTGGACGTATCCAGTTGAACGTTGCATGTTCAGCGCTGTCCAAATTCCAACGCATGCGCTTATCCATTTTCACCCTGTTTTTTGCACTGAGTACATCGTTTGCGGCGCAACCGGAGGCTGTCCCCGCACCGACTGTTCCTGCCGCCGTAGCTGAAGCTGGAAAGGATGTCGTTCATCAGTTGAACAATGCTTTTGCAAAAGTCTTCGAGACGGTCGCGCCGAGTGTTGTCATTATTGAGGTTTCCAAAAAGAACGATATCGCCGAGAATTCGCCGCTCGACGATCTTTTTTTCCAAGGCCCGCCAGATGACAACAATCCACGGCGAAACCCAGGCGCGCCACGACCCATCCAAACCGAAGGCTCCGGTTTTGTCGTTCGACCAGATGGCTACATTTTCACGAACTTTCATGTGGTTGAAGGCGCAGACAAAATCGATGTGAAATTGAGAGACGGCCGAAATTTCCCTGCGCGGGTTATAGGTACAGACGAAAAGACCGATATTGCAGTCATAAAGATCGACGCCAAAGATTTGCCGGTCGTTCAGCTGGGTGACAGCGATGCCGTGCGGGTGGGCCAGTTTGCGTTTGCGATTGGTGCGCCATTTAAGCTCGATTACACTTTCACCTACGGCGTGGTCAGCGGCAAAGGCCGAAGCAAATTGCTTCAGACCGGTGCCTACTCCATTTCCGATTATTTGCAGACCGACGCCTCGATTAATCCGGGCAACAGCGGCGGCCCACTCTGTGACATCGACGGCAAGGTGATCGGCATGAACACATTGATCAACGGAATGAATCGCGGCCTTGGCTTCGCAATCCCCAGTAACCTGGCCAAAGAAATTGGCACCGAACTGATCGCCGGTCACAAAATCACCCGGCCCTGGCTCGGCATCCGGATCGAGACGCTCGGCGACGACCCGGACCTTCGTGATTTGTTTAAAGGCGCCGATAAAGGCGTCGTGGTGCGCACGATCGAAGCCGATGCGCCTGCTTCCAAAAGCGATTTGCGCCCGTTCGACGTAATCACGCATGTGGATGGAGCACCGATCGAAACGGACTCACAGCTGCAGCATGAGATTTTGAAGAAGAAAATCGGCCAAAGTGTCCAGCTAAGTGTTTGGCGCAAAGGCCAGAGCATCAAAGTCCCTATTAAAACTGGCGAACTGCCCAACGAGATTTCGCGAGCATCGAATGCGGTGCCGATTCAGCCGTCGAAGCCGACGCCGGAAAATGTCGGCAAATTCGGCCTGCAGGTTCAGGAATTGACGAAAGACGTTGCGGAGCGTCTTCATCTTACGGTCCAGCAAGGTGTTGTCGTAACCGATGTCGAGGATAACAGCATCGCCGCTGGCCAGGATATTCAGCGCGAAGACGTCATTACCGAGGTAGACGGCAAGCCGGTCACCAACGTCCAGTCGTTCCGTGAAGCGCTGAAGAAAGCCGATCCACAACGGGGAGTCCTTCTCTATCTCGATCGCAAAGGCAGCAGAACCTTCGCGGTGCTGAAAGCGGGCGATTAGCCCTTCCGGCTGCCGACGATTACGAGAACAATTCCGCCGGCTAGACAGATTCCGCTAGCGATTGGCGGAAAAGCGATTCCGTGACTCTCCTTATGAGCGATTTCAAGGGGCCCAAGTTGCGCGTCTTTCTTTTCGGTCGTCCAACTCAGGCCACCATAAGCGAAGCCGATAATGCCGACGATGACGAGAATAATTCCGACGATCAGAGTCGGTTTCATGGGTTTCGCCGCTGAGCTTACAATGGGCGGCGGCCTTGGATCAAATTGATAATCAGCACCACAATCGCAATGACGAGCAGGATGTGAATGAATCCACCCATCGTGTAGGAGCTGACCAGTCCAAGCAGCCAGAGCACCAGCAAGATCACGAATATTGTCCAGAGCATAAGGTTCCTTTCGGTTGGGTTACATGTTCCTTCGTGGGATGCGGTTCCGGTGCGCTTATGGAAAACAAAATTTCTGCAACGGTCTCCAATTTCGAAGCGTGGTCAGTGTCGGCCAAAGCTACAGTTTTTCCACCACGGCACGCAGGTTCCAGTCCGCTGCTTCGAGTTGTCGACGCGCAGCGTCGTAATCGCATTGAGCTAAATCAACGACGACCCGCACCGCGCGATCGCGCAGCTTGGCACTGGTGGTATGCAGAGCGATCATCAGATTGCCGCGCACCTTCCCCAGCGCCACCATTGCGCCAGTGCTGATAATGTTGAGCGCAGCCTTCGTGGCCGTTCCAGCTTTCAACCTGGTGGACCCGGTCAAGATCTCGGGACCGACAGCGAGCGCGATCACAAGATCGATATTTGCAGTCGCTGCCGCCGGCTGCGGCGCACCGCGGTCAACGACCCCGGCTACAGCCGGATTGCACGTCAGCAGGATTGTTTTTGCGCCTAACGACTTTGCGTGGGTCAGCGCGCCAAGGACAAAAGGCGTCCGGCCGCTGGCGGTAATCCCAACGATCACATCGGCATTTTTTATCCCCCTCTCCCGCAGTGCCAACGTGCCCGCGCTCTTCTCGTCTTCCGCGCCTTCCACGCTGCGATAAAGCGCTGTCGTGCCGCCGGCAATTATCCCCTGCACAAGGTCAGGCGACGCGCCAAAAGTCGGCGGAATCTCGCTCGCATCGAGGACGCCAATACGTCCGCTGCTGCCAGCGCCGACATAAAACAAGCGGCCACCATTCCGCAGCGATTCAGTCACTATTTCAATCGCTCTGGCAAGGTCCGCAGTCGCTCCACGCAACGCATCCTCCACAAATTTTTCTTCATCAACAAAAAGCTCGGCCAGTTGTCGCGCGCTCATCTTTTCCAGATTCTCCGAACGCGGATTGCGCTGTTCGGTAAGCGCAGCAGCCAGATTTTCGATGTCTTTCTCAGAAAGCTTTGGTTGAAAAACCACACGATCACCGCTCTCCGCTGCAAGCCAGGCAGCGCCAAGTTCGGGAGGCCGCTCTGCCACGGTCACGCGGGCGTCAGGGAGATTTTTTTTTAGTCTGCGCCGAAATGCATGCGTATAGATCGAGTCACGGTAAAAGAGGCCGCCCATCAACGCGACCTTGGGAGCAAGCAGGTGCAGACGAGAAGCGACAGCCTCGGTGTATTCACAGAGTACGCGCGCACCTTCCTCGACGATCTCATTCACACGCGCGTCGCCCCCGGCTGCGGCTTCAAACACCACCGGAGCCAGCATTGCAATCTCCATTTTGTCCGCTGTCTGCGCCCAGCGAACAAGCTCATCAAGATTGTTCAAGGAAAGTGCGTGCAGGATTTTCGCGGTGAACTGCATCTCACCACGGTGGAGATCGTATTCGCGTAGGATCAAGCGCAGTGCCTCAATGGAGAGAAAATACCCGCCGCCGGTGTCGCCCAAAATGTGTCCCCACCCACCGGCTCTCTCAAGCCGATCGCCTCGCCGACCAGTCACCGAAGAGCCACTCCCAGCGTTGACGACAATACCGTCTCCATGATCCAGGGCAGCAGCCAAACCGGAATCACGATCGCTGCCAGTCACAATTTTTGCATTTGGCCAAATGTCACGGCAAATGAGCGCGAGCGATCGGCGATCTTCCTCAGTGCCGCAACCAGCAAGGAAAACTCCTGCCCGATCGAATTGTTTTGGCAACTCGGCGAAAATTTCGCGCAAACGTTGCGGGGTTGTCAGGCGCAAATTGGACGGCGGCAGCTTTCCCTGATCGAGAACACGGAATTCTGTGCCGGCGTCACCACCAGATGCCCTCACCTCCACTAAGGCCCAGGCGGTTTTTGTTCCGCCTCCTTCGACGCCGAGGATGCGCTCGCCGGATTTCACGCCTTATTATGTTTAGCCGTTCTGACTGAGGATTGAAAGCATTGTTGCGCTTTTGAGCGATCATTCTAAGCGAAGCGCATTCGGTTTACCTCGCTCGCGCAGGGTGACCGCTTCGGTCGGAATGACCGTGGTGGCATTGCCGAGGATTTGCCCGTTTGTATCGTGTTTCATGGCCAAGGACGAAGCGCAGGCGGCGAAGCGAATGGAGGAGCTGCGAGATGAAATCCGCGGGCACGACCGCCTGTACTACGAAGAAGCTGCGCCAATCATCAGTGATCGTGATTACGACCGCCTCTACAAAGAACTCGTCGATCTGGAGACACAGTTTCCCGATCTGGTTACGCTCGATTCACCCACGCAGCGTGTAGGCGGAAAACCACTTAAAGCGTTCGAGCAAGTGCCCCATCTGATCCCGATGCTCAGCCTCGACAACACCTACTCCGAAGAGGAAGTGAAGAATTTTTACGCTCGCATTCAGCGCCTGTTGCCGAACGAAAAAATTCCTGTGGTAATTGAGCCAAAGGTGGACGGCGTTGCGGTTTCGCTCATTTACGAAAACGGCAGGCTGCGCCAGGCAGCAACGCGCGGTGATGGAACCGTAGGTGACAACATTACTCAAAATATCCGGACCATCCGCTCGGTGCCCGAGCGACTGCGCGGCGCTTCAACAAAACTTTTGGAAGTGCGCGGCGAAGTCTACATGGATAAACATGGCTTTGAAAAACTAAACGCCGAACGGCGCAAAGCCGGCCTGCCATTATTCGCAAACCCGCGCAACGCCGCGGCCGGTTCACTGAAGCAACTCGACCCGGCAATCGTGGCGAAGCGTCCCCTCGGCGTGGTGTTGTACGGAACCGGGGCGACCGAGGGAGTGGACGTCGATATTCACTCGGAAATCTTTCCGTTGCTAAAGAAGCTGGGTCTGCCGGTCACCGAGCGCTGGTGGGTGGCTGAGTCAGTCGTCGAAATTCTGGATGCTATTCACGAATTGGACGGCATCCGTCACAAATTCGCTTATCAAACCGATGGCGCGGTAGTGAAAGTGAATTCATTTGCGCAACGCGAGCGTCTCGGATTCACCGCAAAATCACCAAGGTGGGCCATCGCTTACAAATACGAGGCCGAACGCGTGCAGACGCGACTTAACGACATCGTGATTCAAGTCGGGCGCACCGGAATTCTTACTCCGGTAGCGATGCTGGAGCCGGTGTTGGTGAGCGGAAGCACCGTTGGACGCGCGACGTTGCATAACGAAGATGAAATCAAACGCAAAGACATCCGCATCGGCGACACCGTGATAATCGAAAAGGCAGGCGAAGTTATTCCGGCAGTCGTTGAAGTTGTTAAATCCAAACGCCCCCGCGACGCGAAGCCGTTTGATTTTGCGAAACACATTCATGGCAAGTGCCCTGTGTGCGGCGGTCCGATTCGCCGCGACCCGCAATTCGTTGCCTGGCGCTGCGAAAATCTTCAGTGCCCGGCGCAGACGACGCGACGCGTAGAATTTTTTGCGGCGCGCAGCGCGCTCGACATCGAAAGTGTCGGCGGCATTGTAGCCGACAAGCTGGTCGAGCGTGGACTTGTACGCGAGCCGCTCGATCTCTTCGAGTTAAAACCCGAACAGCTGGCCAAATTGAATCTCGGCACGGACGAAGAGCCGCGCGTGTTCGGTGAGAAAAATGCGACGAAAGCCGTCCGCGCGATCGAGAGGGCCCGGACCCTGCCGCTTTCGCGGTGGCTCTTTGCGCTTGCTATTCCGGAGGTGGGAAGAACGACAGCAACGCAACTTGCCCGTTTTCACGAAACGATTGAAGACGTCGCCAATTCACCGCTGCTCCGTGAGGTTTTGCGGTATCACGAAAAACGAGAACGCAAATCCCACGACGGTGACGCTAAAGAAATTGCGGATCGGCTCGTTCAAGCCGGTTTCGCGAAGCCATCGAAAAGCAAAGCCGAAAAAGGACGCGGCGTCACTACGGAAGTGGGGCCTGTGGTTGCACAAAGCGTCCTGGATTTCTTCGCTTCAGCAGCCGGGAAAAAGATTCTGCGGCGGATAAAAGAACTCGGGATTCACCCCAGGAGCGAAAAAGTTTCAGCAAAAAAAGCGGCCGAATTGCCCTTTGCCGGAAAGACGTTTGTGCTCACGGGAACGTTGCCCTCGATGACGCGAGAAGAAGCAACAGAAAAAATCGAGGCGCTCGGCGGCCACGTCACTGGAAGCGTGAGCAAAAAAACCGATTACGTTCTCGCTGGCGCCGAACCTGGAAGCAAATTCGATAAGGCAAAAGAACTTGGCGTCCGCATCTTCGATGAACCCGAGTTTCGAAAAATGCTGTGACTCACCTGCCCAATCAGACTGCGCGGGCGAAAGGAATTCTGCGATAGCCAACCTACGGCTCGGGCGGCACGTCGGAACCGAGCGAGAGCGGGACCGCCTGCTGATTCATTGCCGGCGTTCCGGGTGCGGCGAGTAACAGCCCTGTCCGGCTGGCGGGATGCATTGTTGCCTGCACGTTGAAAGTCAGTTTTTGATTCCCACGCATCACAGTGATTGGCACAGCGTCACCGGCAGTGATGAAGAACGACGCATCCAGCACATCTTCTGGCTGAGTTACTTTCTTCCGGCCTACCTGTAACAGAATGTCGCCCGCTTTGATTCCAGAACGGGCCGCCGGGGTGTCCGCCATGATTTGCGTCATTTCCGCGAGCGAACCTTCTACCGGCTGACGCGCCATGGAGACATTGATCCCCACCCAGCCATGCCTGGCCTCGCCGAAACGCATGAAATCGCCGCGAATTTTCTCGGCTGCTTCAATTGGCACCGCGTAACACGCAGAGTTGTTCTCAAGACTGCTGACAACGATACCAACGACCTCACCTTTCATGTTCAAGAGAGGCGCGCCGGCTTCCCCGCGCTGCGACGGCAGATTAAGACGCATGTGGGTCGTAGAAAAATATCGGCCCAGATATTTCCGATCGAATCCCGCCACCATGCCAAAATTGGGTGTTTCTGGCAGATCCAAAGGGAAACCGATCGACACGACAGGTGTTGCTACTTCCAGCTGTTCAGATTTGCCAATCGGCAGGGCTGGAGTGGCCTCATCGATTTTTAACATCGCCGTGCCACTGCGGATGTCTGCCAGAAGCTGGCGCGCCGGGTATTTTTTGCCGCCGAATTCGATTGTGAAGTTTCCCGCTTCACCGCCCACCGTGTATGCGGTGTAAAGCGTTCCGGTGGGATCGATAAAAAATCCAGTGCCGCAGATTTCGCTGTGTTCGTCTACGCCATGAATTTTGACCACTGCTTTGGCGGCGCGCGCGAAAATGTCTTTGATCTGATGGCTAGCCGCTGTTGCCGACTCCGCCCGGATTATGGCGCGCTCAAACCTCTCCTTGGTCTTCTCGCCAGAGGTTTTGGCAGATTGCTCTTGTGCGAAGAGCGAACCGGCGCTTAACCAAAAAATCAGCGCGAAGGCGGCTTTACGGGACATAACGAGGCGCAGATTCTTAACTTGCGATACTGCGACGCGCAAGCCGCGTGAGGCGCGTCGCCCTGTATCGTGCCTAAAATCTGAAAGTCGGCTCATAACTCACAGGGACGCTATCGAGCACGTACCGCGGCGGGGCTGCGGCTCGGTGAGTCTGGGCGCTTCCATTAAAACTGCGAACCGGCTGGGTCCTGAAAATCTGCGTGGCCACGGGAGATGTAAGGCTCCATTCCCCTTCCGTACTCGCCGGCGCCGACAAAGCTGGCGGACTCTGAAGGGCAACCCGAGCCGTCTCCGGTTGCTGATAAATCTTCAATGAAATCACTGCGGCACATACCAGGACTGCCGCGACGGCAGCTGGATACGAGGCAAGAGCTCGACCATCTAGGCGGAGCATGAAACCGTGAGCGCGTTCCAGGCAGATGCGCCACAATGGCTGGCGAAGCATTTCATCGCGTTGCCGGCGATGAAATTCATGCAGGAAATTCTCGAAGTAGCCGGGCGGCGGCTGTTCGTACCGCTTCAATCGAAGCAGCCTCGCGATTTCGTTATCGTCAAACTCGTTCATTTTTCAGCGCGGATTAGGAAACAGGATTTTTCCGAAATTCGTCCAGATAATTCTGTAG